>JAUVEN010000116.1 GCA_030594815.1 Gammaproteobacteria bacterium
ATTAGGCTCCGCCACACCTTCATTAGAAACTTTGTATAACGCTTTGCAAGGCCGTTATGAAACCTTGTTGCTGCCTGAACGTGCCGGTAATGCAAAACCACCAACCATTAATTTGCTCGATGTGCGCAGTCAAAAAATGGAACACGGTGTTTCAGCACAACTTCTGCATAAAATGAAAGAACACCTGGAAAATGATTCCCAGGTTTTATTATTTTTAAATCGTCGTGGTTTTGCACCGGTATTAATGTGTCATGAGTGCGGCTGGCATGCCTTATGTCCGCGTTGTGATGCGCACATGACATTACATCAAAGCAGTTCACAATTACGTTGCCACCACTGCGGCACCGAACAATATAAACCTTCTGCCTGTCCAAAATGTAAAAGCGATGATTTACTACAAATGGGTTTTGGCACCGAACGTATTGAACATGCACTCAACGAACTTTTTCCTCAGTACCAGGTGATTCGAATTGATCGTGATAGCACGCGCCGTAAAGGCTCAATGGAAAAACTACTGAATGAAATCAATAATGGCAAACGACAAATTTTAATAGGCACACAAATGTTGGCAAAGGGTCATCATTTTCCTAACGTAACACTGGTCGGCATGTTAAATGCGGATCATGGTTTATACAGTTCAGACTTTCGTGCTTCTGAACGTATGGGGCAGTTAATTTTACAAGTTGCCGGACGTGCCGGGCGCGAAGAAAAAGAAGGTGAGGTGCTCATTCAAACTCACCATGCCGATCATCCATTATTTAAACCATTGCTTAAACATGACTATCCTGGTTTTGCAAAAGCCTTAATCGAAGAACGCCAACAAACTGAGCTACCGCCTTTCACTCATTTAGCTTTACTGCGAGCAGAAGCAGTTGATCAGCAAAGTCCGATGATATTTTTAGAACAAGCGCGTTTGTTGTTAGAGCAAAATAAACAAGATGAAATTATGCTGATGGGTCCTTTCCCTGCATTAATGGAACGCCGTGCCGGACGATATCGTGCTCAGTTACTTATACAAGCCAATAATCGAAAACAGTTACAAGCTCTCTTCGCTTCCAGCATTCCACTCATTGAGAGCGACAAAGCGGCCAAAAAAGTTCGCTGGTCTATTGATATTGATCCGATGGATTTAATGTAAGGCCATCATCACTTCAGGTCGGAGTCACATCACTTGGGGGCTGAGTCAAACTGGAACGAAAATATCGTTTTTAACTACATAGATGTACTCAGCTTGACTCCGACCCCTTTTTGTTAAAGCAATAACAATTAATATTCAGGAACTTATCAAACAATCTTCTTTCTAAATAATAAGTTGATCATAAATGAAAGGAGATATGTTATGTCTTATTTAAACACAACACATCAACACCATGGCCTTCAAGATCTGGGGGGCATTTCAGATTATCTGGATACTTATTCACATCACGCACACTGGTTATTAAGGGCATCATTGGCCAGCGTGTTTATATTTCATGGAGTAGGTAAGTTTATGAATGTTGGTGGCTTTGCCGGCATGATGGAGCTGCCACTGAATATAGCATTTCTGGTTGCGCTTGCTGAAGTTACTGGAGGCTTGCTGATCATTCTGGGTGGCATTATGTATGACTGGATGACACGGCTGGGTGGTGCTTTTATTATCCCTGTAATGCTTGGCGCTATTTTCATGGTTCACTGGGGACGTTGGAACTTTGTACCTGCAGAAAACTTTCCTATGGGAGGAATGGAATTTCAGGTCGTTTTATTACTCATTGCTCTGTATTTTGTAATCAGAGGTAATAAGGTTTAACTGAAATCAAATAATCAATTTAGGATGTAATATTGATAAATGTATCAGGAGGATTTATCTCCTTCTGATACAGGGTAAGAGCAAGAAAATAGTGTCAGAGAACAATATCCGCTAATATTAGAATCAATTTGTCTCTAACACCATTTACTTCCGGTACTAATTAAGCCGCCTTAACCGACAAATGCAAACCCAAGGCTTTTATAACTTCAAATAATGTAGATAACTTTGGGTTACCGTTTTCAGATAACGATTTATATAAACTCTCTCTACCTAATCCAGTTTTCTCTGCCATCATAGTCATACCACCTTGTGATTCTGTTACATCACGTAAGGCTGCAAGTAACAATTTAGGATCATCTTCTTCAAGTACTGCCTCAATATACGCAGCAACATCTTTTGCTGTTTTCAGATAATCACTGGAGTTATATTTAGTTGTTGTCACGATAAAGCCTCCAATATTCTTTTGCGATTTTAATGTCTCTTTTTTGTGATGATTTGTTACCACCACATAATAAAATCACAAGTTCATTTCCTTTTTGACCATAATACACTCTGTAACCCTGGCCTTCTGATATTCTTAATTCACTTACACCTTCACCAACTGATTTAATGTCACCCAAATTTCCCATCTCGGCTCGTTTTAAACGAACCAAAATTCTGGCTTTGCTCTCATATCCTTTAAGTCTGAAAACCACAAATCAAAGGGAAACTCTCCTGTTTCAAGCTGGTATTTGCGTATATCCATATACTCTCCTTTAATTTAATTGTATCCCAAAAGATACGTCTGTCAAATACAAATCTTTCCTTTTTTGTGATGTAACAACAAACAGCACTATCCATTTAAGATGCTTGAGTGTTCTATTTATCTCCTAACTTGCTATATTACGCTTAACTTCATACCCTCATACGGGTATTTAATTTGAAAAATACTTTGTTAGTAAAGGTCTCAAAGGGGAAGCATTGTGCCACGACACATTCGAAACATATTAATTGCTGCATTACTGGTATTGCTCGCGCTTGTTGCAGGTACTAATGGTTATATACATCATCAGTTCAAAACAAACATTGATAATGCGTTAACTTCAATTCGACCTTTTGCGCAGGTTAAATACAGCAACCTGACAACCTCAATGCTTTCCGGTGAAGTTAAATTACAGAATGTTCGCATCTCAGGTGATTTTTTACCTGAGGAGATTACTCTCGGCAATATTACTTTCGAAACACCAGGCTTTGTTTACATGCTCAATGGTTCCGAGAACATTAAAAAAGGTGAGTTTCCTGAAGATCTTGGATTTGCTATTGATGATTTCTATTTAGATTTGCATGGTGAAACAGCTAAATGGCTGGATAGATTAGTAAAACGAATTCAACCTGTTTTTGCCACTGAACGAAAAATCTGCGCGGGCAAAAGTATTTTTGGTCCAAGTGATTATAAAGAAATGGGCTATACCCGCATTTTATCTAACATGCGAATGGCTTATGACTTTAATAAAAGTAAAAAAACACTCAACATCGTGCTTGATGAAAACAGCCGAAAAATAGGCAATTTAAAGGTCAATATCAATATCTCCAATATAGGTGGTATGTCTTCAGACAAAATGATGCAAAACGGTATGCCTCACCTCGATAATCTTGAAGTTATTTACAAAGATGATACGTATACCCCACGTTTGCTGAAATATTGTGCCGAACTCAGCAATATGAAAAAAGAAGAATTCATCGACGCTGAAGTTAAACAATCCGATAACTATTTTTATATGGTTTGGGGATTCGCTCCAGGGTCAGGTTTACGTGATGCCTATAAGGATTTTTTGTTAAAACCAGACTTAGTCACACTAACAATGGCACAAAGCGAAGAATTTAACCCGATGATGCTTCCTACCATGTCTGCTGATGAAATTATAAGCGCGTTAAATGTTCGTCTAAAAATTAATGGGCTTTTAGTGACCGATATGAGCTATACCTTACCGCCTGTAGAGTTTACTGAGAACTTTGAAAGACGCATGGCAAAGAGTCTGGACTTTGAATCATTGCTGCGTGGTGAACCCATTAAACCACCTGCTCCAGTGATCGCACCTAAAGTATATGCAAAGGCACCAGCAAAATATCACAAAATCAAATTAGCCAACATTAAAAAGCATGTGAGTGATTTTGTTCATATCACAACTAAAAATGGTAATAAACGCAATGGCCAATTAATACGAATCGACAAACTCAATCTTTATGTACAAAAGAAAGTCAAAGGTGGAAAATTCACCATGACAGTTCCTCGTACAAAAGTTAAAACAATTGAAGCGTATTTTTCAAAAGTAGAATTAGTCTCTAAACCTAAGTAACGGGAATCACTCTGGTTAGGCGGGAAATTACTTCGCATTTATGCGAAGCAATTTCCTTAAAAACCACCTAACTCATGAGATTGCCTCTTTTCACTTTGCGAACCTCACAATAACCGTGTTTTTTGTTGATTGAAATAAAGTATGCATCAACCCTATGACTCCGCTACCTTTACCCCAATCTGCATAAGTAAAAACTGCCAGCCGGTGATATAATTCCCAAAATTTAAGCTCAATCGTAAAATTACCAGGTTATCAATCTAAATCATGAAAGCAGTATTAACCGCATTACTCGAACAAGTCGTCACAACACTAAAAAAGGACGGTGTTTTAGCTGACGATGTCAGTCCAAAAATTGTAATCGAACATACTCGAGACCCAAGTCACGGTGATTTTGCCTCAAACCTCGCAATGATGCTGGCTAAACCTGCACGTCAAAAACCCCGTGATTTAGCAGAAAAAATTGTTGCTGCTCTTCCAGAGAATAATGATATTGATAAAGTCGAAATAGCTGGCCCGGGCTTTATTAACTTTTTCATGAATGCCAATACACTAACCACTGTTGTTCCAGCCATTATCGATGCTGGTGAGGCCTATGGTCACTCTACCGTCGGAAAGGGCAAACGTGTTCAAGTTGAATTCGTCTCTGCAAATCCTACCGGCCCTTTGCATGTTGGACATGGGCGTGGCGCTGCTTATGGCGCTGCAGTAGCTGACTTACTTGCAGCAGCAGGTTTCGAAGTACACCGTGAATATTATGTTAATGATGCCGGACGCCAGATGGATATTCTCTGTGCCAGTGTCTGGATTCGTTACCTCAGTCTCTGCGGCACATTACCCGATCCTGACTACTTCCCCGTAAATGGTTACAAGGGTGATTATGTCTGGGATATAGCTGCACACCTGCACCGTAATAATGGTGATAAGTTTCAGGAGCAATGGAGTGATGTTGCTGCAACTCTCCCTGCCGATGAAGATGAAGGCGGCGACAAAGAAAAATTTATTGATGCTGTAATTATCCAGGCCAAAGAACGTTTAGGTACAGAAAACTATCGTTTTGTTTTTGATACCGGTTTAAATTATATCATTGACGATATACGTGATGACCTTGCTCACTTCGGCGTCGTCTATGAAGAATGGTTTTCAGAACGAAGCTTAACTGATAATAATTTGGTCATCGGGGCCGTTGAACGCCTGGTTAAATCTGGCCATGCTGAAGAACGCGAAGGTGCAATTTGGTTTAAATCTACCGAGTTTGGTGATGAAAAAGATCGTGTACTAGTTCGCGCCAACGGCCAGTCTACTTATTTTGCTTCTGACGTTGCTTACCATATGAATAAACTTGAACGTGGCTACGATCAAGTCATCGATATTTGGGGAGCCGATCATCATGGTTATGTTCCCCGCGTTAAAGCAGCGATGGAAGCAGTTGGAGATGATCCGAAAAAGCTTCATGTCTTGCTCGTTCAATTTGCCATTCTTTATCGCGGTAAAGAAAAGATGCAAATGTCGACACGTTCCGGGCAATTTGTCACCTTGCGTCAGTTACGTAAAGAAGTTGGCAGCGATGCTGCTCGTTTCTTTTATGTTATGCGTAAATGTGAACAACATTTGGATTTTGATTTAGAACTTGCGAAGTCTAAGTCGAATGAAAATCCAATGTATTACATTCAATATGCGCATGCACGTGTTTGCAGTGTTTTACGCCAGCTTGATGAAAAAGGTTTTTCTTATGATCAGGAAAATGGCATAGCAAATCTGGATAAGCTTACTGAAAGTCATGAACAATCTTTAATGACAACACTGTCTAAATTTAAAGAGCTTGTTGAAAATGCCGCGTTAAACCACGAGCCACATCAGCTTGCCCATTACTTGCGTGACTTAGCAAATGATTTTCATACTTATTATAATGCACATCAGTTTATTGTTGATGATGAGGCTATTCGCAACTCACGTATTGCCTTGATTACTGCAACAAAACAAGTATTACAAAATGGATTGGGTTTACTTGGCGTTTCTGCACCAAGTGAGATGTAACCTATTAAACGATGCAATTTACGATAAACATCGTTTTATGTAGCCTGGATGCAGCAAAGCGAAATCCGGGTTTAAGTTTAAAGTTATTCCCGATCCGGGCTACCTGCTAATTTGAATGTAGCAGTCAATTAAAGAAAGAAAAAATAAAATGCCAAGAGACTACGCGAAAAGCCAACATAAAGAACACAGACCTATACCAGGCTGGATATGGATGCTTGCCGGTTTAGCTATTGGTTTATTTGTTGCCTTGCTCGTTTATATTAAAGATAACAGCTCAGGTAAATTAACGATTACCGACACTGTAGCAAAAGTTTTTCAAAAACAAACTGAAACTCGCGGCGTAAAAAAAGAACGTTCAAATAAACCACCAGAACCTGTCAGTAACAGCAAACCTAAATTTGATTTTTATACTATCCTGCCTGAGTTAGAAGTGGCTATTCCAGAACAGGAACTTATTAATACAAACAATAACTCATCAACAAATACGATAAGCCAACAATACATACTTCAGGCAGGATCATTTAAGAAATTTGAAGAAGCTGATAAATTAAAAGCACGCCTTGCATTAGAAGGTATTGTCGCAAATATTCAAAAAGTGAAAATTAATGACAGCGATACCTGGCATCGTGTTCGTATCGGGCCACTAAACAATATCAGCCTGTTGAATAAAACACGCCGGCGTTTACGAAGTTTAGGTATCGCTTCTATCGTGGTTCGAAACAAAAGCTAAAACATTTAGCCACGAAGTACACGAAGGAAAAGAATAAAGCTTAAACCACGGGTAATACAGAATCTATGAGGGAAATATAAATTCCCCTGTGTACCCCGTGCACCCAGTGGTAATTTTTTTGATTTCCTTCATGCTCTTGGTGTCCTTCGTGGCAAAACAATTTTTATTCTTAGTGGCGATATAATCTTTTTATGCATTTTATAATTATCCTGCTTTTCATTATTGCTCTTTTATTTGGTCCACAATGGTGGGCCCAATACACCTTTCGTCGCTATGCAAAAACATTAGATCGCCTTCAAGGTACCGGCGGAGAGCTTGCTCGACATCTACTTGATCGATTTGAAATGTCGCATGTCAAAGTTGAAAAAACAGAACCTAACTCAGACCACTATGATCCAACCGATCTGGCTGTACGCTTATCACCAAATAATTTTGACGATAAATCTTTAACCGCCATTGCCGTTGCAGCACATGAAGTGGGACATGCGATTCAGCATCACAGAAAAGAACCCTTATTAGCCTGGCGAGGACGTCTGGCAGTATTTGCAAACGCAGTACAAAAATTTGGAGTCTCAGCCATGATGATCATGCCAATCGTCAC
>JAUVEN010000093.1 GCA_030594815.1 Gammaproteobacteria bacterium
TACCGGATCGAGCTGTTTAGACAAACATCCCGTAAACAAAGAAACATTACCTTTTATTGTGTTTGTGGCAGGATAAAAGCTTTTTGTTATTACAGGTTTGTCTAACGTAGGCAAGTAGGAGGTTAAACGCTGCAAGCCGAACAAATTAAACAAGCCACTTTTTTTAGATAAAGTAAAAATACCTGTTTTTTGTAGAAGACGTAGAGTCGAAATTAAAATACCAGAATAATTTTTATTGAGTAACAGCTTTAAACTACGGTTGCTAATAAATGACTGCAAGTTAAAACGGGTTTTAGTATTTTCAGTGAGTAGAGCTTTACTCTGATCCATGATTTCACCATAAGGAACCATAGAAGGGCAAATTCGCTCACAACGCCGACAGAGTAAACACTGATCTAAATGCTGAGTTAAAGTGCCTGTAGGAGAAAGTTCACCCGTTAACCAACCCTGAATCAAGGCAATACGACCGCGAGGCGATTCATTTTCATTTGCCGTCAATGCATATGTCGGACATTGTGGTAAACATAAACCACATTTAACACAACGGTCGGCAAGATTAAGAATATAAGCTGAAGTATCCACCATGCGATTATAAGATCAAAAGTTCTCAACGCAAAGGCGCAAAGAACGCCAAGGATCGCAAAGAAAAGAATTTATGTTTGCTTAGGTAATTATTCATACAGATGCGGAAATAATAAGATTTATCTAAAAAGTCCGAGTCATAAAAACTCTGCGTCCTTGGCGTTCTTTGCGCCTTTGCGTTAGTTTTTTTGATTTTGATCTTATATATTAATAGAATGCACTCCATGACATATTTCAAAAATCATGTTTTCTTTTGTGTAAACCAGCGTAAAGATGGCGAAAGCTGCTGTGCAAATTTAGGCGCGCAACGTGTACGCGACTATGCAAAAAAACGCATCAAAGAATTAAATATCAGCGGAGAAGGTGGTGTGCGGATTAATATGGCAGGTTGTCTTGGTCGTTGTGAACATGGTCCTGTAATTGTTATTTATCCAGAAGAAACCTGGTACACCTATCTCGATGAAGATGATGTGGATGAAATTATTGAACAGCATTTGCAGCAAGGTAAAATAGTTGAAAGGTTGCTAATCGAAAAATAAATATTTTGCATTTATTCCCCCCCTCCCTCAGGGAGGGGGTAGGGGGAGGGAATATATTTATATCACCCCACCCTAGCCCTCCCCTTGAAGGGGAGGGAACAACTCTCAATATTCAATTCACTAAAACTAATCTGAGAACATTCCCCGTATGTCGTTATCCCAACTAGAATTTAACCAACAAAACACCACCACAACCTTTATTGCAGGTAAAGCCGGTGATATCGAAGTTTTGATCACCAGACCTGAAACTATTACCGAAACCACACCTATCACTATTATCAGCCACCCCCACTCTCTATATGGCGGCAGCATGACAAACAAAGTCGTACATATCCTGGCAAAATCATTTTCAGAATTAGGCGCGATTACAGTGCGTTTCAATTTTCGTGGCGTCGGTAAATCTGAAGGTGAGTACGATCACGGAATCGGTGAAGCAGAAGATTTGCAGGCATTGGTATCAGAGCTGAGAAAATGGCGTTCTCAGGCACCTGTTTGGCTGGCAGGCTTTTCATTTGGCGCTTATGTAACAACACGAGCTCAAGAGGTAATTAAAGCGGAGAAACTTCTTCTGGTTGCCCCCCCTGTCAGTATGTATCCATTTGATGAAATCGCTGAAATAAATATCCCATGGGTTGTTATTCAGGGTGGTCAGGATGAAGTTATAGATGCAATGGTAGTAAAAACCTGGGTTTCTGAACGTCCAAATCAACCTCAATTAATCTGGATGGAAGATGCGAGCCACTTTTTTCATGGCAAACTCAACGAAGTAAAAGAGTCCCTGCTGCAAACCTGGTAGGTGGGCTCAAGCGCAGCGGAGCCAACAGTTTTACCTGCATTGTTGGTTCCGTCATTTCATTCCTTGAACCCACCTACCTGTTTCAACGTACAATTGTAGGTGGGCTCAAGCGCAGCGGAGCCAACAGTTTTTATCTGCATTGTTGGTTCCGTCGCACGCTCCTTGAACCCACCTACATATAAATTCATTAGATCTGCATGAAATACGAACAAAAGACTTGACTCTAAATAAGTAAACGCTTATATTAGCAATCACTGATTCAGCTATTGTGAATCAGCAAATTTTGACTCCTCCATCCTCCTCCAAATTATGGATGGAATTTACTTTTAGCGCGGTTACCCCTTTACCGCGCTATTTTTTTGCCTGAAATTTGAGATCAAGGTCAAAATCAAGAGACTTCAACGCAAAGGCGCAAAGGCGCAAAGGCGCAAAGAACGCAAAGAACGCAAAGTTAAGGAATGATTCTTATTAAAAGTCACTATATTAATTTAAAATATTAATACTCAAGTAAGTCGCTGAAATACATCACTTTTATCGAGTCCTTTGCGTTCTTTGCGCCTTTGCGTTGGGTTTTGATTGGTTTGTTAAAATTCTCTTTCATTTCCCCTTGTAACTTCACCCTATGTTCAGTAAAATTCCGCCTCTTTTTTGAACAGAACAACATTTACTCCGGACAGGCGAAATAATGAAAACTTTTAGTGCCAAACCAGAAACCGTCAAACGCGATTGGTTCGTAATTGATGCAGAAGATAAAGTATTAGGTCGTTTGGCGACTGAAATCGCACATCGTCTGCGCGGAAAGCATAAAGCTGAATACACTCCTCACGTTGATACAGGCGACTACATCGTTATTATCAATGCAGAGAAAGTTGTAGTAACAGGCAACAAAACGAAGAATAAACTATACCATCACCACACGGGTTACCCAGGTGGTTTGAAGACGGTTAACTTCGAGAAGTTACAAGCAACTAAACCAGAAATGATCATCGAAAAAGCGGTTAAAGGCATGTTGCCTAAAAACCCATTAGGACGTGACATGTTCCGTAAACTTAAAGTTTATGCAGGTTCAGAACATAATCACGCTGCACAACAGCCTAAAGCATTGGAAATTTAATCATGGCAGAAACATACTACAGTACTGGTCGTCGTAAGAGCTCAACAGCTCGTGTTTATATGACAAAAGGCAGCGGCAATATCACAATTAATAACCGCGCAATTGAAGATTATTTTGGTCGTGAAACATCACGCATGGTAGTACGTCAGCCATTAGAAACTGCTGAAAAATCAGCTGATTTCGATTTCAAAGTATTCGTTAAAGGCGGCGGTAACACAGGCCAGGCCGGTGCAATTCGTCACGGAATTACGCGTGCATTAATGGTTTATGATGAAACATTACGTCCTTCATTACGTAAAGCGGGTTATGTAACACGTGATGCTCGTGAAGTTGAACGTAAGAAAGTCGGCTTACACAAAGCACGTAAACGTCCACAATACTCAAAACGTTAATAAGTTTGTTTGTCATTGCGAGAAACGCAGTGACGAAGCAATCTCAAGAATCCAGCTATTTGCTGGATTTTTTTTGCTCTGTTTTTATGTAGGTCGGGCTTTGCCTACATGGACGTAGGCAAGGGGCGTGAGCAGGAGCGGTAGCTTCAGCCCGACGCTGCGGTAAGCCATTTGCATAATTCTTTATTCAGACATTCTGATCTCGACATCACATTTCTTGTCATTGTGAATCGTAGGTGGGTTCAAGGAGCGTGCGACGGAACCAACAAAGGAGAGTAGACCATCTAATCGAGCTGCGCGAAGCAATCTCATGAAACATTGTGTTTAGTATAAAATAGGTATATATTTTATACTATGTTGTCATTTGAGTACGATCAGACAAAAAGCGAACAAAACCTTGCTAAACATGGTATTGATTTTGATGCCGCGCAATCTCTCTGGAATGATCCGGATCTACTTGAAATCCCAGCCAAAACAACAGATGAAATGAGGTTTTTAGTGATTGGCATAATTAGCCATAAACACTGGTCTGCTGTCATTACTTATCGTGGTAAGAATATTCGTATTATTTCAGTTCGTCGGTCACGAGTAGAAGAGGTTAATTTTTATGAAAGCTAAAACATTCGATAAAAAATTTAATGATAACGAGGATATTTCTGCTGTCCTCGATTTATCAAAAGCGAAAAGATTAAATCAGGAGCAAAAAAGAGTTAACGTAGATTTTCCAGTCTGGATGGTAGACTCATTAGATAAAGAGGCAAAGCATCTAGGTGTTACACGTCAATCTATTATAAAGGTTTGGCTGGCTGAGCGCTTAGAAAAAATTGCATCGCATAATTAAAATCACAAAACACTTTTGCAGGCCTGGAATGAATACTTTGGCCGTTGAACTGCGAAGTTAACGGTAGGTTGGTTACCACACCCACTTATTATATTTTTCATTTGTGTGTGTTTTCCACATTTCTAATGTGTTATCAAGTCGCAAAGCGACGGAACCAATCAAGCCCCGGTGTTGGATCCGCTCCGCTTGATCCCACCTACAAGTTAAAAAGTAGGTGGGTTTAAGGAATAAAATGACGGAACCAACAAAAGCGAACCAATGAAGCCCCAGTACGTGGATCCGCTACGCTTGATGCCTCCTAAAGATTCCCTATACGTTTTTATCTTTTAGTCGACCAGTAACGTATTTATGCAAAACACTAGACATTAATGTTTGATAAGGCAGTCCTTCAATGAGAGCCCTTTCTTGCAGTAGCTCAAGATCTAATTTTGAGATACGGATATTTACCCGCTTGTCTTTTTTGAACGTGTTTTTAGCGGCCGCTTTGTATTTAGCGACATCTATTTCGTTTAAAACTGAAACCCATTCATCGTTTTCATAAGATTCGAGAATCTCTTTCTCTTCTTTATCAAGTTTGTTAGTCATCATTATTCACCTCAAGGTATTTTCTTGTTGCTTTACGGCTTGGAATAATCGTTTTCAGGAAGATTTCAGAGTTGTTTTCAACAAATGGAACCAGGTAGGCATAATTATCAATTTCAAGGATAAACATGTATTGATTTGGGTATTTAGACGTATTTGGGTGATTAATGATATCTAAAATTTTTTCATTTTCAATATGTTGTATGACTCTTTCAAAAGATATACCGCGTTCTTTGATCAGTTCTTCATTTTTTTCTGAATTCCAAGCGTAATAATTCATATGTCAATAATAGCACAATGTGTGCCTTATGCAATCACGTTACAGGATGTCTTGAATGTCATCAACGGTTCTGAGCCTGAGGTATCCTTATTTTTATTCCCCCTCCCTTTTAAGGGGAGGGTTACGACTGCATGGACGCAGGAGGTACGAGCCCACGGATGGGCGAAGGTAGAATAATGCAGCAGCAATTATCGAGAGCAACGCATTAGGGCAGGATGCCCGTAAGTAGGATAACGCAGGACGATTCCATGGATGGAATCGGTAGAGTCGCGTCGGGAACGAAGACCGAGCAGTTATCGAGGAGCAGTTGCTGAGGGTGGGGTGAAAAGTTTGTAGGTGGGTTCAAGGAGCTTGCGACGGAACCAACAAAGGCGAACCAATCAAGCCCCGGTGCGTGGATCCGCTACGCTTTATCCAACCTACAACTATAATCCATTGTTTTAGTTGGTGTTTATTGCTTAAGATTGCCACACTTTGCTTGCAAATCTGCGCGTTTTGTAGCAAAAAAACAACAAATGTGACGGGTGTTGTTTTTTTGAAAATAAGTGTTGCGTAGGGGATACCACTAGAGTATAAATATCATCGTGAGTTTTTACCTAACTAACTCAATAAAAATATATATATTTTTAGTTTAATAATAATTTAAGGAGTTCATAATGAACAAAAAACTAATTGCAATCGCTGTTGCATCAGTAATGGCTGCTCCAGTCGCTATGGCTGACATTAAAATTTCTGGTCGTGTAAACCAACAGTTTGTCAACGTTGATGTTGATGGTGGGGATGCATCAACAGGTTTATCTGACAGTGGTCATACACGTCTTCAATTCGACGGTACTGCTGGTAACGCATATGCACGTATCGCATTAGACGAACGTTTAGGTCGCATACAAGACAACAATGATGAAGGCCGAGTTAAACGTGATAACTACGTTGGTTATAAATTCGGTGGTGGCACTTCTATCCAGTTCGGTCGTATGGGAACTGCTGGTAAAAACATCGAAAAAGATCCACTTATCGCTACATTCTTAGAAACTCGTTCATCTGTTGCAAATGCTAAGCCTGGAGACAAGTATTCTTCTTCAAGTTTTGTTGATCAAGTTGGTCAATTTAAAATGAAAGCGGGTGCTGCAACTGTTAAAGTTCAACTCGGTTTAGCTGATAGCGGCGACGCTGCTGCACCTGCTACTAACCAAGGCTATACAGCTGTTTCGGTTACTGGTAAAGCGGGCGGTGTGAAATATTGGTTCTCTTACAATAATGATTCTGGTGACCAAGTTGTAGGTAATGATGACAGCAACCTTAAACTTGGTGCTACTATGAAGTTTGGTAAAGTTGCTACAACTTTAAACTACGAAACTCACGACGATGATGGTGCTAGCAACGAAGCAATTACTGTTCGCGCTAACATGGGTTTTGGTGACGGTTTAACTGGTTATGCTGGTATTGGTTTAGCTTCTGGTGATGGTGGTTCTGCAGCCGATGCTACTTGGTTACGTTTAGCTGTTTCTAAGAAGTTGAGCAAAGGTGCATCAGTTTATGGTGGTTACACTTCAACTGATTTTGATGATGCATCAGTTGATGCTGACTTCTCTATGATCGGTGTTGGTATGACTGTTAAGTTCTAAGTTTGATTTAAACTTAAAACTGTTAAGAAAGGGACGCCTCGGCGTCCCTTTTTTTATGCCTGTTAGAAATAGATGTAGGTTGGGTAAAGTGGAGATTGTTGGCTCCACTGCGTTTGAGCCCACCTACGGTTTTAAGTAGGTGGGTTCAAGGAATGAAAATGACGGAACCAACAATATAGGTAAAATTGTTGGCTCCACTGCGTTTGAGCCCACCTACAATTACACGTTGAAACAGTCCCTTTTTTTATGCCTGTTAGAAATAGATGTAGGTTGGGTAAAGTGGAGATTGTTGGCTCCACTGCGTTTGAACCCACCTACGGTTTTAAGTAGGTGGGTTCAAGGAATGAAAATGACGGAACCAACAATATAGGTAAAATTGTTGGCTCCACTGCGTTTGAGCCCACCTACAATTACACGTTGAAACAGGTAGGTGGGTTCAAGGAGCTTGCGACGGAACCAACATTTTTATTATTACGCGCTTACTTCTGCTTCTGCTCATAATGAAATACAAGTTTTTTATTTTTATGTACTTAAACGTACAGAACTCATCCTATAAAACCATATAATAAGTCTATATATGAATTCGGACACGTTGTTCGATGGTGAAAATGAACATTGTCACCACTTTAAAAGCTGCTCGTAGAAGGCAGATATATCGTTGTTCATGTAATTAAAAAAGGTTATAGTTTTATCGTAAATTATAAAAAACCAATAAATACCTAACTTATAGTTTAAATATATGTATACGGGAGAGAGTCAAAAATGAAAACAATTAATAAACGTTTAATTGCTTGCGCAGTGACGGCAGCATTAACAATACCAATGACCGCAATGGCAACTAATGGTTACTTTGGTCATGGTTATGGTACAAAAAATAAAGGTCTGGCGGGCGGCGGTTCTGCCTTACCACAAGATGCTATGGCTGCAGCAACGAACCCGGCGGGTATGGTTACTGTTGGCGACCGTATGGATTTAGGTGTTGCGCTATTTAGCCCTAGTTCACGTGGTTATACAGTTACAGGTACACCAGCTGGTGCTCCACCAGCATTTTTTCCATTAGCAGAAGGTTCATATGAAAGTGATAACGATTTCTTTTTAATTCCACATTTTGCGCGTAACTGGATGTTGGATAGTGATAGTTCAGTTGGTGTATCTGTCTATGGTAACGGTGGTATGAATACAGAATATGCTGCTCCAGGTCCATATGGTGGCGGTGTTACAGGAATTAATTTAGAACAGTTATTTATTAACACGACCTATTCAAGAAAAATTAATGCGACATCATCTTGGGGTGCGAGTCTAATTGCTGTATATCAAACCTTTGAAGCAAAAGGCTTAGGTGCTTTTGGTGCTTTAGGTTTTTCTTCAGATGCTGCAAACTTGACTGATAATGGTCAAGATACCTCAACGGGTTTTGGTGTTAAGTTTGGTTGGCAAGGTGAAGTATCAAAAGGTTTAACCCTTGCAGCGTCATATCAATCTGAAATGGATATGAGTGAGTTTGATGATTACTCGGGTTTATTTGCCGGGCAAGGTGACTTTGACATTCCTTCAACCTGGACCTTAGGTTTAGCTTGGGATGCGACCCCTAAATCAACATTGACCTTTGATATTCAACAGATTATGTACAGTGATATCGCGGCTATTGCTAATCCATTTTTACCAAATTTGGCTACTAGCCAGTTAGGTGATGCGAATGGTGCGGGTTTTGGTTGGGATGATATGACCATTTACAAACTCGGTTATCAATGGGAGACCAGTGCAGATTGGACTTGGCGTGCAGGTATTAGCGTAGGCGATCAACCTATTCCTAGTAGCGAAATGATGTTTAATATTTTGGCACCAGCGGTAATGGAAACTCATATCACAGGTGGTTTTACTATGAAAACAGGCACAGACAGCGAGTTTAGTCTTGCAGCGATGTATGCACCAAATTCAAGTGTATCAGGTGCAAATCCATTAAATGATGGTCCCCAGACAATTGAGATCGAAATGACTCAATTTGAAGTTGAAGCAAGTTGGGCGTGGAAGTTCTAAGCATGTAGTAACGTGTTAAAGCGCTAAAAAATGAAAAGGGTCATGTTTTGCATGGCCCTTTTTTTATTGCCGCATGTTTTATATGGCCATGTTGTTTAAACAAGAACGTAGATCCGAATCGTAGGTGGGTTCAAGGAGTTTGCGACGGAACCAACAATGCAGAGGTAAAGTTGTTGGATCCGCTGCGCTTGATCCCACCTACAAGACCGGTTGGAAAGGTAGGTGGGTTCAAGGAGTAACACGACGGAACCAACAGAATATTAAAACGTTGGATCCGCTACGCTTGATCCCACCTACGAAGTCGGTTGGAAAGGTAGGTGGGTTCAAGGAGTAACACGACGGAACCAACAGAATATAAAACGTTGGATCCGCTGCGCTTGATCCCACCTACAAAGCCGGTTGGAAAGGTAGGTGGGTTCAAGGAGTAACACGACGGAACCAACAGAATATTAAAACTGTTGGATCCGCTGCGCTTGATCCCACCTACAAGACCGGTTGGAAAGGTGGGTGGGTTCAAGGAGTAACACGACGGAACCAACAGAAGATAAAACGTTGGATCCGCTGCGCTTGATCCCACCTACAAAGCCGGTTGAAAGGTAGGTGGGTTCAAGGAGCTTGCGACGGAACCAACAAGGCTGAGGTAAAACTGTTGGATCCGCTACGCTTGATCCCACCTACGAAGCCGGTTGGAACAGCCGTTTTTGTTTTTGATGGCCCGATATTTTTAAAACCGGTGAGCTTTTACCGCGGGGGCTTTTGTTTTTGGGGGGTAAGAGCTATAGTCAGTCATAATAATAGTAATAAAAATAAACAAAGGATATAAATTTACCAGGGAGAACAAAAATGGGGGAACAAAGAATGATACTAATAAAAAGAACTTTTGCCGTTTCAGTATTAGCAACATTAATCACATCAAACCTAAATGCAGCGGGTTTTGCTGTTTCAGTTAATAGTGCCAGTGGCGTGGGTAACGCTAATGCGGGTGTAGCCGCAATTGCTGAAGATGCCAGTACTATATTTTACAACCCGGCGGGTTTAAGTAAACTCGAAGGCAAGCAAGTTGTGGTTGCAGGCCATTTCGTTTCGGCTACTTCACAGTTTACCAATAACGGTTCGTTACTTAACCCTGATTTAGGCGGAACGGCGATATCGGGCGGCGATGAAGATGGAGCGGGTTCTGCTTTTGTCCCCAACTTTTATTATGCCAACCAGCTGAATGATAAATGGACGTTTGGGTTAGGAATCAATGCTCCATTTGCTTCTTCAACAGAATATTCTGATACCTGGGTAGGGCGCTATCAAGCCACCGAATCAGAAATTAAAACGATAAACATTAA
>JAUVEN010000127.1 GCA_030594815.1 Gammaproteobacteria bacterium
CACCACCACTTTTTTTAAATGGCGTTTCTGGTTTGGCTTCGCCCTTCTGGTTACCTGATTTTATAAGTAAGTTTAGTCGTCAGGCTAATGTCAATGAAATAGCGGTTGCTATAATTGAAAGTATTGTCTTTTTATTAAAAGCTTGCCTGGATGAAATGAGTAATCTTTCTTCTCCTCCTGAGCAAATTCAAATCTCCGGTGGCCTGGCGTCTGTTGATGGTTTAAATCAACGACTTGCCGATCTTTCTGAATTGCCCGTTTACTGTCCGTCAGAATGTGAAGCCACAGCCAGAGGCACCGCTTATTTACTGGCAGAACAACCCATGCACTGGCCAGAAAAAGATACTGGCACATGGTTTAAACCAGAAGAAAATATTGAACTGACAAAACGTTATGATGAATGGATGCAATTAATGTTAGAGAGCATGCGCAGTGAATAAATTAATTAACATTTTGATATTGAATAAATCATATTTAATTCAGATAGAGAGGTAATAAGTATGAGCAACCGGCAGTACAGGTTATTTTTTGGAGCTCTGCTTCTTGTTTCTCTATATTTTGAAATCTCTGTAATTATATATTTCATTATTGGTTTATCGATAATTGAAGCCATAACAAATCTACGATTACCAAAAATAATTTCTCTCTACCGCTATAATAATAGTGGCAACCCATTAGAATGCTCGATTGGTATAAACTTTAAAGTACGTTCAAGATTTGAGGCTGAACGTGGCTGGAGATTTTTAGTAGCAACTATACTTTCAATTAGCATTTTTTCATTCCCTGAAGCGCTTTGGTTTATGCCATGGTTTATGGGCTTGGCTATTTTAGCTGCAGGTATTTGTGGCGTTTGCCCAATGTTTTTAGCTCTCAAATGGCTTGGGTTAAAATAAGATGTCACGTCCCTCATTAAAAGAAGGTGTAGCACTTAGTCTGCCACTTAAAATAGCGGGGCTGGTTTTTTGGGGGCTTATGAGCATAGGCATTGTTCTCGTTGTTGTATCTATTGACATTTTAGAAAATGACTTACGCAAACATTATGACAATACTGACTTTCAAACCTATACATTAACCAGAGAGCTTTTTGAACAAACAACAGATGTTTCTGCAAAAAAATTAAAAGCATCACTTAAAAAAATTATTGAAAGTACAGGAGCTGTCGGCTTAATTGTTATTACAGAAAATTTTGGCCAGGTTAATGTCGGCTCTATAAGTGAGGCTCACCAGGTTAAAACAATTTATTTTTCATTTAAATCCACTAAACAAAAAATCGCCTACAGCAGAGAGGTTACTTTAAAAATTTTTCAAATCCCTGTTACTAATGTGTTAAATCAGCAAAAGAAACAATTAATAACAGCAATGCTTTTTGTCTTAATTGTTTTTGGCTTACTCTTACAATGGATTCTGAAAAAACTATTAAGCGAACCCATACAACAAATGGTAGATGCTGCCCAGGCATTTAGCCTTGGAGAAGATGTTAAATTTGATGATAAACGTAATGATGAATTTGGCTATCTGTCGCGCTTCATAAATAAAGCATTAACAACAATTACTAAAAGACAAGATGAACTCACACATCAGGCCGCACATGACAAACTTACAGGACTATATAACAGACATGAATTTGATATCCGATTAAATCAATTTCTTGAGCTGGCTAAAACAGAAGGCTTACACTCAACATTATGTTATATGGATCTTGATCAGTTCAAAATAATAAATGACACCTGCGGACATGTTGCTGGTGATGAACTATTAAAACAGATATCACATTCATTAAAATCTGAAGTTCGTGAAAGTGATTTTATTGCACGCTTAGGTGGCGATGAATTTGCCGTTTTATTCCAGGGATGTATTGAAGAAGATGCAATACGTCTTGCAACTAAATTATTAAAAGTAGTCGAACAATTCCACTTTACCTGGGAAGGAAAAGTATTTCATATAGGTGTTAGCATTGGCGTTGCATCCATAACCAGTGACATAGAATCTGCTACCGATATCCTGGGCCTCGCTGATGTTGCTTGTTACACAGCAAAAGATAAAGGACGAAACCAAATCCATATTTACCAGCCTGAAGACAGGGAACTAAAACGCAAGCAAGGCGAAATGTTATGGGCATCACAGATTCGGCAAGCTCTTAAAGAGGATAGCTTTGCTTTGTACCAGCAACTTATCATTCCTGTAAACCCGGAATCATCATTAAAAAAACATTATGAAATTTTATTACGAATCCCGGATGAGAAAGGAAATTTAATTTCTCCGGTAAACTTTATTGCTGCAGCTGAATTATATGGGCTAATGACTAACATAGACGAATGGGTAGTAAGAAACTGTTTTGACTGGATGATAAAAAACAAATCCACAATGAATAACATTGAACAAATATCGATTAATCTTTCAGGACAATCATTAACCTCCCACAAATTTCTGACTACCATTATTGAATTAATTGAAAATAGTGATTTGCAGTGCGATAAAATATGTTTTGAAATTACGGAAACAAATATTATTTCTAATTTTGAGAGTGCAATCGATTTTATTTATAGTTTAAAAAGTCATGGCTGTAAGTTTTCGTTAGATGATTTTGGCAGTGGCATGTCATCTTTCTCTTACTTAAAAACATTAAATGTCGACTATCTGAAAATTGATGGCAGCTATGTTCATAACATTGCAAACAATCCAATCGATCGCGCTATGGTTGAAGCAGTAAATAAAATTGGTCATGCCATGGAGATTCAAACAATTGCAGAATATGTCGAAGATACTGAAATTCTTCACGTACTAACAGAAATCGGGGTTGATTATGCTCAAGGCGAAGGCATAGCCTCACCTTCACCTCTTAATGATCTATGCAAATAAAAATTATCCTTTCTAACAATCGCTCTCGTCAGAAGTGTTCAAAATAAATACACAGATAGCGATGGTTCCTAATGCATATTGCCAGGTTACCTTCATAATTTTATATTAGATAATACTTAGCCAAGCAGTTGTCGTATCCGTTTTAAAAGCGTTTTCGAATGGTAGGGCTTATGCAGTAAATGTTCATGTAAACTATTGTCAGACATATCCAAATGGCGATCATCACTAAATCCACTCGCTAATTGAATCTTAATGTCAGGATATTTTTCCATTACAGCTGCAGCAAGCTGGTAGCCGTCCATATCCGGCATAATGACGTCAGATAACAATAAGTCAACCGACTCTTTTTCTAAAATATCGAGTGCCTGCTGTGCATTTCCTGCAGTAAAAACATGATATCCATTTTGTTTGAGTATTGTTGAAGATAATTTAACTAATGCTGGCTCATCATCAACAATAAGAATGGTTTCTGTACCGCTTAAATTAATTTCTTCATCAATTTTATCATCATATTCTTCGCTTTCTCCATCAAAATAACGTGGAAAATAAAGTGTAAATCGAGTGCCATATCCGATTTCTGAATAAACCTGGATGCTACCCTGGCTACGTTCTACAAAACCATACACCTGACTTAGTCCCAAACCAGTCCCCTTCTCACCTTTAGTCGAAAAAAATGGATCAAATATTTTTTCTTTCATTGAATCATCCATGCCAGAACCGGTATCCGTAATACTTAGCAGAACATATTCGCCAGCTTTCACCTGATATAAATTTTCTTCTGTTTCAGAAATGACTTCGTTGCGAGTTTCAATCTTTAATTTTCCGTTACCTTCTATTGCATGCATAGCATTAATGCTCATATTAATAATGGCATCTTCAAGATCATTCTGATCAAGCCGCACCCGCCACAAGTTGTCCGCAAGATCTAGTGTCAAGGTTATTCGTACCGTCAACGTTTTTTCCAGCATTTGCTGCTGTTCTTTCAACACCGCATTAATTTCCAGTGAAATTGCATCTGATGACTTTTGCCGGGAAAACGACAGCAATTTTTTCGTCAGGTTGGCTCCACGTTCACCCGCACGATAAATTTCACTAGCAAAACTGGATAATTCAGGTTGTCCCTTCACCATTTCTTCTAATAATTCTGCATAGCCCATAATGACACCCAGCATATTATTGTAGTCATGCGCTATGCCACCTGTGAGTTTTCCCAAAGCATCCATTTTTTGACTGCGGCGAAGTTTTTCTTCTTGTTGCTCGCGTTCAGTCTGCGATAACCTTAATTTGTCGGTCATCACATTAAACGAATCTGCCAATTCTCTTATTTCATCATTGGATGAAATATCAATTTTTGTATCAAGCTTACCCGCACCAATATCTTTTGTTGCCGTTATTAAGTCAGTAATTGGTTTTGATATTGAACGATATATATAAAAGTGCAGGCTAATGATTATTGCCGTTAATAATAGCGCCAGTATTATAGTTATATTAATTAGATTACCAATGGCATCCTTAGCCTCAGTGCCCGCTTTATTAAGTTCAGATTCTTCTGTGCTAATAAGTTTATAAAGCGTATGTATTAGTGCCTTTCGTGATTTATTGAGTTCTTCTTCATGTAAGTATATTTTAGAAACAGGTGATTTTCTTTTAGAAATATCAGCAAGGTAATTTTTAGCAGCCTCAACATAAGAAAGAACAAGACTGTTTACTTCGACAGCGGCTCCTTTAGTGGTCAGTTTTCCGGACAGTTTTTGTAGCTCCGCAATAGATTCCAGAGCTTTAGCATGATCTTTTGGAATACCTCGTAAATAATATTCAATTGATTTTAGTGACGTTTTCCTTGCTTCGCTTTTAATCTTTTCCAAAAGCAGCTGTGTTTTAACCTTTTTTATCCCTTTAATACTATGAACAAGTGTTTTTCTGGCTTGATGTAATTCAGACTCATCCAGTGTTAATTGGCTTAAAGAAGGACCTTCTGAAATATGAAGATATTTTAATGTGGTTTGAATAAAATCATTTGAAAGTGTTTTTAATTTTTGAATATCACCATGTGGTGTTCTGTTTTCTTTTTGTTCAATACGAGTATAGGTAAGCAAATGATATTTAACTTTTTCTATTGCCTCTAAAGATTTATTTTTATCTTTTTCAATTCCCCGGATAGAATACTCAACCGCTTTTAAAGAAGCTTGTCTGGCACTGGACTTAATTTCAATTAATGATGTAAGTGAAGGTGTCTCTGATTCAACAATACTTGTAAATATATTTTCAAATTCAAGACTATTTCTAATCTTAAAAACATCTGATAGCGCAACAATCGTAATAACTGTAACTGCAGTCAATATAATTTTTTGACTAATTCGCATAAAAATCCTTACGGCTAAAAATCTATCTGAGTCCGAAACTGTAATATATCAGGGTTTCCATAAATACTGTTTTGATCTGAATCAACATGAATATAATTCATCGAAAACCGCGTTTTTGGAGTGGAATACCAGTTAACTGCAAACGTGATGTTTGACGCCTTTCCACCATTAACAACATTATCATTAAGATCAATAACACTATAGCGCAAGGCCAGCTCCCATGCACCATTTGGGTTTAGAGGTGTAATACGACCATATACACCACGACTCGCCTTATAGAACCTTTTTTCTCCCGTAAGGAACCAGCTAGCGTAAATATAGGAGCCTGTAAATTGTAAATCGTCTGAACTGTCATTTTTTGTTAAATTAACCAGCATGGTTTCAGCCTGGATTGACAATGATTGCATAACGGCTGAAACTTCAATTCCAGCCCGAATAATATTTTCAACATTTGTAATCGTTCCTGTATCAACAATATTACCTGTTATGTGTGATTCTGGACGAGCATCAAATGAAATACTTTTATTTACATCGTCCTCTGGTTCTTCAATGGTAAAATTAAATCCCATATGCAATAGATAATCCTGAGTCTGTATAACTGGACTTGTTATACGACTATTCATTCCTACGCCCTCATCTCCTACTTCATCACCATCTCCTGTTCCTTGCCCGAATACTCCAAAATTATAATTAATATTATTTTTGAATTTATGATACGCTACACCAATACGTCTACCCGGTTTAAATGCATTTGGTAAAGCCTGTTCCATAAAGGTTATAAATTTTGAGCTTGTCATTTCATCAATACTAAAGGAAGGCTTAAATAAGCCAATCTTGAAACCTGAAGTGATGTGTTTCATGTAAGCATCTTTCACGCTTAAATCATTTTCTTCAACACCAACGCGCAATTTATACTCCCAGGTTTTGTCATGCTCGCCAGAAATAAAAAATCTGGCTCTCCTGACTTCAGTACCACTGCCGGGAATCAGCTCTTCCTTATCATCATTAATGAAAACTGCATCTAATTGAATCGTTCCG
>JAUVEN010000138.1 GCA_030594815.1 Gammaproteobacteria bacterium
TACAAAATCCTTTTGATGAACAACCGGAAAATGAAATATATGCAGGGCAACCACCTGAATGGTCAAATGAAATTTCCGTTAGTTGCTCATCATAATATTTGGACTAAACCAGCATGAACACAAAAGAACTTATCAATCTTATTCAGACAAATCCTATTGACGTTGAATTTGATCAGGTTATTGCCGTTATTGAAAATGATTATGACTATACTGCGACACAATTTTATAATGGATTAGGTGATAATGAACTGGTGAATGAGGCCGGTACAAATGAAGGTTCGTGCAAGATATTTGCCTTTGCTGATTTAAATGACCTGAATGAAGCTCAAACACTCAGTTGTTTTGGCAAGTATTATCGTAAAGAAGTATTACTTGATCTTGGTGGTGACAGTCACGCCAACATTAGAAATTTTATGAAGTTCGGCTGGGAAGGCGTTCATTTTGATAACCCACCCTTGTCTATAAAGGAATAATCTACTCAGAGTAGTGTTATTCAATATATTCTTCATCCAGTTCATTAATTTTATAAGGTTCCATTTCAATATCAAGCAGGTGTTTACCTAATAATTTAACAATACCTTTATATCGACACTCACCAGTACTGGTAAATTCAAAATGATATTCACGGTAAAAAGATAATTGGCCCTTTGTATTACGACGCAAACGAACCTTTTTTATTGCAACCGTCTCATCAAGAAATTCCAGCAATACTTTTTTGCAAGCCTCTTTGGAGAGCGTAGTTGCTATTTCTTTCGCCCGAATACTATCCAGCCAGTAGAGAAATGCTGAAAGTAAAATAACAAATAACGCAAAATCTGTTCCCGACATAATTACTCAAGCAATGGTTTAAAATAATTAACTGAAAACCGTATAGCTTCATCTAAAGGAAAGACGCTAATATTCTCATTACTTCCCATCCAGGCAGATGCGACTTCTTTGTCTTTTAAGAAAACCATTTCCATGCATAGACTTTCCGCAGCACATGAACCCGTTTGTTGCCACTTAATACCGATATAAATATCTTTTGAAGGTTTTATATTTTGAACTTCATTTCCATTTTGATGCAGTTCAATTTTTTCATTCGTTATATGACAGTGAGATTTAACTATTGTAGTCACACCAAAGACCGGTGCAATAGATATAGCATCAAAAGCACACATAGCGTAAAGATCTGCATTTTCAAGAAACACATGATGAGCCGTTTTCTTTACACTAAAGGGATAGGCACCACTTATTTCGTTTGTGTCTTTATCCAGAACAATGAGATCGTTTTCAGCCAGTATTTTTAACTGTTCTTTATTCTTGCTCTTAGGAGCACATCCTGAATTTGCAAAGCTAAAAAGAATTTCCTGATGCAATGATTTAAGTTCAGGACTTATTGAACTCTGTCTTTCTTTAAGTGGCAACAAATTGTTTAATTTATTTAATCCAGTATCAATATTCATTTTTTAACCTTGGTTCTTTAGCGATTTATTCAAAATAATATCTTTTAATTTTTAATTCTGTCATCAACAATTAAAAGTAACTATATACCTTTTAATATCTTATACTTTCCATATCACCAATTTCGCATTCATTTACCATTACCCTGAAAACTCATAGAATATTTTCACACATCCAGATGTGTAGCCATGTTAACCCGGCATAATGTAAAAAGATCATATCACTTATATGTGAAACTTATTGAGTTAATGATTTACCGGATAAAGTTAAAAGCGAGATTTTATACGTCACGAAATTTATATTTAAAAATAATCACTTTAACCTTTTAGGTTTTTAAAATAACGGCTGGACAGCATGTATACAGCAATAAAAACGATTAAGTTTATCATCGCTCGTAAACTAACATCCATAAAGGGTTCCATCCAGCCATTTAATAAATGTACTGCAAGTGATGCCGTTATCATGGATAAAAATAATATCACAATATTACTCAATATAAATAACGGGGAGAGTTAAGGTAAATTTAGAGCCTTTATGTTTTTCACTCGTTACTGTTATATCTCCATTTAATTGTTTACTCAATTGCTTTGATATAGACAAACCTAACCCCGAGCCGCCATATTTACGCGTAGTCGAGCTGTCAGCCTGGGTGAACTTTTCAAATAACTCATTCATATAAGATTCTGAAATACCAACACCTGAGTCCTGAACTTCAAAGGTGATTAAATCACCATCGTTATCTTTAGTAACATTTAAGGAAATAATACCTTCATGGGTAAACTTTGCTGCATTGCTTAAAAGATTCAATAAAATCTGGTGTATCCGCATATTATCCGAATACATCATACCAATACCTGGTATACATTTCACTTCAAAGACATTATCGTTTTTCGCTATAAGTGGCCGTGCTGCTTCTTCAATTTCGGATACCAGTTTTTCTATATCAAAATCAACAGGGTATATTTCCAACCGCCCTTCTTCAATTTTTGAAATATCCAGAATACTACTTACCAGTTTTAACTGGTGGTGAGCCGAAGTCTGTATTTTTTTAAGATCAGGAATAAAGCTCTTAACATTTTCATCTATCGCCTGCTCTTCAAGCATTTCACTATAACCAATAATAATATTCAATGGAGTGCGCAATTCATGGCTCATGGTTGCCAGAAAGTTATCTTTAGATTTATTTGAAGCAAGCGCGACATCTCTTGCCTGGGCAAGTTGCTCTGTCCTTTTGTTTACACGATTTTCTAACTCGTTACGTGATTTTTCCAACTCAGCCATCGCATCATTTACATCACCAGCTTGTGACTCGGTTAACCTGATAATTAAGAATGCAACTAAAAGTCCAAAAATAAGTGAACTTCCGCCTAAAACATAAATAGATGTTTTTGCTTCCTGATAGGATTGCTCTGCATCCATAACCGATTTTTTTGTTGCTTGTTGTTGTAACATTATCATCTGCTTTACCATATCCAGAACGACAGCCTGAGTTTTAAAAGCATGATCTATTTCATTCCTGCTAAATTTAACCTTACCCTCATAAATACTAGCGTCAATTAAATCCAGTTGCGCCTTGTATGCCACTACCATAGCCGTGCTAATTTCTGTTATTAATATTTTTTCTTTTTCATTTAGCGGCAAACGCAAAAAATCACTTCTCGCTTCTACAATATTTACCGCGTAGCTATTAAATTCTGTCTTTCCTAGATCACGATCAAAAGGATCCTCCATTAATAAAATATGCCGCAGGCTGATCTGTCGTTCATAAATACCGTGTTGAAATGTCGTCATTAAAGACGTTTTAACATTATGTTCTTTGGTTATGACATCCAGTTTGGACTGCATAATGCGCATACGACTCAGGTCATAGGTAATCATGGCCAAGGACAAACCCAGCACAATCATAAAGCTGATAGCAATTTTTCGAGAATGTTGGGAAATCATCATATTATTTAAGTATGCCTTATTATTCATGTACCTGAGTTATAAATCGGCATTTAACGGTATTTCTTAAAGAGCTTGACAATACTTCTTTTTATTCTATAATTCGAAACATGTCGAATAATAGAACATTTAATACAGTTGAACTGGCTGAAGCATTTAAAGCTCTTTCAAACCCCAATAGACTTCAAATTTTTCTACGTCTATTAAGCTGTTGTGAACCGGGTGCTGTTTGTTCTGCGGAAACAGTAAATGGTTTTTGTGTCAGTGAATTAGGTGAAGATTTGGCTATTGCACCGTCTACCCTGTCACACCATATTAAAGAGCTACAACGCGCAGGATTAATCAAAACTCAACGCCGAGGCAAAAATATTGACTGCTTTGTCGATACAAAAAAAGTCAGCGTACTAAAAGAATTTTTTGCAGGTTCAGGGCAAAGCTCTGAGTGAAATCAAAACACATTTATCGAATAAAAGAGGTATAAGTTATGTCTAAAGAATCATCATGTTGTGCACCCGCCACTTGCTGTAGCGAAGAGCAAGCCTCACAACAACACAAAGAATCTGATGCTATTCGTCAGCAAGTGAGAGAAAGTTATTCTAAAGTAGCAGAAGCAAGCAACAACAAAGAATCCACTGGTATCGAATCAAGCTGTTGCGGTGTATCTGATGATCTTGATATCAACACTTTAAACTCATTACGTCTCGGATACTCAAATGACGATTTAGACAATGTTCCCGAAGGTGCTGATATGGGCCTGGGCTGTGGTAACCCGCGCGCGATTGCTGGCTTAATGGCGGGTGAAATAGTTGTCGATCTTGGTAGTGGTGGTGGTTTTGATGCCTTTTTGGCTGCACGTGAAGTGGGCGAAAGTGGAAAAGTCATCGGTATTGATATGACACCAACAATGATCAGTAAAGCACGTGATAATGCGAATAAAGCAAACTTTGAAAATGTAGAGTTCCGCCTTGGTGAAATTGAATATCTTCCCATTGCCGACAACACTATCGATGTCATTATTTCAAACTGTGTTATCAATCTTTCACCCAATAAAGCACAAGTATTCAGTGATGCATATAGAGTATTAAAATCCGGTGGTCGCTTAGCCGTTTCTGATGTTGTTGCCAGTGTTGAAATGCCTGAAGAAATGAAAAACGATCTCGATCTTTATGCGGGTTGTATGGCCGGAGCATCATTAATTGATGATCTTGAAGGTTATATGCAAGATGCGGGTTTTAAAGAAATCAAAATAACACCTAAAGATGAATCGAAAGACTTCATTAAAGATTGGGCGCCAGATACAAATGTCACTGACTATGTTTTATCCGCACATATAGAAGCGGTTAAAGTTTAATTTATTGCCCGGATTTAAGTAACTCGGCTAACTTTTCAGTCGAAATAGGACGGCTCAGGAAGAATCCCTGAGCCATATCACATTCATACTTATGCAATAATTTATTTACAGCTTTAGTTTCAATACCTTCAGCAACAACTTTTAGTCCCAGATTATGTGCTAAATCAATGGTTGATCGTACAATCGCATCATTGCTCTTATCTTGATCTAAACCAATAATAAATGATTTATCCACTTTAAGTTCATCAACGGGTAGCTGTTTAAGATAAGCCATAGAGGAATAGCCCGTACCAAAGTCGTCAATAGCTAACTTAATTCCCATATCATGAAGCTCAGTTAGTACTTCAATCGC
>JAUVEN010000046.1 GCA_030594815.1 Gammaproteobacteria bacterium
CTGCAGGCAATAAAAGATCACCATGGAAAATATTTACTGGTTGTAGATGGTTCTATTCCAATAAAAGACGGTGGTGTTTATTCAACCATCGCCGGTATCAGTAACCTTGATATGCTTAAAGAAACGGCAGAAGGTGCCGCCGCCATTATTTCAGTCGGAACTTGTGCCGCCTACGGTGGTTTACCGTATGCAGATCCAAACCCAACAGGTGCGGTATCTGTTTCAAGCATTATTCGTGACAAGCCCATTATAAATATTCCTGGTTGCCCCCCTATTCCTGTCGTTATTACCGGTGTTCTTGCGCACTTCCTCACCTTTGGAAAAATTCCTGAGCTCGATAGCTTTGGCAGACCATTATCCTTTTATGGTGATTCTATTCATGACCGTTGTTATCGCCGCCCTTTTTATGATCAAGGCAAGTTTGCAAAAACATTTGATGATGAAGGTGCACGCAAAGGCTGGTGTTTGTATGAGCTTGGTTGCAAAGGACCCGTTACTCATAATGCATGCGCCACTGAAAAGTGGAATCAAGGCACCAGTTTTCCAATCCAGTCAGGTCATGGTTGTATAGGTTGTTCGGAGCCCGGATTCTGGGATGCTGGCGGTTTATACCAGCCAGTCACAGCATCACCTACGAATATTTCTGATTACGTTGCCCCTGCCCTGGTTGCTGGTGCTGCCGCAGGTATAGCTGCAGGTCTTGCAAATCGTATGAAAAAAGCGAGTGCAGAAAAGAAACATCAAAAAGTCACTAACGATGATCTTCAAACTTAAGAGAATAGATTAATGACAACAATGGAATTATTAACATGGGTTCGTGGTCCGGGTATGACCATCGCCATCATTCTAATGTTGTTTGGTGTTGCTGTTCGTTTACTGGAAATGCTTTTACTCGGTAGAAAAAAAGATCTGAGTGTTGCTCGTGTTCCTTCTACTGCTAAATATGGATGGCGAACAGTCCTGACTCGATCTCTACCGTCTATGGCTTGTCTTAAAGCCATTCCTGTAACTTTCATTACCGGCTACATTTTTCATGTTGGGTTATTAATTATTGTTGTATTTTATGTTCCGCACATTTTATTCATACGAGACTTAACCGGACTTGAGTGGTCAGGTTTACCCTTCTGGCTCATTGATGGTGTAACCTTGCTCACCATGTTGGCCATGTTAGTTACCCTATGGTATCGCGTATGGGATAAAGTGCGGCGTTATATCTCACGCTTCTCTGATTACTTCGTTTGGACTATTACCTTTTTACCTGTGTTAACAGGTTACCTTTTATATCATCGCCAATTTTTACCTTACAACGAAATGATGATTGTACATATTGTATCAATACAACTGTTGCTTATAAGTATGCCAATGACAAAACTTATGCATACTTTTACCTTTGTCTTTTCTCGTTGGTACAGCGGCGAAGCTGCTGGACGTAAGGGAGTGAAAGTATGAGCACTTCAATACAACGTGGTATTGCCGCTTTTAAACAACAAATAGATACCCCCATCGCATCGTTCTTTAATAGTTGTGTTCACTGTGGCATGTGTGCAGGTGCCTGTTTATTTTACGAAACAACACAAGATCCAAAATATACTCCGATCAATAAACTCGAACCGATGCGTCGAGTATGGAAACAGGAATATACTTTTTGGGGACGATTAGCCAAGACACTGGGGATCAGTAAACCTATCACCGATGCTGATCTCGATGAATGGCAAGAATTATTGTATGACAGTTGTACCTTATGCGGACGCTGTTCTCTTGTATGCCCTGTCGGTATTGACCTTGTCTATATGATTAGAAAATCACGAGAAGGCATGGTTGCATCAGGACATGCTCCAGAAGGATTAAAACAAGCAACATCTCGAGCAATGACCATTGGTAGTCCTATGGGTGTAACAATTTCTACCTTTAAAAAACAAGTACAACATGCTGAAGATGAATGCGGTATTAAAATGCCATTCGATAAACAAGGTGCTGATTATCTGCTTCTTATGTCTTCTGCTGAAATCATGGAGTTTTCTGAATTTATTGGTGCAATGGCAAAAATCTTTAAACAGGCCGATGTGTCATGGACGTTTTCCAGCGAAGCTTTTGAAGCAACTAATAGTGGTATTCAAATTGGATCATCTGATCTTGCTGCTGAACTTGTTCAACGAGTTGTTGATGCAGCGGAAAAACTTCAGGTAAAAACGGTTATCAGTCCAGAGTGTGGTCACGCCTACACCGCAATACGTTGGGATGGGCCTAATTTAATTGGTCGAGCCTACAAGTTTGACGTTATTCATATCTTAGAGTTACTCGATCAATTAAGACAAGAAGGAAAGATAAAACTTGAAGGACTGGATAAAGAAAAAATCACTTTCCATGATCCCTGCCAAATTGTACGTCGAGGAGGCATCACACAAGAACCGCGTGACTTAATTAATAGCGTTTCCAGTAACTTTGTAGAAATGCCTTGTAGTGGAAAATGGAATTGGTGTTGTGGTGGTGGTGGTGGTGTTAGTGCCAATCCAGATGCAGATGAACTACGACTCAAATCTTTCGCAATAAAAAAACAACAACTCGATAGTGCTGGTGCAAAAAAATTAGTCACCAGTTGTTCAAATTGCCGCAACATGCTCGAAGACGGCATTGAAGAATATGAAATGGATATAGAAGTTATTGGTTTGACCGAATTGATCGCAGACCATTTAAAAGAATAACAAACAGGAAATTAAATCATGTCAGAACGTATTGTTGTTGATCCCATTACCCGCATCGAAGGACACCTTCGTATAGAAGCGCAAATGGATGGAGATACCATTGCTGAAGCCTATTCATCTGGCACCATGGTGCGAGGAATAGAAATTATTCTACGCGGTCGTGATCCAAGAGATGCATGGGCTTTTGCCCAACGTATCTGCGGCGTTTGTACATTAGTGCATGGGGTAGCATCAGTTCGTGCTGTTGAAAACGCACTCGATTATACCATTCCACCCAATGCACAACTCATTCGTAACCTGATGATCGCAGCACAATTTGTCCATGATCATGTTATGCATTTTTATCACTTACATGCGCTCGATTGGGTAGATGTTGTTTCTGCTTTAAAAGCAGATCCTAAAGCAACATCAGAACTGGCTCAGTCCATAAGTAAATATGCAAAATCATCACCCGGCTATTTTGCTGACATGCAGAAAAAAATTAAAAACTTTGTTGAGTCCGGCCAACTGGGTATTTTTAATAATGGTTACTGGGGTCACCCTGCTTATAAGTTGCCACCTGAAGCTAACTTAATGGCCGTTGCTCACTATTTAGAAGCATTATCATGGCAGCGTAATGTTGTTAAGTTACACACCATTTTTGGTGGAAAAAATCCACATCCAAATTTCTTAGTCGGTGGTGTGCCCTCTGCAATTAGTATAGAACCTGGGCAGGGCCCACAAATGCATGGCGGTGCTGGAGCAACGGCACTCAATGATAAAGGTCTCGCAATTGTAAAAAATGTTATTGATGAAATGCGACACTTTGTTGATGAAGTTTATCTACCTGATACTTTAGCCATTGCCGGTTTTTATAAAGACTGGGCAAGCCAGGGAGAAGGCGTGGGTAACTTCTTATGTTACGGCGATTTCCCTGAAGACGGTACTGATGATGTGAGTAAGTTACTGGTGCCTCGCGGCGTTATTCTTGACCGTGACATAACTAAAATCCATGAGCTTGATCTTAATGCCGAAAATGAAATTGAAGAATATGTTGCTCACTCATGGTACGACTATAAAGGTGGAAAAGATAAGGGGCTACACCCTTATGATGGTGAGACCGAACTTAATTATACCGGTCCAAAACCGCCTTATGATCATCTCGACGTCGACAAATCTTATTCATGGATGAAGTCACCACGCTGGAAAGGCAAACCAATGGAAGTTGGCCCCCTTGCCCGCATATTAATGATGTATGGCAAAGGCAACGAACAAGTAACAGAATTGGTGAACTACACATTAAAAACATTAGACGTACCAATTGATGCCTTGTTCTCAACCTTAGGGCGTACTGCAGCAAGAACACTTGAGACGAAAGTTTTTGCCGATCAGATGCAGGGTTGGTATGACAATCTCGTAACCAACATCCGCCTTGGAGATGTAAGAACGTTTAATGAAAAAAAATGGGACCCTTCGCAATGGCCATCCGTTGCTAAAGGAGTTGGTTATACCGAAGCACCTCGCGGTGCACTTGCGCATTGGGTAGTCATTAAAGATGGCAAGATTGATAATTATCAAGCTGTCGTACCAAGTACATGGAATGCAGGCCCACGTGATGCGAAGGGACAAAGTGGTCCTTACGAAGCAGCCCTCAAAGGTCATAAATTACATGATCCTAAACAGCCACTTGAGATTTTACGTACCATCCATAGCTTTGATCCTTGCATTGCCTGTGCAGTGCATGTATCAGATGCGGATGGTGAAGAATTAATAAAGGTTAAAATACAATAACATTTTTTAAAATAGATAAGGAAGAATGATAATGAATAAGATTATTACAATGACTACTCTATTAATTTCCAGTCTTTTCTCTGCAGCCACGTTTGCACATTCCGGTCACGGAAACAGCAATTTTTTTCACATACACAATGATACTGGTTATATATTAGTTATGTTAATAGCTGGATTATTGGTTGGCTTTATCACTTATTATGATTACAAAAAAAACATTCGAAAATAATATCAGCTTATAAATTTAGAGCGTTTTTCTAAACTTTATAATGCTCGCTACAGTAAAGACAACAGCAAAACTTGTAAGCGCAAGATATGAGTTTAGTAAGTCGACAAACAATGTGTGCTTCACTAACAAGCCTCGAATAATGTCTGCAAAAAATGTAAATGGAATAATATTAGAAACCGGCCGAATAGATTCAGGAATAGCTTCTAACGGAAATATAAACCCCGATAATAAAATGGAAGGAACAATAATAAAGATTGCTAAAAACATCGCTTGTTGTTGAGTTTTTGCAAACAACGATATTAACAAGCCAAGAGAAATCATCACTGCCACGTAATCAAAAGCTAAAATAAACATAAGGAAATGTGATGTTGGTTGAGGTAAATCAAACAACAACCAGCCCGCCCCAAGAATAAAATAAAAATCGAGTAAAGCAATAAAAATATAAGGTATCAATTTACCAATAATAAAGGTGGTTTTACTCAGCGGTGTTACTAGTAGTTGCTCCATGGTTCTTTTTTCACGCTCACGCACAACCGTAATTCCGGTTAAGATTAATGCAATCTGCATAATCAAAACACCAATTACGCCAGGTAGAAAAAACCAGGTTTCCTTTTCATCAGGATTAAATAAAATAACGGTATCCATAATGAAAGGCTCTTCTGCAATCACCACATTTTCAGAATCTGCATCAGAAAAATACATACCGTTTGTTACACCATCATTGGTCGCGCTACCAGAGTGGTATTTCATTGCTGTTGTCAAAGAAGGCATGGTGCCATCCACATAAAAAGTAACATGCGGTTGTTGGTTTTCAATAAGTTCAGCAGAGAAGCTTTTATTTACATGAAATCCGGCTTTTGCACGTCCAGCGCGAATCTCTTCAACAATAGCTTCTTTAGATTTGACTTCATATAAATCAAAATATCCATCACTCCATAAACTTGTTTTTATGAGATTAGTAAAGATGGATTGATCTTCATCGAAATACGCCATGCGAACGTTTTTTGGTTCTAATTTTAACGCCATACCAAAAAGAATAAGCATGACGATTGGCATAACAATGATTAAACCAACAAGACGAGGATCACGACGAAGTTGTAATAGCTCTTTTTTTACTATCGCGAGTATCATTGTTTTTCAGACCTACTTTGTGTTAAAGCAATAAAGACATCTTCAAGATTAGGTTCTGTTAGTTCCATAAAACAATTTTCACATGCAAGAGAATCCATTGTATCTTTAAGTATAGATTGAGTAAGTGTAGGTTCGACAACAATTCGTAACTCTTTTCCAAACTGATTTACTAATATCATCCCAGGTAAATCATGCAATGCTTTATGGATATCTGGATGATATGAAACCTGGCTTGAGTATACATGGACATCACCGAGTGCTTCTTTGATTGTATCAGGCGTTCCTTCTGCAACAATTTTTCCGGCAGAAAGAAATGCAAGTTGATTACAACGTTGCGCCTCTTCCATATAATGGGTGGTGACAAAAAGTGTTTTACCTTCTGTACTTAAACGATAAAAATCATCCCACAATAATTTACGTGTAACCGGATCAATACCTGCTGTTGGTTCATCTAAAAATAAAACTTTTGGATCATGAGCCAAAGCACAAACCAGAGCTAAGCGGCGTTGATAGCCACCAGAGAGTAACCCTGCTCTTTTATCTTTAAACGGCAGTAACTCATAGCGTTCTATAAGCGATAATAAATGTTGCTCATCATGTACACCGTACATACTTGCGTAGAATTTAAGGTTCTCCCAAACACTAAGCTCTTCATACTGACCAAAATGTTGCGCCACATAACCAAAATCAGATTTGGCTTTGTCCGCGCTCATATCATTAATTTTGACTTCACCTTCGTCACTTTTAATAATTCCGCATAACATTCGAATAATCGTTGTTTTACCCGCGGCATTTGGGCCTAGCAAACCAAAAATATTACCTTTATCCACATTTAAGGAAACATCATTAACTGCGATGTTTCCATTGAATCGCTTTACCAGATTTTTAGCCTGTATCATTAAGTTCTCAGATTTACTCTATAGTTAGTTGAGTTCACTTCTAATTACAATACACGATAAAATGCAATGAGACTTAACTGCATTTTTAAATTTGGCTTCATATGAGAAAAATTATTCGAAAAAAAAGCCTAATTCTGGAAAATCAGAATTAGGCTTTTGAATTAATGGGGTGGCTGACGGGGCTCGAACCCGCGACGACCGGAATCACAATCCGGGACTCTACCAGCTGAGCTACAGCCACCATTGAGCTTTTGTGGCTACACCGTACGAAGAATGGTGCGCCTGGCAGGACTCGAACCTGCTACCCACGCCTTAGAAGGGCGTTGCTCTATCCAGATGAGCTACAGGCGCAGAAAATGTTTATATCCTGCCAAATATTTAACCAAAATGACTTCGATTTGCTCGTTTTACCTTGGCTAAACTTAAAAAATGGTCGGGATACGGTGATTCGAACACCGGACCCTCTGGTCCCAAACCAGATGCGCTACCAGGCTGCGCTATATCCCGACGTTGTTACAAACTTATTCTGGGTGTCGTAACAAGGGCGCGATAATACTAGTGAATAGCGGCAACGTCAATCCTGATTATTTATTCTTATTATTCTAGCTAAACTTGGTTGGATTTGTGATTCATGAGAATATAGCGCCCTAATTCATCCATGAGAATAACCGAATGACCGCTCAAATTATTGATGGCAAACAAATCGCTGCAGAACTTCGTAAAGCCCTGAAAAAGCGTGTTGATAAACGTCTGGAAGATGGTTTGCGCCGACCTGGCCTTGCTGTCATTTTGGTGGGAAGTGACCCTGCTTCTGAAGTTTATGTCCGAAATAAACGCAAAGGTTGTGAAGAAACCGGTATTGAATCTATTGCTTATGACCTTGATAGTGATACTTCTCAGGAAAAGCTCCTCTCCATCATCGATGAGCTTAATGAAAATGATTCTATAGATGGAATTTTGGTGCAATTCCCTGTTCCTGACCACATTGATACCGAAACGGTTATTGAGCGCATCCGTCCTGATAAAGATGTTGATGGATTCCACCCATATAATGTGGGGCGTCTTGTGACACGTATGCCTGTTTTACGCTCTTGCACGCCTCGAGGTGTCATGACCTTGCTCGAAAGCACTGGTGAGCCTATTCGAGGCCAGGATGCGGTAATAGTCGGTGCTTCAAACCATGTGGGGCGTCCAATGGCGATGGAATTGTTACTCGCGGGAAGTACCGTAACGGTCTGTCATCGATTTACCAAAGATCTCGAAACCAAGGTCAATCAAGCTGATATTGTCGTGGTTGCTGTTGGGAAACCCGGTATCGTAAAAGGTGAGTGGATTAAGCCCGGGGCGGTGGTTATTGATGTAGGCATCAACCGAACTGAAGACGGCAAACTCATTGGAGACGTTGATTTTGATGCTGCCAAAGAAAAAGCGGCGTGGATCACCCCTGTTCCAGGTGGTGTTGGCCCAATGACCGTGGCGACGTTGTTACAAAATACTATTGATGCTGCGGAAAATTTTCACGATAAATAAGTATCGTAGGTCAGAATTTATTCTGACGACGAACCCAAATCATCAACCGTATTATCTTTATTCCTGTAACCACCAACAAACTGTTAATAGCTAGCAGCAGCGTCAGGATGAATCCTGACCTACAGAAAGCAAAAAAAATTTAGTATTTTCTTCTGCGAAACTCTACTGGGGAATAATATACTTGCCCAATTGATCCTGCTTAAAACCAGCAAAGCACTCTTTGTAACTAGCTGATGCCATTATATTGTCATCATCATTATATAAATCATCTTCATCCAGAAGAATATTTACAACTAGTCCTTTATCCCCTTTTCCAGTGCAGCGCTCGAGCACGATATCGCCTGAGGCATCAAAACTACGAAATGCATGAAGTTCATTGTTGTAATGATGAATACTGATTAAGGTTTGCGTGGGTGCATTATGGTAAAAAGGTAAATAGGCGGCCATGAAATCACGTATGACACGTCCTTTCTTATCATGCACAAAGACTTCTATGGTATGGAGTGTTGATGGATCATCCTTTTCCCATTGCACCTGACTGATCAAGCGACCATTATCAAAATAACGATGCTCAATATAAAAGTCTTTTACATTTGCATAACTACCAATAGATGTTTTTATTTCAAGTTGTTTTCCATCGGTTAATTTTTTATGCAAATTTAAACTGTCATTGGCAAATTTATTCCAAACTCGAACATGTTTGTTATCTCCTTTCATTGCCTCTGTTGCAAAAACAGAGCTAGAAATAAAAGGAAGCATTAAGATAAAACTGAAAGCTTTTAACATAAACCGAGCCCTTTTAATTTTTATATGAGGGATGAGACTCTTTAAATCTAAACAAGTTCACTGCCTTGATTTCTAAACAGCTCAATACGGATCAGCAGCAACGGCACGGAAGCCTTAGAACTACGACTCACATGAAGAGATAAAAATAATCATAGTCTTTATTATTTACACCGCGTTCGAATGAATTCGAACCTACATAAAACATTTATTCTCTACGCCAGGTTGTATTTCCACCAGCATCTTCAAGCACAACGCCCTCTTCTTTTAATACATCACGAAGTCGATCGCTTTCAGCCCAGTCTTTTGCACTACGAGCCTGGTTACGCTGTTCTATTAAGGCATCAATATCATCTGCCGACATACCTTGATCATTTGAGCTGCCACGTAAAAAAGATTCTGGTTCCTGATTGAGCAAGCCAATTTTTCCGGATAAATCACGTAATATAGCAGCGAAGTGCGATGCCTTTGCATTATCTTTTTCTTTATAGCGATTAACTTCTTTAGCCAAATCAAAAAGAACAGGTAAAACTTCTGCTGTATTAAAATCATCATCCATAGCCGCTTTGAAGCGTTGATGAAATTCACTATCAGTGGAATCGACTGAAGAAATTTCTACTCCTCGTAATGCGGTATATAAAGTGGTTAATGCGGCTTTTGCATTATCCAATTGTTTATCGGAGTAATTTAAAGGACTGCGGTAATGACTGGTTAAAATAAAATAGCGCAAAACTTCAGGATCATATTTTTCGGTGACTTCACGAATAGTAAAGAAGTTACCGAGTGACTTCGACATTTTCTCATCATCTATTCGTACGAAACCATTATGCATCCACACATTAGCGAATTTTTCACCGGTAGCCGCTTCTGATTGTGCGATTTCATTTTCATGATGAGGAAACTGTAAATCCATTCCACCACCATGAATATCAAAATTATGTCCAAGGCAATCGGTCGACATTGCGGAACATTCTATATGCCAACCAGGACGACCTTTGCCCCAGGGTGAATCCCAGCTAGGTTCTTCTGGCTTTGCTGATTTCCATAACACAAAATCAAGGGGATCTTTTTTCGCTTCATCTACAGCAACTCGTTCTCCGGCGCGTAAATCTTCAATCTGTTTACCTGAGAGCTGACCATAGTTTTTAAATTTAGTGACTGCGTAATACACGTCCCCATGCCCATCTTGATCATGTGCAGCATATGCAAACCCCTTATCAATCAGGGTTTGAACCATTGCAATAATCTGATCCATATACAAAGTAGCACGCGGCTCCATATTTGGAGGCAAAATACCCAGGGCTTCTGAATCATGGTGCATTTCATCAATGAAACGCCCCGTTAACACATTGAAGTCTTCGCTATTTTCATTTGCTCGAGCAATAATTTTGTCATCAATATCGGTGATATTTCGAACATAGGTCACATGCTCTTTTCCATACACTTCACACAAATAACGATAAATAACGTCAAATACGACCAACACACGCGCATGGCCAATATGACACATGTCATAGACCGTCATCCCACAGACGTACATGCGGACATTATTCACATCAAGTGGTTTAAATTCTTCTTTTTGGCGTGAGAGGTTATTGTGTATGTGCAACATGAATATTTTTCTTCTTTTATAGCAGTATTGTTTGAAATTTAAGTCTGGGCGCTAGAATAACGGAAATAAGCACCTAACGGAAATGGACCTTGCATATCACTCATTTACGCATCTACTATTACTTATAAGTAACAAATCTAGAGACAAATTAGTCTAAACCCATTATTATTCACGTGCTTATTTACACACACAAAACTCTCATTCCACAACAAAAGACGATCAAATATGCGCAAATTACTCCTTACTTTTACAAGCCTTTTATTATTAGTATCAAGCGTCAGTGCAGCTGATGACATCACTAAAAAACGTGTCAAACTTGAAACATCTGAAGGCGATATAACTCTTGAACTTGATCTTACCCGTGCTCCAGTCACCGTACTTAATTTTTTGAAATATGTCCGTAGCGGTCATTATGAAGGCACTATTTTTCATCGTGTAATGAAAGGCTTTATGATTCAAGGTGGAGGTTTTACACCTGAGTTTGTACGTAAAGAACCTGATGCCACTATTAAAAATGAAGCAACTAATGGCTTAAAAAATGTTCGTGGCTCAATTGCCATGGCAAGAACGAACGATCCACATTCAGCATCTACTCAATTTTTTATTAATGTTGTCGACAACTCGTTCCTTAACCATACAGGTAAAAATCCTCGAGGTTGGGGTTATGCTGTTTTCGGGCATGTTATTAAAGGTATGAATGTTGTTGATAAAATTAGAAATATTCGTACTGGACCTGCAGGTCCCTTTCCAAGTGATGTTCCCGTAAAAACGGTATTAATTCACAAGGCAACTATCATTGGTGAAAAGCCAGTCAACACTAAAAAGAAATAGTATTTTTTAATATTTGAAGGATTTTAACATGATCAAACTAAACACAAACAAAGGCACAATCATTCTTGAGCTGGATGCAGAAAAAGCACCAGCAACAGCTGCTAACTTTATGCAGTATGCCAAAGATGGATTTTATGACGGTACAATTTTTCATCGTGTTATCAGTGGCTTTATGATCCAGGGTGGCGGTATGGAACCTGGTATGAAAGAAAAAGCGACGCGTGACAATATTAAAAATGAAGCTGAAAATGGTCTTACTAATGATCGTGGAACAATTGCTATGGCACGTACTCCGGATCCACACTCAGCATCATCACAATTTTTCATCAACTTAAAAGACAACAACTTCCTTAACTTCACTTCTGCAGACGCTCAAGGCTTTGGCTATTGTGTATTTGGTAAAGTTGTTGAGGGCATGGATATTGTCGATGAAATTGAAAAAGTTACAACAGGATCTGCTGGCGGTCATCAGGATGTTCCAACTGAAGATGTTGTTATCGAAAGTGTAGAAATCGAAGAATAAGTTTAAACTTCTTTTATTTAAACACCACGGCATCTAACTGTGAGCACATTATTTATTTCCGATCTTCACCTTAGTGGTGAACGTGAAAATATTACAGAGCTGTTTATACAATTTCTCGATCAAAGGGCGTCTAAAGCAGACGCCCTTTATATTTTGGGTGACTTATTTGAAGTATGGCCGGGTGATGACATGATCCAGCCAGATTATGAAAAAAGTATTTCAGCAATGAAAGAGCTTGCCGATAATGGTTTACCTTTATTCGTTATGCAGGGTAACCGAGACTTTCTAATGGCTGAAAAGTTTGCAGAAGTATCTGGCGCAACCATGATCGAAGATCCTACCGTTATTGATCTTTATGGTACACCTACCTTGCTAATGCATGGTGATACATTATGTACCGATGATGTTGACTATCAAAAGTTTCGAACCATGGTTCGTGATCCACTGTGGAAAGAGGACTTCTTAGCTAAACCCAGCGAAGAGCGTTTAGCGATGACCTCTAAATATCGAAAAATAAGCAAAGATGAAATGGCAAAGAAATCAATGGATGTCATGGATGTGAATCAACAAACAGTTGAACAAGTCATGTTAGAGAAAAACATCCCTCAACTTATCCATGGTCACACTCACCGCCCTGCTATCCACGATTTTACCGTCGATAATAAAGATATGAAACGCATCGTTTTAGGCGATTGGTTTGAACAAGGCAGTGTCTTAAGCTGCGATGAAAGTGGTTGTCGGTTAAAGTCTTTTAATTAAAACCTAACATAAACCACTGGGGACACAGGGAGCACGGGGTAAAATATTTTATCTTTCCCGTGTTACCCTGTGTTCCCAGTGGTTAAATTTTTATGTTCTACTCAGTAAATTTCACTTTTCCTTCACGCAATTCCTGCACCGTGTAATGCTGGTAACCTTCCGGGAAAACAAATAACTTAGGATCCACTTTATAATCATCATTAAAATCAACTAAAGATCGTGAATAATTATTATTTCCCCATTCCTGTATAGGAAAGCCAAAATCAAACTGGCGTGCAGGTTTAAAAGTTGTCGATGTTATATCACAAGCTTCATGTAACTCTTTCGGGATATTGTTAAAAGTAACTGCACTGTCAGCCGCCATGTGATTGTGGAATTCTTTTAATGCTTTAACAACATTAGGCATGAGGTTTTTAATGGCAACAACGTCATAACAAATTTTATCATTAGTAATAAGTTGATAATGTTTTGCACTTTCACCTTTAATAGTTGGAGCATCTTTCATTTCTGGCATTTCTTTAACCGAGTGCGCTAATTTAAAAGGCGGTTCTAACACTTCATCTTTTTTTAATTTCTTTTCATGTACAGCCATTACTGATTTTTCGTCAGGATTGATGCTATAGACAATTTTTTTATTTCTGTTAAATAAGATAAAACTTTTCGCCCCTTCACCATCATCAACACGAATGAATTCTTTTGTGACAATCATGCGTGTTTGATAAGGCTCAACACCACTTTCCTGTTCCATAAAAATCACAAGCGTGTCCTTTTCTTCCTTATTTGCACATGAAGATAAACTACTTAACACCACGACACTCGACATCAATAACAATACTATTTTTTTCATATTAACCTTTTTATTTTTTTAATTTGCGGATTCTAAAAATAACAATTCTTCTTCGGTAAAACCTGCCTTTTTGCGAACATCATGATCAAACGGTCCGCGTAAGATACCCTTCATATATTTATTTATTAAATCTTTAAATATCTCTTCAGAATTAAGGCCTCGTTCTTCACATAAGTAACGAAACCAGCGTGTACCAGTTTCTACATGGCCAATTTCATCCCGGTGAACAATCGCCAGTATATCAACCGCTTTATCATCACCAATATTTTTAAGTTTTTTTACTATTCCAGGTGTAACGTCCAGACCACGCGCTTCTAAAACACGCGGTACCAGTGCCATTCGTACCATGGGGTCATGAGCAGTTAATAATGCACTCTCCCACAAACCATTATGAGCAGTAAAGTCGCCATAAGTATAACCGAGAGTGGATAAATGCTTGCTGAGTAATTCAAAATGATAGGCTTCTTCTTTCGCAACTTTAACCCAATCATCATAAAATGCATCTGGCATATCCTGAAAACGATAAACGGCATCCAAGGCCAAATTTATAGCGTTAAATTCAATATGACAAATTGAATGAATTAAAGCTGCATGCCCAATCTTGCTGCCGGGTTTACGACGGGTTAATTCACGAGGTGGCACTAATTCAGGTTTATCAGGACGGCCTGGCTCTTCAAATTTTAATATTGGACTGACTTTATCCAGCGATAATTTATGTTGCTGCCATGCTTCCGCTGTCTCATAAGTTAATCCTATTTTATCATTTGGCAAGCTTGCTTTAAGACACTTTTCTGCCTGTTTATATAATGAAGGTTTAATCATTCGCGTATTTTATCAAGTTCTGCTTTAAGTCGCAGCTGAAATAGGCTCTTTTATTGCAATAACAAGATCCATTACATTAGTTCCCGTTGGTCCCGTTGAAATAAGATCACCCGCAGCGGCTAAAAATGTTCCAGCATCTGCAGCGGCAAGTTCGTCTTTTGCATTACGATGATTAAACATCCCACGCTGCAAAGTTAAACCATCAATAATTGCTCCTGCATCATCAGTAGGCCCATCGCTACCATCTGTAGCACCAACTAAAACAGTAATTCCTTTAATCTTTTCCAGCTTGCAAGCAAGCGCAAGCGCCAAAGATTGATTACGACCACCCCGCCCAGGCTCTTCTGGTAGACAAATGGTAGGCTCCCCCCCCCAAATATGCAGGCCAGGTTCTGCCTTTTTGAGAATATTTGCTAACATCTCAGCCAATTCAAAAACATCGCCATATAAGCTTTGTCCGTGATATGTTACTTCATATTTCTCCCGATTTGACTGCTCAATAATCGACTGACAGGCCATTTCATTGCTTGCGATAATATGTGATTCCACCAATACGGATGGTATTTGTTTTGAGAGTTGTATATATTTTTCTAACCAGTCCGGTATTTTTGGCAAAGAGACATTTTGTTCACCTTTCACAAACAGGCCGGAACCAATAGAGCCGATATCTTCAGCCTCATCCATTTTTACATCAGATATGAGAAGCTGAGTCATCGTGTTTTGTGCTAAATATTTGAGCGCGCCACCACCTTTAATTAATGACACAGCCTTTCGAACTTTATTTGTCTCGTGAATATCCAGACCACTCGCAAGAAGCCATTTATTCATTTTTTGTAAAAGTTCAAGGTTCATATTCCCGGGCAAAACTTCGACTAATGCAGATGCACCACCTGAAATCAAAGCTAACAACTTTGTCTCTTGGGGGATATTACTGATAAATTCCAGGAACTTAGTGCCAGCAAATAAACTCTGTTCGTTAGGGACAGGGTGACCTGCTTCAATACAGGGATAGCCCAATGATTTATCAGCATATCCCTCTTTCGTAATAACAAGTGCAGACTGGATTTGATCTTTTAGCTGATTTTTTGCACCTAACATCATTGCAGCAGCGGCCTTACCTATCGCAACAACCGCAACGTTACCTGCAATTGGGTTGCTTATTAAATGTTGTTCAACGGCATGACAACCATTCACGGCTTTGAGTGCTGAATAATATAATTCACTTAATATTTGTTTAGGTTCTTGCGTTTTAATCATGATCACGGATGAATTCAAGGGTAATTGTGTCTAGATTTAACATTTGTTTCATTGATCTTGATATTTATCACTGCTATAAAAAGTTATTCAATTATAAGTTATTAGCGAATTTTTGAAAGTCGCTACAAATAGGGAGGGAATTCAATGAATATGCCAAAACCCATTTATGAAAGTTTACCTGTACTATATGTAATCGGTGGCGTTGCTGCCATGTCTACCGTTGACTCATTTATGTCTTTTATCTCAGGCATTTTGCTGGGAGCTTCAGGTGTCATGATTATGTTTCTAAGACGTGATTTCAGACGCACTGAAAATACATAATAATATTTTCACCCCGTTATCTATTACTCAACGCCCCATCACTTGGGGCGTTATTTTTTGTAAAATTTAAATGGTTTAGATAAAAGAATTCACTTAGTATATAAAAATAAAAACTTTTGTGGAAAGTATATGTCTCTTTTATCTTCTCTAAAAAATTCGATTTCTAAAGCAGGCTCAACAAAATTATTCCTGTCATTATTATTTATAATCGCCATTGTTTTAAATTTAAACCAGGTACTGGATACCTCCAGCAAGCAACATATCGACAAAGCATTTAATCGCGCTCTCATTACCTTTGGTATAGCTAAAACCTTAAATGGCGTTATATCCGTGGCGCAAGGTACAGAGATTGCGATTCAACCTGCCGGCATTGGCATAAACCTGACACCCGGACAAATACTTGATCCAGTTAATGATTTAGTTGAACGGTTTTCATGGATCATGCTTGCAAGTACAACATCATTAGGAATACAAAAAGTTTTTCTCACTATGAGTGTCTGGCCAACATTCAGTTATCTGCTGGTTGCCTTACTTGCTCTCGGATTAGTCCTGCTTTTCACTAAAACCAGGAAGCACTTTCATTTACGTGTTTTGATATTACGTATTTCTTTATTATTTATTGTTATACGTTTTGCTGTACCCTTCTCAGGTATAGCAAATGAATATGTATACCAGATCTTTCTTGAAAATGAATATATAATATCAACAAACACACTGGAAACAACAGCCCAGGAAATAGGACAGCTAAACGATATAGAACAATATAGTGAACTTGATAATAAAAATAACTCAAAAAAGAAAAATTCATTCTGGCAAAGAGCGGAAGATCTTTATAATTCTACAGCAGAGATGTTCGATCTAAATAAAAGAATTGAAAAATATAAACAAGCGGCAACAGATACTACTCGCCATATAGTAAATTTAATAGTCGTTTTTTTATTTCAAACTATCATCATTCCGCTAGGTTTTATATTTTTAATTTATGCCATGTTCAAATACATTGTAAGACTTGATTTTAAAACTTAAACCATTATTTACTTACGACTTGATTAATGATTTCTCGAATCTCAGGTATGCAAGAACCACAGTTTGTACCTGCTTTAAGTAACTCTCCAACCTGTTCAGGCGTTGTTAAACCCTGAGCAGCGATGGTTTCTTTCAATGTATTAATCCCAACATTAAAACAAGCGCAAACTGCCCGTCCTGCATCTTTTTGCGCACCAGCAGGTTTACCACTTAAAACACTGATTCTATCTTTATCATCAAGCTTGTCGTCTTTGAATAAGTTCAATAACCAATCACGCTCGGGTAACAAAAAATCGGGACCAATAAAAATACAACTTTCTAATCGACCATTTTCAATACGTGCAGCACGATATCGATTTACCGCTGAATCATGATATTCAGCCCATTCAACATCATCAGCATGCTGGCATAATAAACTTCGGGCACAAACAGCCCAGTCTTGTGGTATTTCATCACCCGAAATTTCATACCGCCATAAACCCTGGCCACGGCTACGTGCCCAATAACTTGCATTTACAACATCTAACTTTCGTCGCGACAATATAAAACCATACCAATGAGCCTGATAAGGTTTAACATTAACCGGTGTTGCTTTATATTCTGGCTGGCCTGAGAACGGATCAACTACAGCAGCAATTAAGCTATCAACAAGCGCTTTATTTGCAAACTGCTCATTCCAGTGCATGGGAATAAAAACACTACCCTGCTGCTGTGATTCTGAAACATTTACCCGGCAAACAATTTTGCCCAACGCACTTGATACCTCTGCAAGTTCATTATCCTGAAGAGAGATCTTATTGGCATCAATAGGATGAATTTCTACATACGGTTCGTAGATATGTCCTGACAAACGTACTGATTTTCCTGTTCGTGTCATGGTGTGCCATTGATCACGAATTCGACCTGTATTTAAACGTAAAGGATAATCACTCGATAAATCTGAAGCTGGCGTATGGTTTATTACTGATATAAATTGTGCTTTTTTACTTTTAGTATAAAATCGCCCATCACTAAACAAGCGCTCTGTTCCAGCTGGTTTATCTTTAGTTATTGGCCATTGCATGGGTTCAAGATCATCATAATCTGTATAACTTAAGTCTTGTAATCCTGAAATATCAAAATCACGTCCACCATTGTTTTTATAGCCTGAAAGAAAAGCATGTTCTTTAAATATATCAGCAGGTTCACCATATGAAAAACTATCTGGAAAACCTAAACGCTTAGCAACTTCTGAGATAATCCACCAGTCAGCACGTGCTTCACCCGGTGAAGGAAGAAATGCACGTTGACGTGTTATGCGTCTTTCCGAGTTCGTGACGGTACCATCTCGCTCACCCCAGGTCTGTGCGGGGAGCAAGACATTGGCGTATCGGGTTGTGTCTGTACTTCGCATGCAATCTGAGACAACAACAAAATCACATTTTTCTAACGCACGTTTAACTTTATTATTATCGGGCATTGTTACTGCCGGGTTGCTTGCCATAATCCATACAGCTTTAATCTTGCCCGAATCCATTGCATCAAAAAGGTCAACTGCCTTTAGTCCTTCTTTATCAGCAATAACGGGAGACTTCCAAAACTCTTTAACTAATTCTCGATGTTGTTCATTATCAATCGCCATATGAGCCGCAAGTTGATTCGCTAATCCACCCACTTCTCGGCCCCCCATTGCATTGGGTTGGCCCGTAAAGGAGAAAGGTCCCATTCCCGGCCGGCCAATACGGCCAGTAAACAAATGACAGTTAATAATACTGTTTACTCTGTCGGTACCGTATGACCACTGATTAATACCTTGTGAGAATACGGTTACTACTCTTTCTGTACGTGCAAATAAGCGATAAAACTTTTCAATAGCTTCAAGCTCAAGATTACATAGGTTTGCTACTTCTTCAGTTGTTGAGGCATAGGACTCTGCCATTTGTAATGTTTCATTCAAACCTTCGGTATAATTTTCTACAAACAATTCATTTTTTTCTTTCGCATTATTTAAATGTACTAACAAGCCATTAAATAAAACATGATCTGTTCCGGGCTTAATTGCTAAGTGAATATCTGCGATATCACAACTTGCGGTATGACGTGGATCAATAACAACCACCATCATATCTGGATTATTCTGTTTTGCTTTTTTGATTCGTTGAAATAATACCGGATGACACCAGGCTGTATTTGAACCCGTGAGAATAATAAGTTTGGCTCTTTCCAGATCTTCGTAACTACACGGAACGGTATCAGCACCAAAAGCACGTTTTTGCGCTGCTACTACTGATGACATGCAAAGACGAGAATTTGTATCAATATTTGCACTGCCAATAAATCCTTTCATTAATTTATTGGCCACGTAATAGTCTTCGGTTAAGAGCTGACCCGATACATAAAAGGCAACCGAATCAGGTCCATGTTCTTTGATAATTTCCTGAAATCGATAGGCCACAGTGTTTAAAGCCGTATCCCAACTTTGCGTATTGCCTTCAACTTCCGGATATAACAAACGCCCTTCCATACTTAAGGTGTCGCCAAGTGCTGCACCCTTAGAGCATAAGCGGCCAAAGTTTGAAGGGTGTTCTGGATCAGCCACGATTGTGACTCCACCCTCTTCATCCATTTGCGCCAATACACCACAACCGACACCACAGTAAGGACATGTTGTTTTTACTTCTGAAAACACTGATTTATATGCCTAAGATAGAATTGAAAAATAATTTTACCACGAAGGACACAAAGGCCACAAAGGCCACAAAGGCCACTAAGAAAATCTTAATTAAAAATACCTAACCACGGGGAACACTGGGTTCACGGGGGAAATCAACTTTGAGATTTTATTTTTAAAATATATACCCAGTGGTCTCCGTGTTCCCCGTGGTTTAATCTTGTCTTCCTTGGTGGCCTTTGTGTCCTTCGTGGCAATACATTTTTAGACATAAAAAAACGGCATAGAGTTTTCACTCTATGCCGTTTTTAATTATTAGTAACAAATTCAGACTAGGCTGTAATCTCAACCCTTGTCATACTTTCGTTGACACGTTCCCGCATTTCCTTACCCGGTTTGAAGTGTGGGACATACTTTGCAGTTAGCTCCACAGAATCACCCGTTTTTGGATTACGGCCCACACGAGGTGGTCGGTAATGTAATGAAAAACTACCAAAACCACGAATCTCAATACGCTCGCCATTCGCCAATGTTGTCGCCATATGCTCCAACATGTTCTTAACGGCTAACTCAACGTCTTTATAAGCCAGTTGAGTCTGTTTTTGCGCCAGAATTTCGATTAGTTCTGATTTTGTCATTATTATTCCTAAACGTTTATTCTTGTAATATGCCTACTATAGTACAAGTTACGTCAGTATGGAATCCAATTTTTGCACTAATATCAGGAACTTACTCGTCCCCACCGTCCATTTGTTGCTTCAATAAGTCACCTAAAGTACCGCCTGTTGGAGCTGCGCCACTCTTATAATCACTGATTGTTGCTTTTTCTTCAGCAGTATCTTTCGCTTTGATTGATAAGCTAATGTTACGGCTCTTACGATCAATACCTGTGAATTTAGCTTCAACTTCTTCACCAGAAGTTAATACTGTGCGAGCATCTTCAACACGGTCACGTGAAAGTTCTGATGCACGAAGGTAACCTTCAACACCATTACCTAAATCGATAACTGCACCTTTAGCATCAACTTCACCAATCACACCTTTAACGATAGTGCCTTTTGGATTTGCTGCTACGAAATCAGCATATGGGTCTTTGTCTAATTGCTTAATACCTAAAGAGATGCGTTCGCGTTCCGGGTCAACTGAAAGAACAACTGCTTCAATCTCGTCACCTTTCTTATAGCTACGAACAGCTTCTTCACCGGCATCATTCCAGGAAATATCAGACAAGTGAACCAAACCATCAATACCACCATCCATACCAATGAAGATACCGAAGTCAGTGATAGATTTGATTGTGCCTTTAACTTTGTCACCCTTAGTGAAGTTACCTGCGAAGTCATCCCAAGGATTAGCCTGGCATTGCTTCATACCTAATGAAATACGACGACGTTCTTCATCGATATCAAGTACAACAACTTCAACTTCATCACCTAAAGAAACAACTTTGCTTGGGTGAATGTTCTTGTTAGTCCAATCCATTTCAGAAACGTGAACTAAACCTTCAACGCCTTCTTCAAGCTCGATGAAACAACCGTAGTCAGCAATATTGCTGACCTTGCCGAATAAACGAGTGTGTTCTGGGTAACGACGAGCGATATCTACCCAAGGATCTTCACCCAGCTGCTTCAAGCCAAGAGAAACACGCATACGTTCTTTATCAAACTTAAGAACTTTAACGTCAATCTCAACGCCTACTTCAACGATTTCACTTGGGTGCTTAACACGTTTCCAAGCCATATCTGTGATGTGTAATAAACCGTCTACACCACCTAAATCAACGAATGCACCGTATTCAGTTAAGTTCTTAACAACACCCTTAACAACTGCGCCTTCTTGCATGCTTTCTAATAGAGCATCACGATCTGCACCGCCTTCTAGTTCTACAACTGCACGACGTGAAACAACAACGTTATTACGCTTTTGATCAAGTTTAATTACTTTAAATTCTAATTCTTTGTTCTCTAAGTAGCTGGTATCGCGAACTGGGCGTACATCAACTAATGAGCCAGGTAGGAATGCGCGGATGTTACCAAGGTCAACTGTGAAGCCACCTTTAACTTTATCAGCGATTGTACCAACAACTGTTTCATTTGCTTCGTGAGCAACTTCAAGAGTGGTCCATGCTTCTGCACGTTTTGCTTTTTCACGTGATAAACGTGTTTCACCAAAACCGTCATCCATCATTTCCATTGCAACATCTACTGTGTCGCCTACAACAACTTCAATTTCGCCGTTTTCGTTAAAAAACTGAGATAAAGGAATTACACCTTCTGACTTAAGACCGGCGTTAACTACAACAAAGTCGCTATCAATTTGTACAACTGTGCCAGATATAATAGAACCTTGACGCATTTGCGTGTTGATTAAACTTTCTTCAAATAATTCTGCAAAACTTTCGCTCATTTTAGATATGCCTTTCACAATCAATTTATTTCAATTCAATAAATCGATCTGGGTTATGTCATAGCTGGTCTCTGGCGAGGCAAACACTACGAACTGTTAATTAAAATGGATTTGATACACTTGCGTTATCAAATCCGGTAGCTTGATTTTCTAAGATCAAGATTTCCTATTTTCAGGAATCAGAATTGTTTTTCACAAATTGCTATAACTTGTTCTACAACTTGTTTAATACTTAAATCTGACGTATCAATTTGAATCGCATCATCTGCTGGTTTTAGCGGTGATGCTGAACGAGAACTATCTCTCTCGTCCCTCTCGTTGATGTCCCTCAAAAGGGCGGCAAGGTTACCATCAATACCCTTTGATTTCAACTGTTTATAGCGTCTTTGAGCACGTTCTTCGGCACTCGCGGTGAGGAAGATTTTAGCTCTAGCATCGGGGAAAATAGCTGTTCCCATGTCTCTGCCATCTGCCACTAAGCCAGGATTTTGGCGGAAATCACGTTGACGTTGGAACAAGGCTTCGCGCACTTTAGGCATTGCCGCTACTATCGAAGCTAATTTACCCGTCTCTTCTGTGCGTAATTCTGCTCCGACCTGCTTTCCTTCCAGAATAATCTGTAATTCTTGGGCCACACCACCATCAGATTGACTAGAATCGGCAGCAACGAGCTTAAACTCTACATCTAAATGAGCCGCATAATTGGCAATTTCATCTTCGTTTTCGAATGAAAGCTGGTTATTTTGCGAGCCAAACCCTACTAATCGATACAAAGCACCACTATCGAGAACATGCCAACCCAATTTTTGTGCAACATGCTGAACAATAGTGCCTTTACCAGAGCCGCTTGGGCCATCAATAGTTAATACAGGAATTTTGTGCATTTTTGAAACCTAATTAAATGTCAGAACTGAATTAAACATCAAGATCTATCGTCCATAAATATCTTCGTATCGAATAATATCGTCTTCACCAAAATAACTGCCTGACTGTACTTCTATCATTTCTAAAGGAATGGACCCGGTATTCTCTAGACGATGTTTAGTCCCTACAGGAATATAGGTAGATTCATTTTCAGTAACCTTAAACGTCTCATCACCACGTGTAACTTTTGCGGTACCACTTACCACGATCCAGTGTTCTGCACGATGATGATGCATTTGTAATGACAATACACCACCAGGATCAACCGTAATGCGTTTCACGTGGTACCTGTCACCCATATCAATACTGTCATAATTACCCCACGGACGAAAAACACAGCGATGATTAAGGTGCTCTTCCCGGCCTTCTGATTTAATCCACTCAACGACCTTTTTCACGTCCTGAACTTTGTTACGATCTGCTACAAGAATAGCATCTGCGGTTTCTATAACGACGGTATCTTTTAATCCTACCGCTGCAATCAAACGTTGCTGGCTAAATAACATTGAGTTTTCACTATCAATTGAAACAACATCGCCCTGTATAACATTACCGGCTTCATCTTTATTTCCAATTTTCCATAATTCTGCCCAGGCACCGATATCAGACCAGCCTGCGTCCAAAGGAATTACTGCAGCTTTTATTTTACTTTTAGCATCAGAAGCGATAATTTTTTCTGCCACAGCATAATCAATAGAATCAGAAGGACATAACTCAAAGGCATCTTGATCAATCCGATAGAAATCAAGCTCGGATTTACCCTTTTTGTATGCTTGTTCACAAGCATTTAAAATTTCAGGTGCAAATTGACCAATTTGAGAAATCCATACTGAAGATTTAATCATAAACTTTCCGCTATTCCATAAAAATTTTCCGGAATCAAGATATGATTGTGCCGTTTTGACATCAGGTTTTTCGACAAAACGATTGATAGAAAAACTTAGTC
>JAUVEN010000016.1 GCA_030594815.1 Gammaproteobacteria bacterium
CCAGTAATAATTTGGATAGTTAGCGCAATCATTTGCTACTACATCGCGCGAGTAAGGAATGTAAAGTCAAATTTAGTACGGAGATTGATCGTTGTTTTCTTAGGCCCTTTAGCGATTCCATTAGCTTTCTTTGTAAAACCAGAAAAGTCTATAGATGCCAGTTAGAAAAGAAATGCACAAAACACATAACGAGAAAATAGGTGTCACGGATCAATTATTTCTAATATAAGCGAATATTATTTTCTGACACCTATTTATTTAATATTGTAGAAAATAAACAATGGAATTAAATTTTATGAGAGAACGATGAGTAATATTGAAGACAAGGGTGGTGAATATAATTCTCAGAGTTTTAATAATTTAAATTTGTGTGGTAAAGAACTCACTGCTAAAGAATTTGATGGCTGTATATTTAAAAAGTGTGATTTTGGTGAGGCAATTTTAAATAAAAGTAAGTTTGTTGATTGTCATTTCATAAGATGTAATCTCAGTTTAATAAAAGTTGAGCAGAGTCAGTTTTTTGATGTTGTTTTTGAAGAGTGCAAGGCGGTAGGGATTGACTGGACAAGAGCGTCTTGGTCGCAGTATGTTTTTTGTTCTCCTATTAAGTTTTATAAAAGCATTATTAATGATTCATCTTTTTTCGGTTTGAGTTTGGAAGAAATTGAGATTGAAGAGTGTAAGGCACACGATGTTGATTTTCGCGAAGGAAATTTTAGTTCTGCTAATTTCTACAACACGGATTTTACTAATAGCTTGTTTAACAATACTAATCTCACGGGTGCCAGCTTTATAGAGGCGATAAATTATGATATTGATATTTATTTTAATAACGTGAGCAAAGCAAAATTTTCCCGTCTTGAAGCGGTAAGACTTCTTGACGGTCTTGATGTTGAATTAGTGGACTAATGCTTAAAAGAAATAGGTGTCAGAGAACAATACTCTCTAATATTAGAAATAATTGATTCGTGACACCTGTTTATTCTATGATTTAAAATTTACTGCCTCATGACTGCCGTCACAAAAAGGTTTGTTTTTTGAAGCACCACAACGACATAACGCCACTTCTTTTCCTGTCCAGGCAACACAGCCACGGCCATTTAGTATTGTAATATTTCCACTCAATACCAGTGGACCATTTTCCACAGGTGAAATCGATAACTTGCCACCTTTTGTATCCAAAGGCTCACCTTTCTCACCAACAGCACCGTAGTCCTTAAAGTTGATGTCTTCATGACTATTATCGCAAAAGGGTTTATTTTTTGATGCACCACAACGACATAGCGCTGCTCTGAATTTTAATCCAGGCATATCTTCTGCAGCTCCCTCTATATCCAGCTCACCTCGAACAAAATAAGGGCCGTTATAACTTACCGTAATAATATTTTCAGTATTGGGTTCTTCAACAACTGCAGTATTATTTGAGTTATAAGAAAGTGCTCCTGAGGGACAACGTTCTATTACATCAACAACTTCGTCCATAGTGCTGAGATCAGGTTGGCACCAGGGGTCACGTCCCGCTACAAATAAATCCCCGGCCGCCTTTCCACACTCAGATATGTGAATGCAAAGTTGCTCTTCCCATTCAACATTAATTTTATTACCCGGATATTTTACCTTTCCCTTGCTCATAATGAATTTCCTCCATATATAATAAATAGGGTCAGAACACGACACTTTCTAATATTAGTAAAAACTGTGCTCTTTACCCTATTAAGTTCTAAAGTCAGAGCCTTTTAATCATTTTATTTGCTATATTTGGTAGAATTCTTCATGGATAAGGTAAAAGACAGAATTCTGTCTAATTCACTGTTAGCGCCATAATAAGAAATATAGGTATTTATACACAATGGATTTTCTTACGTTTAAAAGCTTTATTAGCACTGAGGTTTTAATAATATTTTATTACCTTGGAGCACTTATATTACCTATCGGTGTATGGCTATTACTTACTTGGCTTATCCGAAAATATAGATTCTTAAATACTGCATATGAAAATGGGAAGGAAATAATATGGAAATCATTAAGCAGGAAACAACAAACTAAGCTTGTAGCATTTTTCGTAACTTCATTTCTGTTTATGGAGCTATTTTGGCGAATGTTTTTTGAGTTTTTAATTGCCTACATGCAAATGCGGGATGCATTATTACAAACTCAACTATAAATAAAATTATGAAATAAATAATAGGCAATAATAGGAAGCAGACCACGTTTTTTTTGTAAATTGGAAATAGGTGTCAGGGATCAATTGTTTCTAATATAAGAGAATATTGTTCTCTGACACCTAATTTATACCGTCTAGCTTCGGTCGTAGAAAAGACACCGGGCACAATTATTTTTAATGCATACTCTATTCCTGTACCATAAAAATATAATTAACAGATATACGGAACAAGGTATTAACATTAAAAAAACAATTATCACTTATGGAACATTCGATATGTTTCATAGAGGTCATCAACGACTATTAGAGCGTGCCAAAGCATTAGGTGACTACCTGATTGTGGGTGTTACTGACGAGAATTATGATCGTTCTCGTGGTAAGTTAAATGTTATCGAAAGTACAAAAAAACGTGTGCAAGCCATCGAGGCATTAGATTTTGTTGACAAGGTCATTATAGAAAAACATAAAAAACAAAAAGCACAAGACATGGTGAAATATAATATTGATATTTTTGCCATTGGTGATGACTGGATAGGTACATTTGACTACCTCAATGAATATACTCATGTTGAATACTTACCTCGTACAGAAGGTATATCTAGCACTTCACTAAGAGAAGATAATTTTGATTTAATTAAACTGGGGATTGTCGGCCTTGGTCGTGATACTAAAGCTTTTATCAATGAAGCTCAGCATGTCCCTAACCTCAAAATCAATCGCATCTATTCGCCTGACTTACCCGCCTTAAAGCAATTTACCCAGGAAAGTGAAAGCATTAAGTATGGTCATGACAATTACGATGACTTTTTAGACACTAGCATTGTTGCTGTCTATATTGATACTGCGCTTGAAAAACATTACCCGCTTATTAAAAAAGCATTAATGGCCAAAAAACATGTCTTGTGCGAAAACCCGCTTGCGCTGCATAAAAGTGAATTAATAGAATTGCTCTCTTTAGCTAAAAAAGAAAAAGTGTTACTCCTTTCTGCACTCAAAACGGCTTTTTTACCCGCCTTTAACCAACTATTAACCGAGTTGGATAAAGGAATAATTGGTGATATTAAAGAAGTCAGAGCAACACGTACTTCGCTTTTTAAAGAAAAAGATTATCCTGATACTTTTATGGCTCAGGGTGCGACCAATATTTTATCCTCTTACCCTTCTTTGCTCGTTAATAAGATATTAGGTGAAAGCAAAGACATCACTTTTTTTGATCAAGGTGCTGAGGGTTATGATGTTTCTAACCTTATTATCAGTAAACATAAAGGCGGGGCTATTGGTATTTCTAACGTCGCAACAGGCATTAAGTCAGAAGGCGATGCGGTAATTTCTGGCACAAAAGGTTATGTTTATATCCCTTCACCCTGGTGGTTAACCAAACAGTTTCATGTGCGTTTTGAAGATGAACATAAAAGCCAGACATTCAATTATGAATTTGATGGCTGTGGGCTACGCTATATGATTGCCGAATTTTCTTCACTTATACAACGAGGTAAGCGTAAATCTACTATGTTATCGCCCAAAGATATGATCAGCATTAACAGGGTGCTGTTAGAATATAATGAAAGAAAATTGAAGGAATTGGAAAGCTCAAAATGATTTATGAAGACTACGCCATTTTTACCCCGGGCCCTGTAAAAATGTCTGAAGAAATATTACAAGTGGGTGCGAAGCAAACGCCCTATTTTAGAAATAGTGAATTCTCGGACGTGACCTTCGCTTGCGAAAATGATCTTTTAGAAATGGTCAACGCGCCTGAAGGTTCTAAAGTTATTTTCTTAACGGCATCGGGTACAGCAGGTATGGAATCTGCTGTGATGAATTTACTCAATAAGACTGATAATGCTTTAGTAGTTAATGGTGGAGGGTTTGGCCAACGATTTGTCGATATTTGTGCCACACATGCGATACCGCACACCAACTTTAAGGTTAAAAATACCAACCTAACCGATATTGAAAGTTTAGCGCCTAATGAAACGTACACGGCGTTAGTCGTTAATGCGCACGAAACATCTGTTGGGCACCTTTATAACCTGGATGCGATGGGAGATTATGCGACTAAAAATGACATGCTCTACATTGTTGATGCCATTTCTATGTTTGTGACTGATCCTCTCGATATGCAACAATCAAATATAGATGTTGTTATTGCCAGTTCTCAAAAAGGTCTGGCTTTACCACCTGGATTGACCATGGTGATTCTTGCACCTAAAGCAATAAATAAACTACAAAATATAAATTCTTTGTACTTTAACTTTAAAGACTATTTAACCAATGGTGAAAGAGGACAAACGCCCTACACACCGGCTGTTACGATTATGTTGCAACTAGAAGCCAGGCTTAATCAAATAAAAAAACGTGGTGGTATTGCAAATAGTATCGCTAATGCAAAAGAAGTCGCTGACTATTTTAGAGAAAGCATCAAAGCATTACCTTTAAAAGAATATACACCCTACATGCCTAATGCGATGACCACCCTAACGCCAACCGATGGAAAATCGGCAATGGATGTCGTTAATTCCTTAGAAGAAAACTACAAAGTAATGGTGTGCCCTAATGGTGGTGCAGAGCGTGATAGTGTTTTTAGAGTCTCTCACATGGGTGAAATGACTAAAGAATATACCGACATACTCATTAATGCTCTACATGACTATTATGGTGTTGCCCGAATCTAAAGGTGGAACTTAATGATCGAGACTGGAAGTTAATGATAGAGGCTAATATTTAATGATAGAACAGGAAATTTTACGTAAAGCTCAGTTGATTATGCTCGAAATGCTCATCGAGTTTGATGCGATATGTAAAAAACACCAATTACACTATTGGTTGGATTCAGGCACGTTATTAGGCGCAGTTCGTCATCAGGGTTTTATCCCCTGGGATGATGATATTGATTTATCTATGCCTGTTGAAGACTATAATCAATTTTTAAAAATCGCTAATAGCGAACTCTCTAGCGAAATATTTCTTCAAACTTCTCAAACCGATAAAAAATTCAAATTTGATTACATCAAACTACGTTCTAATAAAGCCAGCATTGTCGAGTTTCACGAAAAAGATAAACAAATAAAATATCATCAAGGGGTGTTTGTTGATATTTTTCCAATGCTGACAATAGAAAATACAGAAGAAAATAAAAAACTCTACGACAGCACGCTTAAAGAAATAAGAGACGTATCTTCTACTAGCCTGCATACGCCAAATGGCAAAGATGATCCTGTAAAGAGAGCAAGTTTAATTGCATCTTTAAAACAAAAACATCAAGGATGGGAACCCGATAAAATCAAAGCCAAATCCAAAGTCATATACGGTGGCGAAATGCCAGATGTAGCCGCCTGGTTTGATATTGAAGAAGTTTTTCCTCTTGCAACAATGGAGTTTGAAGGACACTCCTTTCCTGTTCCAAATAACTCAAGCCACTATTTGGATGCCATATATAGTTTTGATTGTAGGCAACTACCACCAAAAAATAAGCGTATTATTCATGCTCATAGCATAGATTTTACTCGATGAAAGTCTCTGACCCTGATTACGAATAAATGCTAAATACTTCTTCTCTCACTCTCAAAAGATTAGCCGCACTGGTTTGGTATATTGGAGTTGTGGTTCTGCTGGTTAAAAGCTCTGGCTTGTTCCTTGCCGCGGATAGGGGCGGAGCTGGTTTGCTTTTAGTTGTCTCGGCTATGTTGAGTGGATTGGTGATTGGGTGGATTAAGGCTAAATATCTTTTTATCAAGATGTGTGACAAGAATCTAAAGCGAATCAATGCGCTGAAGCAGCCGATGCTGTGGCAGTTTTATCGGTTCCGGTTCTTCCTTTTTCTAGGCCTTATGGTTTCACTTGGTGCTTACTTGTCGAAGTTGGCTCAAGGAGACTATCTAATGCTGATCGCTTTAGCGACGGTGGAACTTTCCATTGCTACTGCCCTGCTTATAAGTAGTCGTTGTTTCTGGAAGGGATAGAAGGGTTTATACTAATAACAGGGAACAGCCCCTATTATTATTTAAAGAAAAATAATTTAAGAATACAAATGGATAAAAAGAAACATGACAAAGATTACTGAAAATGTAGATGCCGCAAAAATTGGTGCTTCTATCGAAGCATTAAAACAATATGTTAAGGATGAGAGTGTTGACCCTTTAATATCTTTATTAGAAGCATTAAAACAAGATCCAAATAACGAATCACTTTTATTACAGCTTTCTGATACATTTAAGGCACTTGGTATAATTCAGGGGGCCGTTTTAACTTATGCACCCTATATTAGTCTTTTGTTGTCATATGACCTTTTTGAAAATAATAGAAAGTAAATAGGAACCGAGCTACCTGCATAAAATTTAATCAATTAATTTTGGAGTTAAGAATGAAATTTAGTCCCTGCACAGGAAAATGCACAGAAGAAGGAACAGCTTGTGAAGGCTGTGGTCGCAGCCATGAAGAAATTGCAGAAATGAATATGCATATTGCAAATCTTGTAACATTCGCAGAAAAAATGGAATATGAAAACATTGAAGATTTTGCAAATGGTGTTGCTGGAAGTATTAAATACAAAATGGGTGAAGGTCATTAATTAAATGGGCCAGAGCCCATTAATATTCTATTTATAATCACACCGAGCATCACACTATGAAAACAGACTCAATGACGAATCTTTTAAAGCAAAACAATGCTGAAATATCTGTCGTAAAAGCGAATAAAATTTTAGTGGCAATTGAAATTCTTGAAAACAAAGAACGTCCAAGCTCAAAATATGAAGGGAAAATTAAAAAGTACAAAGCGCTAACGGAAAAGGGATTAGCCTACGGTATAAATAAAGAGAACCCAAGTAGCCCTGGACAGACAACGCCACATTATTATGTAGAGAAATTTGATGAGCTTTTTTTGCTCATCAAAGGAAACAGTTAAATAGTCAGAACCTTTCAGCTGAGAGTAGAGCATGGAAATAAATATCGGTACAAAACTTATAATTTCTGGTATGACAATTGAAGTTGTTTCTGATGCTGGTGAGAAATGGGAAACGCGTAATATCACTACCAGGGAAATCGTATTCTTTGATAAGTCAGTACTTCTGAATGCAGTTAAGTTAGGAAAGGCTGAGGAAGTTTTAGAATAAAATAATCTTTTTATAATTATTAAGGAAAGAAGAAGTGCCACATATTATTGTTGAATACTCAGAAAGACTTTTAGCTGATGCTGAAGTTCATACTATGTTGCAATCAATACATTGTGCTATTTCTGATAGTGGCTTATTTAAAGCAAACCAAATTAAAACACGCGCTTATTCTTTTAAAGAGTTTACTAATGCCGGAGAGAGTGAACCCTATATTCACATTCAAGCCCGGATTAAATCCGGTCGGGATGCAGATAATAAGAAACGTTTTGCTGAAGTGATTCTATCGGCTTTTGAAACATTAAATATAGAAGCTTCGGTGATTACGGTTGAAGTCATCGATATGGATCGGGATTCGTATGGAAAGTATGTACCAAAATAATCAATATTTCAGGTCAGAGTAAAAACAAATATTCAAGCGGTTTCAGCGAAACAGATTTTACTCTGAGCGGAAACTATTTATGGATTGTTAGGTTATCAATGGATAAAAAAGGTGGGGAGTATGGCAGAGCCGTTCAGGGTGTTAGTTCTGGGTCATGGTGAAATGGGGCACGCCATGGAATATCTTATTAAAGATCAGTCGCAGCTGGATATATGGGAAAGACATCCTGAAGATAAGGCTCACCCTGTTGTCCTGGAAGATGTTGCATCGCAAGCAGACGTTGTATTGTTTTGCTTACCGGTTAATCCGCATCGGGAAATTGCGAAACAGATTGCGCCACATTTAAAGAAAACATGTCTCTGTGTAAGTATTGCAAAAGGACTGGATGAAACAGGTTTAAGTGCTGCGCAAATTTTTGCCGAGGTGTTTGGTTCAAATCAGCCTTATGCTCTTTTATACGGGCCAATGATCTCTGAAGAAATTCGTGCCGGCCATGATGCTTTTGCACAACTAGGTTGTACAGATAGGGATTCATATAACAAAATACGCGGGCTGTTTCATGGCTCGAACCTTTATATTGAATACTCTTCAGATATCACCGGTATCAGCTGGTCGGTTATTTTAAAAAATGTTTATGCTCTGGTGTTTGGAATGGCCGATGAGTTACAACTTGGCGATAACATGCGTGGTTATCTTTGTGTCGCAGCTTTACGGGAGCTGGATCAGATCGTACGAAAAATGGGTGGGCAGGCAGGGAGTCCTTATCATCTCGCCGGACTGGGAGATTTAATTACCACGGCTACCAGTGAAGATTCACACCATCATGAGTTAGGGCGTATGTTGGCAAAAGAAGAAGTAAAAGGAATAAAAGGTGAAGGTATTCATACGCTTGAAATGGTGAGACAACATAATTTATTTAATACTACGGACTATCCTCTTTTTCAATTGATCGATGATATTGTTAATAAGCCGCATAATGTACGTAAAAAGATAAATGAATATTTGAAAAGGGTTTATTTCTGAATAATATTTGGGCTCATAGTGAAAATAAATATTTAAGCCGTTTGCGTGAAACATTTTATGCAGTGTGAAAAGTAGCGGCTTGCTATTCGAGTACTGACAGGAAGCCGTCGATGATCTGTTGCAGTTCGATGTCACTCGGCTGAGTTTTATTATAAACAAGCATACCGAAGATGCCAGTGATCAGCATTTTGGCCAGGGCTGCAGGTTGCTTTTCTGGCGATAACTCTCCGCTTTCTGCGGCTTCTTTAAGTGCGCTGTGAATTGCATTCTCTATCACCTGAAGCATTTGTGTTACACGTTGATTAATTTCACGGTCTTCAATGGGAGTTTCGATGAGGGTGTTGACCAGGAGGCAACCTTTTCGATCGGGATCGTGCGCGGATCGCTGGATCAACTGCTGGTAAAATTTTCGAATACGTGTGAACGGCGCTTCTTTAGATGAAAGCAGAATATTTTCTGCCAGTTCTTCAAATTCTTTGAAGTAACTGGTCAGCGCCTCGTTAAACAGTGCCCGCTTGTTATGGAATGCCCCGTAAAGGCTTCCGGGTTGCAGCTGGGTTACGGCGGTCAGATCTTTAAGCGTGGTGGCATGATAGCCCTGACGCCAAAATACCATCATGGCATCACGTAATACCTGGTTACGGTCAAATTGTACGGGTCTTGCCAATTTTTTCTCCCATCTGCACTGTGTTGCCTGCTCATTATAGACGTTCTTGAACTATCATTCAAAAACAGCTAGGATTATTGAATGATTATTCAATAATTAATTATATGGAGGATATCTCATGTCACAGTTTAAAGTTCATACTAAAGAATCTGCACCAGAAAAAGCGCTTCCGGCACTGGAAACAGCCGAGGCGATGTTTGGTTTTGTACCGAATCTGTTGGGTGTTATGGCGACCTCGCCGGCACTTGCGGAGGCTTACCTGGCTTTGTCTAAAATTTTTGAAAAGAACACGGCGTTATCAACCACTGAGCAACAGATCGTTCTTCTGACGGTAAGTCGATATCACGAGTGCCATTATTGTATGGCGGCACATTCAATTGTTGCCGACATGCAAAGTATTCCAACTGAAATAACCCAGGCAATCCGTAACGATCAGCCTATACCTGATTCTAAGCTGCAAGCTCTCAGAACGCTGGTAACTGCACTGGTTGAGCAGCGGGGCGCGATTTCGGAATTAGATATCACCTCTTTTCTTGATGCCGGTTATCAACGGATCCATTTAATGGATGTCATGGTGGGGATAGGGCAGAAAACACTCAGCAATTACACTAACCACCTGGCCGAAACGCCACTTGATACAGCATTTGAAAATCGCGCCTGGGCGTCTTCATAGTCATGGGGGCAAAGTAAAAACACGGGTATATGGCATCAAGGTGAAGTGAGATTATTTGTTTGTACTGAAGAAACATAGAATGTGGCGGATGTATGCACCATAATAAACTGGAGGGCTTGATTCGTGTGGTGTGCTGGCGTTTCAATGAAGAGTCTGTAGTCAGTAGCACTACATTTAAAACGGTAGAGTAGAATCAGGTTGCGTTAATTAAAGAAGGTGAAGGGAATCTATGGCGATGAAGATGAAGTCGTTACCGGTCAGGTGTCCCCGTTGTACTGGCTTCATAGTTTGTTACCTGAATATTATTTTGCTTCTTCTTTTATTAACGGCGACTGAAATCCGGGCAGAAGATAAAATACCGGAATTTTTTACTTTCACTTTTGAAAATGATGTATTTGTCGGTAACGATGACGGCTACACCAACGGTACGGGCATTACTTTTAGTAAAGGCCCGTTCCGGGAATTCAACAATGATGATCTGCCCGGCTGGCTATATTGGCTCGTTAAAGATCTGTATATAAGTACGATGGAACACAAACAGCGTGGCGTTGCTCACATGTTTTTCCAGCGTGTGCAAACACCGGAAGACCTCAGTGAAACGGTATTAATTAAAAATGATATACCGTATGCGGGATTGTTAGCATGGCAAGGTACCCTTTTTGCCTGGGATGAGCAGATCTCGGATCAATTATCGCTGTATTTGGGTACCGTCGGTCCGAATGCTTTTGCTGAACAGGCACAAAATTTTATTCACCGGATAGTAAATTCAGATGAAGCTAAAGGCTGGGACAACCAAATAAAGAATGAATGGATCTTTAAGGTTGAAGTTCAAAGAGTCTGGAGGCTCTACTGCTCAAACAGTAATGATTACAAGTTTGATATACTTGGCCTGGCGGGTGCAGGGATAGGTAATCTTGAATCTACAACAAAAGCGGGACTTGCCATAAGATGGGGTTCTCATTTGCAGTCCAGTTTCCCCACCTTTTCGTTACAAGCAGATAGACAAGTTAACCCGCTGGCTTTATCTGTTAACGATGATTTTTATCTATTTCTCGGAGCACGGCTTGGCGTGGTATTTAATGATATCTTGATCGATGGCAATACTTTCAAGGAGAGCCACTCCGTGCCGCTGGAGCATTATCAAAATCAAATCTCTGCAGGGGTGGTATGGAATTCAGGAGCTGTTTCTTATGTCTTGCAGGTAAGCTCTTTGAGTTCCAGAACAACACTCACAGATGAGCGAGAAGATTTTGGTGCCCTGAGTGTTACCTTTCGTTACTAGGGTTTTAGTTGCAGCCCTGGCATTTCCAGGAGTTATTCATAACAGGGATATTTAAAAAGAAAGTATGTGTAGCCTGGATGCAGCGAAGCGAAATCCGGGAGAGAGCGTTTAAGCTTGTTTTCCCGGATCACATTACGTTTCATCCGGGCTACCGGTTAACATACTGTTGTTATATGCAGCTGAGGTTATGTAGCGGATAAAGATGAGCATAACGAGGCGAGCAGCGATTTTATGCGTGCTGCTTTGAGTTTAATCATTATTGTGTTTTGTATTCCCATCGAAGTTATAACGCGACGGCATGTTCTGGTTTTCACCAAAAGCAAGATTTGACTGTAAAGATTAATTTTTTATATATTAAGGACAATACATGAGCGCAACAATTAAAGGTCCTGACGGAAAACCACGTTGCAAATGGTGCGAAGCTGCACCAGAATTTTTTGATTATCACGATACCGAGTGGGGGTTTCCTGTTGCTGATGATCAGCATTTGTTTGAGAAAATATGTCTGGAGAGTTTTCAATGTGGGCTGAGCTGGCGCACTATTCTCACCAAGCGAGAGAACTTCCGCGCGGCCTTTCATAATTTTGATTTCAACAAGGTTGCAAAATTTACGCAACGCGATGTTACTCGTCTGCTTAAGAACGAAGGTATTGTTCGACATCGCGGTAAGATTGAAGCAACCATCAATAACGCGAAACGTGCTTTGGAAATGGTTAAGCAGGAAGGTTCTATAGCAGCCTTTATGTGGTCTTATGAACCGAAAAAAACCGCCAAGCCACAATCTGTATCGACTTCAGCTGAATCGATTGCCTTATCGAAAGATTTAAAAAAGCTGGGTTGGAAGTTTGTTGGACCAACTACGGCGTATGCATTTATGCAAGCAATGGGACTGATCAATGATCATGTTAAGGGTTGTGTTATTCAAGCTAAGGTTGAAAAAGCACGTAAGCGCTTCAAGCATCCCAAATTTAAAAAGGAAGGAATTAAAAGTGACTAAAATTTCAAAATCATCAATTAAGACAGCGAGCATTGCTTTAATCGCTGTAGGTGCGGGTCTTGCATTCTGGGGTTATCAAAAATCAGGAGGTTTAGAATCAAGGCTAACAAGTGCTTTAACGGGATCTCACTCTGATAATGTAATGATGCTCTACATCAGTGGTGCTGTCTGCCTTGTTGTTGGTGTATATCTTTATATTAAAAAATGAAAATTTGTCCTTTACATATAACATAGTAATTATATAAAGAATTACGTATAAGTAAAAACACACATTCAATTAAATATCTTTGCTGGCTGACTTCTCTCTTTTTAGATATAAATAAAATAACCCTAATAATGTTTTTTGGGCTAATTGGAGAAGTGTAAAAATGATTGTTAAAGATATAATGACTCAGTCACTGAAAACTGCGAATAGCGATACGCTAATTAAAGATATTGCATCAGTGATGTGTTTAAACAAAATTTCTGGTATGCCGGTGGTTGACGAAAACAACGTACTGGTTGGTATTATTTCTGAAAAAGACATACTCAAGCTTATGTTTCCGGATGTTGCGCGAGTGATGGAAGATGGTGCTAAACCTGACTTTGAATCAATGGAAGCGGATTACAAAAATATTCTGGACAAAAAAGCCAGTGATTTGATGACGACGACGGTTGCTTCAGTAACTCCCGATATGCCTTTGCTTAAGGCGGCGTCAATGATGTGTTTGAAAAATATTCGTCGTATACCTGTGATAGATGAAGATAAAAAGCTTATTGGTATCATTAGTATTGGCGATGTGCATAAAGCGATATTCCAGGAAAGTTTACTTAATTAAAAATGAGTTAGATTTCTGATAATTGGGGGCAAAGTAAACATTCTGCACACCGTGTGATGTCATTTAATTTTGCCCCTGATTTTACCCCTTCATACACCACCTGTTCTAAACACGCATAATTGGGCTTAGAGCATATTACTCTCTACATTATCTTTATAACCGACTGAAAAATATAACTATTTTACATTGTAGATGCTTATTCCTGCTTTAGATTTGTAATAAAGTTATTAGCAGTGCACAGTATATTTCTAATATGTAGAAAACGTTAAGAATAATAAGAAAAGGCTATTTATATGAGCTGGATTAGCGGAGTTTTAATTGCCATTGATCAATTAGGCAATGCAGTTGCAGGGGGTAATCCTGATGCTACCATCTCCGCTCGAACGGGCTATTTTGCGAATGAAGTAGATAGTTTATTTAAATTGTACTGGCAAACAATGGAGCTGATTATCAATTTTGCTTTTTATCCTGTTGATGGCCCCGATCATTGTCATCAGGAATATTTAAAAGACAAAGATCAACATAATGAAGCGGGTAGTGATTTACTGCGTGGTGTTTTGGGAATAATAGTTATCATATTTTGTATACCAATCGCGTTTATCACTCGGGCATATGTTTTAGTGTTTCCTAAAACCAGGTTTGATTATACGAATTAATAGAGAAGAGACGCGATTGCTAAAAACTGCGGATATCTAATAATATCTTTTATATTTAAATAGATAGATAAGGTTTACACTGGTCAGAGCAGGCTAAATATAATAATTATAAAGAAGGTATTCGTAGTGGATAAAAAGCATTATCCCACAGCATTTGTACTTGTTATCGTAGTTGCGTTGTATTTTATGTATGGTGATCAATTTTCGTTGAAGAATGTTGATTTTGAGGCGTATAAGGAAGTTTGTCTCAAATATCAGATGGCAAAGCCGGGAACTTATACAAACGAAGAAATGCAGAGCCTGGTCAACAAGGTGAATTATCTTTTACCGGGAACAGTAGATGAAATAAAAGAGCCACTTAAAAAAGAAATAAAAACGTGCGCTAATGAACTTTCAAAAAGAATAAACCACTAAAAGACTAACTATAATAATTAAACGGAGTTAATTTTAACATGTCATTTTTACTTGAAACATTTGAGATTCCTTTATGGTTTCTTGTTTTTGCCTTTGCCTGTGCGGCACCGCTGTGGATTAAGTGGTACCAACTATTTTATCGAAAATTTATTGTAACGGGTGTGTTAAAAAAGAATCTTAATAAAGCGGGTGATGCGGCAGAAGAACGAGCAAACATTTTAAAAAAGGCCACAGATAACTGGAATTCAGTTTCAGAACATGATCTTAATACGGCGAGTACGGAAAAAAAGAAACATGAGCATTTAGTGACAGAAGCAGAACAACCTTACGTAAAAATTGTTTTAAAAACATTAGCGATAAATGGTGATGCCGGTATGCTAATACAGTCCATTGCAGATAAGTTGGAAATAAACAGTATTGAAATAAAAAACTCACTTGCTTATTTAGAGAAGAATGAGTTTGTAGACGTTGTTGCAGCAGGAAATGGTACAAAATATTACTTGTCTGCACGCGGAAAAAAATACTGCATTAAACGCGGTTACATAACAGAATGATTTTAAGCCGTTAGTAATAGAGGGAGTTAATTCTATATGTCTTTTTTCTTTGAAACGATTGCGATTCCTTTCTGGTTTATTGTTTTTGTCTTCGGTAGCGCCGCACCACTTTGGTTTAAATGGTATAAAAAGTTTCATAAAAAATTTATTTCTACTGGAAAGCTACTTAAAAAATTTAAACCGGCTAAGTCTGATGCGGAGATGAAAGTTGATATATTAAAAAAAGCGACTGATAACTGGAATGAAAACAGTGAGCTCTCTGGTTTTTCTGAAAGTAAAGTTAAAAAAAGAAAGCCTGTTAAAAAGAGTATTGACCCAGTTAAAAAACACAACATCAAAAATGTATTAAAAGTGTTAGCTGAAAGTGGAGAGGCAGGCGTCTTGCCTCGATCAATTTCAGATAAAACCAGTATTGACACTATCGAGACAAAGAGTGCCTTAACATATTTGATTGAAAAAAATTATGTAGAAGAAATTAATAGTACAAATGGGACAAAGTATTACTTAACGGGACTGGGACGTAAATATTGTATTAATAAGAAGTACATAGAAAGCTAATAGAATGCCAAAACACGAAAAGAAACAGTGTCCTCGTTGTGCTACAGAGTTTGAATGTAAAACAGGCTCAATCCTCTTATGCCAATGCTCAAAAATTGAAATGACAGAAGAACAACTTGAATACAGTAATAGCCAGTATAATGACTGTTTATGCCTGTCGTGTTTAAAAGAGTTACAAACAGAATTCAATGTATTGTCATACAATGAAAATATTAAAAATATTCTTTTAGGCCGTTCTTAAATTTGTAATATCTGAGTATAATTTCGCTTTATATTCTTTTCCCTAATTCTTAAGTGAACCAATAATGTTAATAGTAATATCCCCTGCAAAAACACTGGATTATGAAACACCGCCCAAGACCAAGGTATTTACAACACCTGATTATCTGAACCACTCACAGCGACTCATTAATCGCTTGAGAAACTTTTCTTCTCTTGATATTTCTGATCTTATGAGTGTGAGCGCAAAAATTGCTGATTTGAATTTTGATCGTTATGAGTCATGGAAAAAGCCTTTCACGCAAAAAAATGCTAAACAGGCTGTCTTAGCGTTTAAAGGCGATGTTTACACCGGTCTGGATGCAGAGACATTTAATGCCGCTGACTTTAAATTTGCGCAGAATCATCTACGTGTTCTTTCCGGGCTTTATGGCTTATTACGGCCTTTAGATCTTATGCAGCCGTATCGTCTCGAAATGGGAACAAGATTAAAAACGGATACAGGTAAAAACCTATACGAATTCTGGGGCTCGGATATTACAGAAGGTCTGAATAAACAGTTGAAAAAGATAAAATCAGACACATTAATTAATTTAGCATCGAATGAATATTTTAAATCAGTAAAACCTAAAGAGTTAGATGCTGAGATAATCACGCCGGCATTTAAAGAATTTAAAAATGGTGATTATAAGATGATCGGGATTTACGCGAAAAAAGCGCGTGGTTTATTAAGTCGATACATTATCCAGAATAAATTGAGTGATCCCGAAGATATTAAATTATTTAACGAAGATGGTTATAAGTTTAATAAAAAATTATCTAATGGCAATAACTGGGTCTTTACACGTAAACAATAAATATAAAAGTTTGGAGAAAGATAATGGATGAAGAATTAAAGCAAAATATCAAAGAACGTAAAACCTGGCTGCGTGGTTTGTACATGCTTTTGTTTTTAGTGTTTTATAGTGTCGCAAAAGTGATTATTTTTGCTGTTATTGCCTTCCAGTTTATTCTGTCTTTGTTGACGGGTAAAACAAATGATCGCCTGGTTAAACTGGGGCAAAGTTTAAGTACTTATTTGTACCAAATTCTGATTTTTCTTACCTTTAATAGTAATGAACATCCTTATCCCTTTGGTGCCTGGCCTAAAGGAGCGCCGACTGTGAAAAAACAGCCTAAACAAATTAAAGAAGATAGCCCGGAAGAGAAAAAGGATTAACTTCTTTTATGAAACTTTACTATTCAACGACTTCACCGTTTGTTCGCAAGGTAAATGTTTTAGCGATTGAAGTTGGATTAGATAAACAAATTGAGTGGGTTACAACCAATCCATGGCAAGCGGAAGATAACTTAACCGCTGAAAATCCACTATCTAAAATTCCAACTTTGATTACTGCTGATGAAAGCGTGATCTATGATTCACGAGTGATTTGTGAATATCTTGATTCGCGGCATGATGGCAACAAGATGATTCCTGCAGAGGGTGAGGGTCGCTGGCAGGTTTTGCGTTTACAGGCTCTGGCAGATGGTATCCTGGAAGCGGGCATTTTACGTTTTCTGGAAAGAAAACGTTCTGCAGAACAGCAATCAGAAGATTTTGACAGCATGCAAAAAATGTCTGTTGAGCGTGGATTAAATTATTTAGAAAATACAGTATCGGATTGGGGATCTAATTTAGATCTTGGCGTGCTGAGTGTTGCTTGCACATTAGGTTGGCTGGACTTTCGTTTTGCCAATGATAAATGGCGAGCAAATCGTTCAAAATTGACAGGCTGGTATGAGTCGTTTTCAAAACGCCCTTCAATGATAAATACTATACCAACCGATCCAACTTAATTTATCGATTATTTCTACTTCACACTTAATCCAGAGGCGTGTATTGCAGACCTGCGCATTCTACTCTGGCAGCATTACTGCTTCTAATTAACTCAAGAAATACGGTCGCTTCATTTTGAGAATCGAATGGACCATCAAATCCCATCGCTGTTTCAACATACCAGCCATTATTACTAATTTTAACGATTTGTAAATTATTGCTTTGCATATATATAAGCTCTTTATCAGTTTTGATTGAATCTAAATATGGAGTAAATGTTGATGTTTTTAATTGATCTGGATCAATTAATATTAAAACTACAAAATGTATGGTCTAAATAAATATTTGCTAATTAAAATTGTTAGCTAAAATGCTGCAGATAAAGTGATGATTTTGTAGATCCGTCTATAATTACAAGAATAAGATGTAGGTGATCGTTATGGATGAACGTCGATTTGATACTCGGAAACTGGTTAGTACACCTGTACGGTTATATCACTCAGAGATTGGCCGTGTGGATGGTGTCATCAATGATATTTCAGATGGCGGGGCTGCTATAAGGTTAAACTCATTTAAGAGCTTGAATGTCGATACAACCGAAAACGCCTTGTTCTTACGACCAATAAACCTGGATGTTTTATTTCCTGTGTCTTATCTCAGGCAAACTGCATCAGAGGTTGTCGTAAAATTTTTAGAGTAATAATCACTGAAATTCAGTTATTCAATGTTCTCTCAATTTTATTAAAAAATAAAACCACGTTCTAAGAACGTGGTTTTTTACTTTTAATCTGAAGGAACGGCGCTAACCACTTTATGGGCTTCAAACTAGTCTAAAAAGCGCTTCATATTGTCACCTTTAAACAGGGGCCCATTGTGGCGCCATAATCTAAATACCTAACGGACGTACTCGATTGCTCTAATCATTTTTGTTCGATTAGAATACATCCAGCACTGCTCTGATATCAGTACACATTACTGTTTTACTTAACTCAGAAGTATCGAATATGTGGCTGTTTATTTATGCACTTTAGAGTTAGGATGAACACATGAATTTATCCTGATTAGCACCAAAATTACTTTCTAAAAGTCCGACTTTTGGGTGATTACAGAATGATAAAATAACGTTAATATGCAGCTGACAGGTTCTAAAAACGTGATTACAAACGAATTATAACCATATGATTACCGGTATACTTAGAAAAATAAACAAAAGCAGCGAAGTAGCATTATTAATGACAAATAAAAGGGAACAACTGCGTAAAATAGTCAATGCTCCGGTAAAGCTGAGTCATTCGGTTTTTGGGGAGATTAAAGCTGTTACTGGTGATATTTCAAATACGGGTGTGTTTGTTCGTATGGACGATAAACCGGCATTACCGAAAGGTGCACACATCAAATTGCAGTTTTTGAGTTCAGTTTATCCAAATGTGAGTTTTAATACTCGTGTTGTACGTGTAACAGATGAAGGATTCGGACTTGTATTTGTTGATTATGAATATGGTGGTGATCGTTTCTCTATGAATAAGTTAAAGCATATCTGGAATCAGGAAGTCTGATTTCATAACGCACTATATTCGCTGTTCAGGCTTACTTCATTTCCCTCTTATATCCATTTTGATTATTATAAAGATCATATAAAGCATTCGTTTCTTTTGTCTTCAATTAAATACTTTGATATTTGAAAACTGAGTATTTTAATCAGGAATAAATGTTCGACCTTATTTGACAAGATAGATAACAATAACTGACCGGACAAACCTGCATGCTGTTTTTTCCCTTTCGCGTAGATCTTAATTTTAATCGTATCCCTTTGCTTACGATTTTAATTTGCGTTGTCTGTTTGTTTACTTATATAAGGCAAGAAGCCAGTTTTGATGAAATGCAAAAAGCATCAAAAGAATACTGCCAGAAAGATCATGAAAGAATGTTCTGGTTAGTGATTGAGAAAGTTTATGGTGAGCGCGATGTAGAAGCGTGTAGCAGTGTTTTTTATCATATCCATTCATACAAAATCCCCGACCAGAGAATTGATGAACTGGTGGAGCAAGCTGATAAGTTTAATAGCCGTACAGAATTATCAAGTCGAATTATTATTCGCGGCATGCTGGAAGAAAAATATCGCGAATTCAGACTAAGTGGTGTTGATAAAGATTTAACAACTGAGCTGATGTATGAGCCGCATTCATATAATCTGAAAAATATGATTACGGCTGCTTTTGCTCATGGTAGCTGGGATCACTTACTGGGCAATTTATTCTTCTTTTTTGCTTTTGCCGCGTCCATTGAAATGATTTTAGGTATGTTGCGATACACGCTTATTTTTGCTTCGCTGGCAATAGGTACACATTTATCATACTCGCTGGCGATGGTGAATATAAATGAAGCATTACCCACATTAGGTTTATCCGGAGTGGTAATGGGAATGATTGGTGTTTTTGTTTACTTAATGCCCAAAATAAATATTCGTTGTTTTCTATGGTTTTTTGTTATTTTCCGAATAGTAAAAGTTCCTGCCTGGTTGTTAGCAGCATGGTATGTCAGCTGGGATATCTATGCGCTTTATTTCTCAGAAGATCAGTCCGCCATTAATTTTATTGCGCATGTTAGCGGGGCAACGATAGGTTTTGGATTAGGTCTCATTTTCCTGGTTGAACGCAAAGAAGAAATTGAAGAGGAAATAAGGCTACATCAGCAAGCAGAAGAACTACACTTAGATGAAGAGGGGTAGTTACTTAATCTCATTACTTCGTTAATTTAACATTAGTTTTCTGGTGTTTGGGGGGCTTGGGCGCTTTAATGAGATTTAAGGAGAAATCTATGAACAGCAAGGATAAAAGAAAACATCGTCGAACGGTATTTAACAGGGATATCTTATTAGACTCTGTTGATGGTAAAAAGGCAGTTATAAAAGCGAATGATATTTCAACCTCAGGTATCGGTTTATATGCGGATATGCCCCGGATTAAGGGTGAATTACTTCGCTTAACGTTTGACCTTGTTCAAAATGGTTTTAAGCGGGAAATTAATATTGCCGGTGAAGTGAAGCATGTAGAGCTGGCCGATCACGGTTATAATTTTGGTGTAAGATTTCTTTAAGTTATTTAGTTTAAGTTATAATTTTTATCCTGTGCAAGTGCATCTGTTGGTAAAATTCGTTCTTGAGTAACACGCCACTTTCCATCATCTTCACGCGTAATAGCAATCACCACATTTGTCGCGTTCTTTGTTTTATCTTTTGCTTCAATATGTTCAATGGTTTTAAACATAATGACGGACTCAGTTGAATTTATAATGTCTATATTTTCATAGCTCACTGCGTTAACGAGTTTTTCGTTAAATTCATTCTCACATTGCCTAAACCAATCATCATAACTAATTGATTCAAATCCTGGCACGCCAAATACTCCTACCTCTTTTGAAATTAAGCTCATGTATTTTTCAAAGTCATGCTGGCTTGCTGATTTTGCCATGTCACTAAGAAATATTTTAATATTTTCTACCGATATACTCTTACTCCAGCCATAAAATTTCACGCGCGGTGTGCTTACCAATGATAACTTGATGTAATCCTCCAGGTACAATGGATTGGGTTTCGGATTCAGGAATTTTACCACCCATTATTTCAGCAGTTTCCTGGGGATAAAGTGGCTCACGTGTTGCCTCTGCATAGCCATTTGGAAAAATTGGCTGTCTTGTACTCAAATCATATTTATCTGTTGCACCTAAGGTGTGCAGGATTTCGTGGGTGATTACCACTGCATTGCTATTCGTCATTTTTCTTTCCGCAAAGGCATTCACAATACCGAGCATACCTTGCTGTAAACCGAGTGAATGCGCCAGTGGTTGCCTGTCTTTGACCGTAAAATATTTCACGAACATACGAATATGTGGTGCGGGGCCCTGGTAGGTATTTGCCTGATATGCCCAATAACGTAGCTGAAGACTCCACAGCATAATTTCCCAAACGGCCCCTGATTTTGGTGGTTCAGGCGGTAAAGATTTCACCTGGGGGGCGAGCTTGAGAGTGAATGGGTGCTTTAATGATAGGTTAAATTCTTGTGCTTCTTCGCTGATAAATTCTTCAATCGACTGAAAATCCTCCATATCCAGCTGATCGATGTAGTTCTGAGTGCTTTGGCTGTTATCTGCATTGATGGGATAAATAGCTATCCAGAGAGGCTGTTCCCAGCCTGTGCTTCTTTTGCTGGTGAGCCAGCTACCGAGGGCAACTCCGATTAAAATCATTGAGAGAATGAATATTCGCACAAGTTTAAAAAGTTTTCTTGCAGACACGTAGCGGAATCTCCTATGGAAACACTATGGATTTAAGCCCTGAGAGTATCCCCGCAAAGCCTGTTTTGAAAAGGTGTGATTTAACAGTTGTTTAAACTCTGTACATGGCAATCCATGTTTTTCTTGATTAAACTTGGGATAGTTAGATAAAAGCCATATTTTGAAAAAAGTTAAAGGGACATCTGGAATGGAATATCGAATGGGTGAAACAGGGCTGCTGCCGTTTAGAACAGGTCGGGTATTTAATATCGGTACGCAGTGGTATTTTGCTATTCGCGATGGCAAAGATTGTGGGCCTTTTGCAACTCAGCAGGATGCGACAAGTGAGTTGAATCTGTTTTTAAATGATTTTGAGGCCAAAAAAACCGCGTTAATGAATTAAATCTAAATTAACGCAATTTCACCAAATTCTTCTCTATATCGATAAGCGGCTAATAATTGCCGTCTGCCGTCCACTCAAGTAATCCTGAGCACGCTTCACCTTTTCAACACAGCCTGGATATTCAGCGAATTGGTGCTGAACCTGAGCCGCCTCTAATAAAGAATTAGCTCGACTTAAATTAGTTTGGTGAATGCGGTGGGTGCGCTGACTTAAATGCAGGTTAAGGCTCTCTATGCCTTGTTCACAGGCAGAGGCTACATGATTCGTTTGCATCGTATTGCAGCCAGAAAGCGCGCTAGCGGCGAGTAGGGCGAATAAAATTGTCAGTGATGATTTCATAATTTATACCTGCTCTTGGGGGTATTCATAATATAGCTTGCAAAAGTAAATTAAACTTTGAACTAGTCCTCACTTTCTGTATACCTTACCATCTAATTCACAAATTGTGATATTGATCGGATAATGTGTTTTCAGGCAATAAGCTCAGAGTTAATTAGAATTCTGCATTTATCATGCCTGCTTGAGAAAGCATTCATTTTTGTATGAGCTTTATATTTTTAGAATTAGTAGGGGGGTGTGTCCATGCCATCTTTTGACGTGGTTTCAGAAGTCGATTTTCATGAAGTAACCAACGCGGTTGATCAGGCGAATCGGGAATTAAGTACACGGTTTGATTTTCGTGGTGTTGAGGCAACGTTTGAGCGCGCTGATGACACTATAACGATGACCGCAGATGCGGATATTCAATTACAGCAAATGCTGGATATATTACAAAATAAATTGCATCGTCGCGGTATAGATATTGCCTGTTTAGAGGTCGCGGATGCGACAAAGTTGGGTAAACAAGTAAAGCAAAGGGTGACCATTAAGCAGGGTTTAGACTCTGATTCGGCAAGAAAAATTGTAAAATTAATCAAGACTAAAAAATTGAAAGTTCAGGCGGCTATCCAGGGTGAAAAGGTACGTGTCACCGGAAAAAAACGGGATGATTTACAACAGACCATTGCCGTGTTGAAAGCAGAAGAATTTGATTTGCCCCTGCAATATGACAACTTCCGCGATTAGGCCAGGTTTAATTTGGCGTAATCAGAATTAGTTGAAGCGAAACAGAAAGTGAAGCAAAAAATTGTCGGATTTGATAAAGACGATGAAGGTGACTGGATGGCCATTTTAAGTTGCGGTCATACCCGACACGTACGGCATAATCCACCCTGGACAAATCGACCCTGGGTGGAAAAGGCTCAAAGTCGTGAAAAATTTCTCGGAACCGAGCTTAACTGTAAAAAGTGCGAGCTGCCTGATTAATAAATTTAATCATAAATAATGCCAAAAAACTTGAAAGCTGCGTTTTCTACTACTAGATTTAGATCTGCCGCATCTTTTATAGAATAGGTTCTGTCTTCAATATTTTAGATGTTTTGAATTAATTAAGATCCATTGTACATTATTCTTTCATGCCCGTTTAGCATGTCCTTCCCCCGTTGAGCACTGAGGAAGGTTTTTTTTTGCCTCAAAATCAAATGTTAAGGCGTCATACCTTTCACCAAAGGAGCAGACTTGATCTTGCCGTATTCTGACATTGAGCCATCATAAATTTTTACATTTTTGAAGCCCAGTTGGCGTAAGGTGAAATAACTGTGCGATGCACGATGTGCTGACTGGCAATAAAGAGTAATCGGTGTGTCTGACTTGCTGACGCCAATTTGCTGTAATTGTTTAGTTAATGTTTTTTTATTTTTCATTTTGAATGCATTATCGAAATTTACTGCCTCAGACCATTCCAACCATTTAGCGCCGGGTATATGCCCACTTCTTGGGTAACGAGGGTGCCCGATATATTCTTCTTTGCTGCGGACATCAAGCAAGATATTTTTGTTGTTAAATTTGCTACTCAGTATTTTATTTATATCAGCAGTATTTTTTCGTTGAGATTTTGAACTTGATTTATATTGAGTGGGTTTAATATTTTTAGAATCCGCAGTCACTTTATTGCCCTCAAGGATCCACTTCACTAAGCCGCCATTTACCAGCGAAATATTTTTATGCCCAATTTTTTCCAGTTCCCAGAAAAGACGGCTTGCATGTAAGCCACCCATATCATCATAAATAACAACATGGTGTTTGGATTGAATACCTAACAAACCTAAAATTTTAATGATTTGTCTTTCCCCAACACTAAAACTTACGTCGCTCTTATTTCGCGCATTAATAGCCTCGTACGGAAGGTGAGTTGCGCCGGGTATATGAAAGCGTTGATATTGTGTGCTATCAGACATGTCAATAAGACGAACGGATGAAGAGTTCAGATTCTTTTTCAGCCAGTTAATATCAACCAGTAAGGGTTGTGCAGAAAAAGCGAAACTTGAGTTAAGGAATAAGAATAAGAAAAGTATTTTTTTTAGCATAATTTTTGTATTTATATTATCGGTAATTTAAAGAAGTTTGTTTCTGCATTATATAAAATTTAACCAGCAATACACCTGTTTTAATTAAATAATCAATTATTTGTGAATTGTTCCCAGTTTATTTTTTATTAAAGTATTTAGACTAAGCACATACCTTACCCCCAGGGAAAATAGAGTTATGAATGAAAATGAAAAAATTTACGAAGTCATAGAAAAAGCGATTGATAATCAAACTGCTTTTGGTGATTTGTTACTGGCTGAAGAAAAGCAAACATTAATTGATTACGGCACTGTTCATTCTGCAGCAATAGGTGATGTGTTGTGTAAGCAAGGAGAAAATGATCGTCGCATTTTTATTATCGTGATGGGTGAAGTGGAAATTAGTGAAGGCATGGATGAAAATCAGGTTGTCCTGGCCCATTTAAAACGAGGAGAAGTTTTTGGTGAGATTTCAGCCTTGTTTAAATCGCCACGAATTTCAAACGTGACGGTAACCAAGCCTAGCGTATTATTAATTATTCCTGGAGAGTCGTTTGAAAAAGTTATTACAGGTCGTTCAGAATTATATAGCGCGATACTGGAACGTTATAAGAACCGCTTAAGTGAAACCGCATTACGCAGTGTTGACTTATTTCGTCACCTGGATAAGGCTGCGCTACAACTCTTGATCGATGCTTCTTCAATTGCTGGCGTTCCTGAAGGAGGCATTATTGTAAATGAAGGTGAAGCGGGAGATTATTTTTACATTATCATTAGTGGTACCGCGCGGGTTTCTCACGATTTAGGTGGCAGCACAATTAATCTTGCGTTAATGCATTCAGGTGATTATTTTGGTGAATGGTCTGTATTAACGGGGGCACCTCGTGCGGCAACCGTATCGGCAATGAATCGTGTGGACATGTTACGAATTGAACGAAGTGCTATGCTGGATTTTATCCAGAGGCAACCTGAAGTTGGAGAACGAATTGATTTGGTTGCGCATAATAGAAGAGAGATGATGTCCGGTTCCGGTGTTCCTGATTCACCGGAACAGTTAAAACAAATGGTGAAAAATATTCAGGATGTTATTCAAAAAGGGATAAATGAATAGTCGAATAAATTAATCGTTACGTCTGTACATTTTCTTTATATTTAAGTTAATCTGAGAAAACTGGATGACGTAGGTATGAAAAGAAAAAAATGGATTCCTGCCAGACCTTAGTAGCAAAAATAAAAACAGAGTACGATGCTGGACGTTTAGTTCTGCCATCACTGCCAGAGATCGTAGTTCGTGTTCGCCAGGCAGTAAATAATGATGAGGTAAATCTTGGAGATGTTGTAAAATTGATCCAACTGGATCCTTCTTTAACTGCACGTTTAGTTCAGATAGCAAATTCCCCTCTTTATCGAAGCCGACAACCGGTTGAAAATTGTTTAATGGCGGTGAACCGACTTGGTTTGGCTACCACGCGAGATTTAGTAACTTGCCTGGTTTTAAACAATGTTTTTAATGCAGAAAATAAACAATTACGCGGCCGGGTTGAGAAATTGTGGCGCCACAGTTGTCATGTTGCCGCGATTGCATCAACCATCGCAAAAATAACACCGGGCTTGCATGAAGATACTGCTTTATTGGCGGGGCTGTTGCACGATATTGGTGTCTTACCCGTGCTGCATTATGCTGCTGACTTCCCCGACATTCTTGAGTCAGAAGAAAAGCTGGATTTAGTTATTCAGGAATTACGTGCCTCATTAGGACAGAAAATATTACAAGAATGGAATTTTGACAGTGCGCTAAGTGATGTTTCAGCACAAGCAGAAAATTGGCTGCGAGACAGTAATGCAGAGGCGGATTATGTTGACGTTGTTATTGTGGCGCAAATTCACAGTTACTTTGGGACAAAAAATAATGTCGGTTTACCCTCTTTAATAACGATCCCCGCTTTTCATAAACTCGGCTTGAGTAAACTGGGACCAGATGCAAGCCTGGAAGTTTTGTTTGAAGCGGAGCAGGGGATTCGAGATATAGTGGCCATGTTAAATTAGGCTGAGGTAAGTGGTTGAGTTAGGCCTTTTCAGTCTGAATATACTGTATACCTTGGCATGACTTTCGCATAAAATAAATAAAATGAAACTATGATTTAGCACAGCCCGTCGGTTGTTTAGAGGAAAACGTTTATGTATCCACGAATTATTTTATTAATCTCTGCACTATTTATGAGTAGCGTCGCTTCTGCCGAAGAAATAAATATTCGGTTAGGTAGTGATGCGGCACGGTTTATGTACCTTACAGAGGCCTTTGGACAGGATTTTGGACGACTCGAACTGGAAGCAGGTTTTTTGTATAACCAGAACGATAGCTCTTTAGTTAACGCCGGCTTATTGGTGCGCGGAGAAAGTGTTTCTGTTCCAGTAATCGTGACTATAGGAGCTCGGGCTTATTATGGTGAGGTGGTAAATACTACTATTGGTGCGCTAGCTATAGGCGGTGATTTTCTTTTACAGCCAGAGTCATGGGGTGGTTTTGGTGCAGGTGTTTCTTTTTACGCTGCTCCCGGTGTTGTTGCTTTCGGTGATGCAGATGGTTTAACGGAGTACGGTGCTTATGTGAGTTTTCAAGTTACACCGCAGGCAAGAATGGCGCTGGGCTATCAGGAAATTACCGCATCAATTGTAAATGCGGGAGATGTGAGTTTTGATAAAGGTGCTTATTTTGAGCTTAATTTAAGCTTTTAATCTTTATTTTATGGCTAGAATAGAATATTGAAAATAAAAAAGGGGACATAAATGTCCCCTTTTTTATTGCTCTTTGATTTACGATTTACTTAAAGAGCCATATCTTTCAATGCTTTTAAAGGCTGAACCTTTACAACGTTACGAGCTGGTTTAGCTTTGAAGATAGTTTCTTCACCTGTGAAAGGGTTGATACCTGGACGTGCTTTAGTAGCTGGTTTACGAACAACTTTAACTTTCATTAAGCCAGGCATAGTAAATACGCCTGCGCCATTTTTGCGAACGTGACCGTTGATGATATCTGCTAATTCTTCAAAAACAGCAACAATTTCTTTTTTCTTCAATTCTGTACGATCTGCAAGTTCAGTGTACAAAGCTGATTTAGTCATAGGTTCTTTGATTGCTTTGATTTTCTTGGCAGGTGCTACTGATTTCTTAGCAGTTTTTTTCTTAGCAGTTTTTTTCTTTGCTTTTTTCTTAGCGGCCATGTCAGCTCCTAAATAATAGATTAAGTTAATTTTTAGTTATTAAATACAGTGCTTCATATACATTAAAGAAGCTTTGACGCTACTATACCTGTATTTACAGGCAAAAAACAATTTTTGTGAAATGTTTTTATTAATCTTTTTTTACAAGGTGGTACCTGTACCAGTGAAACAAAAAATTTGTGATTTGAAAGACCTGACCGAACTGTCTGCTAAGGAATTTATTGTGAAAAATGATGCAGTTAAGAAAGATGCTTTTCTTATTTACTATATGGGAAATTGCTATGCCTATGAAAATAGCTGTCCTCACACAGGGGTAAACCTGAATTGGCAAGAAGAGCAGTTCTTTAGTTTTGATGGTCGCTTTTTGCAATGCAGTATGCACGGTGCATTATTTGAACCTGCAACAGGAGCTTGTGTGCGAGGTCCTTGCCAAGGACAGGAGTTAAAACGCATTCGTTTTATTGTTGAAAATGGTGGTGTGTATGCGCTTTAATAATACTGTATTTGTAAAATGAGCCGGGATAAGCCGCCTTTTGATAATGAATGATTGTAGTTAGCCAGTTAATTGCATATCTTTAACTAAAGCTAATAAAGGGATTGCCGATAGTTTCACTGTCTTTAATAAAAGAAATTAATATCACATACGTAACATATGAATATGCAAAAAAATAAAAAAAGAGCCATATATAACTTTCTACCGGGTTATTTTTCATCAACAATACTTAGTTTAATCGTCTTCAGTTGTTCCGTAACGGTAAATGCTGCTGAGTATGTTTATATCAGTGATAATTTACGCGTCGGAGTGAGAACAGAGCCTGTAAGTGGCGTACCACCCATTAGTGTTGTTTTTACCGGAATGCGTTTGGAAGTACATGAAAAAGTTGACGGTTACGTAAAAATCACCACGGACAAAGGTGTAACAGGTTGGATCAAAGATATTTATGTCACCAAAAAAGCGCCGGCTACTATTCAACTAAATGCTTTACGTAAGAAATATGACAATTTAAAAAAGGAGCTTTCTCAGGGAAGTGATACCAGCAGCATGCTTGAAAAAGCAAATATGGCATTAACCGAACAGGTTGATGAGCTTAAAGCAGAACGCCGTGAATGGTCCCGGGATCGGGCAAAAATCATGGCGAGCCAATATAAGGAGTCTTCCTGGTTTTGGCTGGTTGGGATATTAGTCCTAGTTGTCTTGAGTTTTGCCGCAGGTGTGTTTTGGTATAAAAATCAGATTATGAAGCGTTTGGGTGGCTTAAAAGTTTAAAAGAGCTTTCTTTAAGCTCAATGCCATTCACGTAAGGGGCGGCGTTTTTTTGTAGGTTCGAATTCATTCGAACGCGGTGTCAAAATTAACCTCTATGGTCATTTTCACCTCTGCGTGCGAATGACTCCCTCTCATAAATTTCTAATGTGGGGCACTATGATTCGCACCTACAACATCTTAACTGAACGGCATTAGCTTTAAGCTAATTTTTGTTATCTTAAGCACAAAGTGTATCGGCCATTGCATCTAAAGCCATATTTTCTCCCATAACGGCGGAGAGAGCATCTTCAACATCAGCTTCAGATAACCCAAGCCGCTGACATAACTCTTCAGAAATAGCTTCATCATCAGAATCAGATAAGCCATGAGCAGACAGTGCTTGTCCGGCAAGTTGTGTTAACCAGACATAGGTTGCTTGCTTGCCGTTGTAATGAATATTGTGGTGCTCACCTACAACAGTGGTAATTTCTTCTGGCATATTCCAGTGCTTCATCAGGTGCTGACCAATAGTCGCGTGAGTACAACCAAATAAATTCTGTTCTGTTGTTATTAAAGACTGCTCTGGGCGACTGGTGAGCATTTTATTGAGCCAGTCAAATTCGGTATGAAATAAATTACCCATGATCACGAGGCCAATATTATGCAATAAACCGGTGATATAAGTGATAGCAGTGGGTGGGCGAGATTGAATCGGCATGTGTAACGCAAGTTGCTGGCACAATGCTGCGCGATATGTTGCTTCCTTCCAAAAGGTATTCATACTCAGTCGACCTGTTTGTGGAAGCTTGAAAGCACGGCCAAGCGCCGCACCAAAAGACATGTACAGCACGGTTTCATAGCCGAGTACTCTGAAAATAGCATCTTGAAGATTGCTTATCTGGCCACTGAAGCCAAATAATGCAGAGTTCGCATAGCGCAAAATTTGTGCCGTTAATGCTGGATCATGGGAAATTATACGCACCATGTCATCAACAGTACTTTCAGGATTTGCTTGTAATTCGAGTAACTTTGCCGCGATAGTTGGCATAACAGGCAGATGATCAATATTTTTTAATTGTTCGAGTAAATTACTGTTCATATTTCCTGCTAGTGAGTTTCTATCGTTATTCTCATGAGAAAATATACCACCAATCAGGGCATTTTCTACCATTATTTGCATATCCCATATATCGACCTGAATGCGCTTGGCGGGATCATCGGTGACTAATAATACTATTGACTGGCTACTCATGGGTTCATCAATAATTAGCTGGATATTACTCTCTTTGTGCTTATTGGCAGATGTTTTATCGAAGGGTTTTGATTTTGTATTTTTCTGTGATAGCAATGTTTCTTCGAGTTCTTCAATACTCGTAAACCTCAGTGCAGGACGTTCTATCAGGGCTTTTAATGTGAGCAAATCAAATTGATGACCATTGTCGTATATAGCGACAACAATGCCTAACGGGTCTTTTAGAAAGCTTATGGAGGCATGGGTTTGAACCAGATTTTCAGGATTTGCAGAATCTACCAGGCGATAGGGAACATCTTGACTGGAGAGCAAAGACTGGATAATCGAAGAAAGCAACATATGACGTTTTTTTTGCTCAGAAGTTATGAATATTCAGGTACGTTTTATCGACAATTCACAGATATTCTTTATTGTTTATGATGAAGATGTGATCTATTTAACAAACTGTTTTCATTCTCCTTCTATTTGTGGGAGAAAGGGATGACGGAAATGGCATATCATGGGGCAGCTGTTAAAACGGGGCTAAAAAGTGATAAAAATAACAACAAATTTCGTGCCAATATCATCCTGACTCCGTTCTACTTTTCAACATGCACGCGCATGGATTCTCGCCAATCGAGATAGCTTAAATTAAGGTATATCGTGATATGAGTAAAAAACAAAAAATAACAATCGAACAACTTAAAGCTTTTGAACCTATCTCCGTTTTATCGGTAGAACGTTTAGAAGAGCTGCAAGGTCTTGTTGATGTTGAGGTATTAGGTGTCGGCGTCACTATTTTTCGAGAGGGTGATGTTGACGATCAAAGTATTTATTTGCTCGAGGGTGATGTGCAAATGACTTCTGTTTCAAACCCGGAGCTTGATACTTTTATGACGCATAAGGTTGAAGATGCTAAACATCCTCTTGGCGAAGGGCAGCCGCGGCAAGCAACCTGTACCGCAATGACGCTCACGAAAGTATTGCGTGTTGATAATAGTATTGTGGATTATATGTTGACCTGGGATCAGCTTGCGGTGGCAGAGGAAAAGGAAAACGTTGTTGAAGAAAATGAAGAACCTGCACTGGATAAAACTGTAATCATTAACGCCGAGGACATTTCCTCCAGAGAAGTGATTAAAGATAGTGTCAGTGATGAGAATAAAAATTCCAATCCTGAAAGTGATAACCCAAGTGAAGAAGATGGACGAAACTGGATTCGGCGTATGCGCCATATTATGGCATTTAAAAATATGCCGCCGGCAAATATAAAGACCCTGTTACAAAAAATGGAAACAATCCCGGTTGAAGAAAATGAAGTTATTATTCAACAAGGAACGCCTGGCGATTATTATTATGTTTTAACGGAAGGTGAAGCGCTCGTTACCAGGACAGTTGAGCTGGCAACTTTAAATGCAGGTGCAAGCTTTGGTGAAGAAGCATTGCTGTCTGGCTCTAAACGAAATGCCTCGGTAACGATGAAGACTCCGGGACAAATGATGCGTTTGGCAAAAGCTGATTTTAATGAATTATTAAAGGAGCCATTACTTGATCGTGTTACCTCGGATGAAGCCCATGTACGTGTTGCTAAGGGAAATATCTGGTTAGATGTTCGTCATGTTACCGAGTTTAATCGTAGTCACTTACAAAATGCGATAAACATTCCGTTACATGAATTACGTATGCGCATGAAAGAACTGGATAAGGAAAAAGAATATATTTGCTATTGTGGTACCGGTCGTCGAAGTTCCGCTGCTGCTTTTTTATTAGTGCAAAATGGTTTTAGGGTTGTGGTCTTAATTGGTGGGGTACAAAAGATACCTCAATATCTGGTTAAAGGTTAAAGCATGATAGATTACTCAATAAATAGTGAAGAAAACCTGTTGTATTGCAATATACATAGTGAAACAAAATTGCTCGATTTTACTGATTATATTAATCAATTGGTGGCAGATGAAAAATTTCATCCTAAGTTAAATACTATTATTAACATCAATGAAAATACCTCTATGAGTTATGCCAGTGAGGCTCATGGTATAGGACAATTTTTTTCTCAGTTTTTGCAGCAACGCAAAGGTGCTGCATGGGCTTTTGTAATGTCGAATAATACGACGATGGGACTTGCGCGATTAATTATGGATGAAGTTGATTCTTCACCTATTACTGTTAACTATTTTAGTACTGAAGCTGAAGCAAAAAAGTGGATTGCTGAATTAGAACGAACAAATAATATATAGAAAAAACAAAATTATTTTATTATAAAAATACCGTTAGCACGCCGGTATACCCATACAGCTGATGGCCTGCAATTTCTCCATTCGCATAAAAACCGGCAATGGGTACATCGCCCAACACGTCGCTAATCATTTTTAATTCTTCTGAATCATCACCAAATAAATTTTTGCCACGACCTATACAAGAGATATAAATCGCCCCTTTAGCTTGTTGCGTACCTAAACGTTTTTTTATGTCACTTAACATGCGTTGCATATCTTGAATGGCAGTTTGTCCGTCGCGTTTACAAAATATAATCTGACTATCGACTTTCATATTATCAGCAATGGCAAGGTGATGGTTTTCGGTATCAATACCAATAATATCCCGGACTAAATAATTACCGGTATCACTTCCTTTTATCGGGAAGCCAACAAAAATATATCCTGCTGCGCGATCGATGTTCCGTGCCAGCACATCCCCAATTTCTTCTTTAAATACATCCAGCGCAGGACGGTTATCAATACTTATCGCAATGTGATGTTCGCATTGCGATAAGGTATGCGTTTCACCAATGGGAGTACAACCCTGGGTCAGGCTTGTAATAACCTGTGTGTTTTCATCAAAGACAATGCCCGATATATCACCTTCGGTAACATCATTGGCAACTTGAAAAAAATGGTTACTTGAAGAAGTAATACCACCTACAAGATACCCATTGCCCAGTTTTTCCGGTAAGTTATTTATATGTTCCGACACTAAACCATTGCGTGGATCGCCATGAACAAGAGCAAAAGTCAGGCTTACGTTGTATTCTTTGGACTCAGGAGCATTTTCCATACCATTAAAAATAGTAAAAGAGTTTTCAGGAAAATCGGCAAGCATTACTGTGACAGCAGGCTTGTCATACACTTCCAGACTATTACTACAAATGCCTTTACCAACACTGCCAACCCAGTTCTGGATATTCGTTTTTTGTTTCAGCTCGTCAAGTAAGCGGCTAAGTTCAATCGCAAATGTATCCGTGGCATAAATAAACGCAACATTGGCTTCAGCTGGAATATCACCTAGTTGTTGTATTAGATCATCCGCAGCGGATTGCCAGTCATTTTTGATGCTCGTAGCACTAAGAAAAGTTTTCATGAGGTAAGTGTATCTCGAAAATATTAAATTGTAGTTGAATTAGTTGTAAAAAATTGTCAGGAACCATTTTTCAAGAGCGAAGTGAGCCCGCAGGGTGGGGCCAGAGATGTGCTCCATAAAAGAGAAGTGCCTCATAAAAAAGCCGGAACCAAATTAATCGGTTCCGGCTCTTTAAAGTTTAATCTTATTTTAGATTAAGCTTTTTTCTTTCTTTCAATTAAGTTATGAATCACTGGATTAAGAATCAATTCCATTGCAAAACCCATCTTAGTGCCCGGTACAACAATTGTGTTTGGACGAGACATGAATGAATCCTGAATCATGTTTTGTAGGTAAGGGAAATCAACACCTTCAGGTTCACGGAAACGAATAACAATCATACTTTCATCTGGCGTTGGAATGTCGCGAGCAATGAAAGGGTTAGAGGTATCAACGGTTGGAACACGCTGGAAGTTAATGTCTGTTTTAGAAAATTGCGGTGTGATGTAATTAACGTAATCTTCCATACGACGTAAAATCGTATCAACAATCGCTTCAGCAGAGTAACCACGTTGTGCGTTATCACGGTGAATTTTTTGGATCCACTCAAGATTAACGATAGGTGTTACACCAACCAATAAATCAACGAATTTAGAAACGTCAGATTTATCATCTGATGCGCCGCCGTGTAAACCTTCATAAAATAATAAGTCAGATTTTTCTTTAATATCTTCCCAGGGCGTGAACTGACCTGGAGTAAGGCTAGTGCTTAAACGCGCATTATGTTCAGTCGCTTCTTCTTCACTGTGTAAGTAGTAACGACGTTTACATGTACCCGTGTCACCGTATGCCTTAAATGTGTCCGCTAAAATATCAAAATGATTTGCATCAGGACCAAAGTGGCTAAGGTTTTTACCTTCTTTAGCAAACACTTCAATTTGCTCTTTCATTTCTGCACGATCAAACTTGTGATAGCTGTCGCCTTCGATGATAAGAGGATTAATTTTTTCACGGAAGAAAATATGCTCAAATGCATTTTTAACTGTAGTTGTACCGGCGCCTGATGAGCCAGTTACCGCAATGACGGGATGTTTAGCAGACATGAATGCTCCTTAAAAGATCTTTTAAATTGTTATAAATTCTGTTTTTTTACGCAAATTCGTTTTTACGCGCAGCGGCTCAAAAAACACTGATTAGAGCTACGCCGGAAAAGTCGCATATTTTATGCAAAAACGGGCTAGAAGTCGAAACTTATCTTGGATTTATATCTACGGAAATAAGAACAATTAAGCTTATTTTATCGACAAGTTCATGACTTTTCGCGTGAAATGGCGCGGTGACCGATATCTCTACGGAAGCTCATGCCATTCCAGCTGATTTTATCCACCAGTTGGTAGGCTTTTTCCTGTGCTTCGCTGACCGTTTTGCCTAAGCCAACAGCACATAATACCCGGCCACCACTGGTTACAGTCTGACCGTCTTTTTTCGCAGTACCTGCATGGAAGACTTTGCTGTCTGCCGTTGCTGCTGGAATATCTGAAATAACATCGCCCTTGGCGTAGTCAGCAGGATATCCGCCAGCCGCTAAAACGACGCCTAATGCCGGACGCGAGTCCCATTGAATGGATGTTTGATCGAGTTTCTTATCTAGCGCGGCATTACATAACGCCACTAAATCAGAATTCAGACGCATCATAATGGGTTGCGTTTCAGGGTCGCCAAAACGACAGTTATATTCGATAACTTTTGGTGTACCGTCAGCCGCAATCATTAATCCGGCATATAAAAATCCGGTGTAGGGATTGCCTTCAGCGGCCATACCTTTGACTGTCGGCTCAATCACTTCAGCCATAATACGGGCATCAATTTCAGGTGTGACAACCGGAGCAGGTGAGTACGCGCCCATGCCTCCGGTATTGGGGCCCTTATCACCTTCGAGTGCTGCCTTATGATCTTGAGACGTTGCCATAGCTAAAATGTGCTCGCCGTCGACCATGACAATATAGCTTGCCTCTTCACCGGCTAAAAATTCTTCAATCACCACGCGATGTCCTGCATCACCAAACGCATTACCCGCCAGCATATCTTTAACCGCAGTAAT
>JAUVEN010000064.1 GCA_030594815.1 Gammaproteobacteria bacterium
ACCCTCGGCTAACCACATCCGATAAAGATATGTTAAAGACGATGGCAACCATTGCTAAGGATTCCCACGGCCAAGGTTATGCAGGGCAGGCTTATCTTGGAAGGTGTTGCAATATTACCCGCGATGCAGCGAACAAAAGAATTAAACGACTTAAAGAATTTGGTTATATCAAAAATGTATATAGCTTTGATGGGACATTATTTACTAGAAAAGGCGTACCTGTTTGGCAGCTTGTGCTTGATGTTTATAGCCCGCAAGCACAAAAAGAAATTGAAGAAATGGCTGATTATGATGATATTCCATTGGGTTAGCCTGTAGCGTGGACGATACACCCTATTTGTGTATTTTAGGGTAAGCCTGTAGCGTTTGAGTCGCAGCCTGTAGCGTTTGAGCCGTTAGGGTGTAGCGTTTGGGACGTGAGCCTGTAGCGTGGGCGATACATAAAAAGGTTTAAAAGATTGAAAAGGTCTTATTAAACTCCAAAATGATAAAGCCATTTTGAAGGAAGGAAATTAAAATCTTTAAATCTAACATCAAAGTCAAAAGCGTTATCCACAAAACCTCTATACCAAAACATCGTGGATGAACCTAACAACGTGGAATGCCATAGTATAAAAAATGAGGTGATTTAGGATGAAGCGCAATGTTGATATTCTATGTGTATTTGAATGCGGAGGTATTGAGTAATGAAATCACAAGTTGTGCTTGAGGCTAACTTAAATTGTTCAGAGCTTAGCCATATTATTGCATTTGAAATAGAAGCAAGATCTTGTACAAGTTGTGCTTTGTTTATAAATCAAATGTGTACCCGTTATCGATGCAAGCTACTGAAGCCAGGAATTAAGGTGAGGTGCATTTTTCATAAAGAGCGCATTAATCATGAGTTGGTATTATTTGAGGGCCTCAATTAACACCGTTAATATAACGGCATTAGAGTTAATACTGGTTCTAACCGGGCTTAAAGCTAATTCTATTAGTGCTTCATGTTAATTCTACTTGTATTTTTGGCCTCGTAGTAACTTATATAAGTATCATATTAAGTAATAGCCTATGTTTTAGTGATGATAGATTCTAACTTTTAATTTGAATGTGAATTTACATTAAGAGTTAACCCATTCTGGCTATCCGCGATAATCTCGATTCATTTCCATGTTGATGTTGATGCGTACCAGCCTGATAACCCGCGTTAACAAGCCATATCTATTTTTTCATCACCTTGAAACCACTGTAAATAGTTGCACCAGCATTGCACCAGTGAGCTCTAAATAATAAACCGCATATCAAAGCCATTTAAGAGCAATAAAGAGAGACTTAGTGTCTTACTATCCTTATTTCGACAACCTCATGCACCCTGTAAGCCTTCTAAGCTGTCTTCTCTGGCAAGCTCCATGATAGAGCGCGCACATTCTGAACCGCTTAGATGATCTTACAGTGACTGCAATGACGGGTGAAAGGTTAGTTGTTTTCTGTGTACTCAGGAAAAAAGCCGTTTCCCGCATACTAACTTCATGGGGGGCGGGGGCGGGTTTCAGCAAATTCGGCTCGGGAGAGGGAAGGTCGATACCCAATATTTGAATTTTGAAAGCTCAGCAAGATTTAAATATAAATATAAATTTAAATACATGTTCAGATTAAGACTCAAATATAAGTACAAATTCAGATATAGATATTAAGTACAGCTTCAAATATAGACACCAATACAAGCATAGCTTCATATATGCGTTTAACTTAACGTGAACCTACCCAGGATTAAAAGCCGGTTCTCAACAGATTTATACCAAAGTAAGCATTTAAACAGCTACTAATACAGCTTTAAGCCCTGCTCATATATGGGGTTTAGGTTTAGATGTTAACGAATAGTTACAATCTCACCTTGATAACAGGTAGTTACTTGTTATACTAATGTTATAACTCCATAGAGAGTTAATTGCAGCGTGCTATGCATGACTGTTTTGGTACAAAAAAAGGTGAATAAAATGACAGCATTAAAAGTTCGTAGAATCGGCAATTCTTTGGGGGTTATCTTACCTAAAGAAATGCTAACAAAGCACCGCATAAGGGAAGGCGACGACCTTTTTGCAGGTGTGGATGATGACGGGTTAAATCTATCCCCTTTCGACCCTAAATTTGAAAAGGTGATGGAGGCAGCCGATAGAGTTACCCGTAGATTTAAAAATACACTTAAGGAGTTAGCAAGATAATATGAAAGTACTTTGGTTGGATGCAAGAGAGGTTTTACAATTACACCTTGATGCCTTAGCTCAGTTTGGCGGTTTGGATGGCGGGGTGGATATGGGGCTGTTAGAGTCAACACTGGCAAAACCGCAACAGGTGCAAAACTATGTTGAGGATGCAAGTTTGACGGTGTTGGCCGCTTCTTATGGTTTTGGTTTTGCAAAGAACCATTGCTTTAAGGATGGTAACAAACGTATCGCACTTTTAACTGCGGCTATTTTTTTAGAGATTAACGGACAATCTTTGATTGCCGATGAAGCGGAAACAGCTAAAGTATTTGAAGGTTTGGCAATTGGTGAGATTAGCGAAGAGCAACTTGCGCAATGGATTGCGGAAAACGTAGAGCCAAATTAACATATTTTTCAAGCTCCGCTGTTCGCGTATTGATGTGCTTAAAGGGTTGAAAAAGATTGAGTGAGTTTTCATGCTGGCAAAAAGTGTATCGATGATTGTTCAAACTATCATAGTGTGAACATGGATTTTCAACGTGTAGAAATTGAGAATAAAGAATTAAAAGCGCGAGTTCTTCACATGAAAGATGTGGTGTCCGCACTTGAAAAAGAGAATTTGTTTTTAAGGAAATCAGCAAATAAAGATACAAGTTAAAATTAATCGGTCTATGCTTGGTTAACTTGATTAACAAAGAGGGCTTAGCAATGAGTCGCGTAATTAAAAGTAATGGTTCAAAGGGAAAGTTTATAGGCCGCTCAGGTAGTGTAAGTGGCAGCAATGATGGCTGGATGTTGTATGCGCGACTTTATGAAAGCGATACCCATGCAGCAAAACGAATGCAGGCTGTTGAGGTTCGCGGTATGTCGCGGGGTAAACTTTAATGATGCAAGTTGAGCCTGATGAATATTACAGTGCTACACAAGCGGCAAACCTTATTCAATGTAGCCCCTCAACAATAATGAACCATATTAAAAATGGTAAATTAGAAACCAAGAAAGCTAAAACAGATATAGCACCCTTTTGGCGTTATGAAATGCTGGGTAAAATTGTTTCACTTATTCAAGAACGAATAGCGAACCGATACACGAACGCAAGTAAAAAGCGTTATGGCTCTGTTCGTAAAAACAGTAATCACTTGCGTAGGTGTCGATAAGAAAATGAAATGCAAAAAAGTTAAGGTGTAAGTTATGTCTGACCAAACACTAAACCCAGAACAAAATGAACGCGCTGAACGCTGGGAAAAAAGAAAATACCTGATAGCCGGTGTGATTGTTTTATTATGTTTGTATTCTATTTTTGCCGGTGAAGTTCCTAACCCACCGCTGGCGGTTTTTTTTGGAATACTGGCAACATACATTATTAGAAGTTAATCGCATGAAGTTTATTATAAAAACAATATTACCCTTGATGAAAGACGCGGTTCAAATCATAACGATAGCCATGCTGGTACCGGTACTTTTGTTTCTTGCTGAAAACGTCCTTGAAGAAATTAAAAAATATGAAACACCTGATTATGCTGATGTGGCCGGTTGTCGTGCTGACTTGTATTATGATTGGTTAGATTGCGGTTAGTTATGAATAACATTATAAAAACATTTGCCCTTATCATTGGTATGTTTGCAGGTGGTAGCGTTTTGGCAAATGACGCATGGAATAAATACGCTGTTGAACCTGCGATGATGACGTTAAGCAATGATGTAAGTTATTGCATGGTGCAAAAAACATTTGATGTTATGGAAGGTACAGAGCATAGCTTTGCACAAAGGTTTTATAAACAATGCTTAATCATTCATAGTGGTAGCCGTAATTATTCGCGCAAGTTCAAAACAAATACCATTAAACGTTTTCATTATGTTTTAAGAAGGATGAAAGAGTTAGGGTATTCAGTGAATGTGTAATTGTCCGGTAACTTTATTTATTGAAGGTGTTAACACGTGAACCCAATGCAGCAAAAATATGAAGATACATTACAAGTGGTGCGTAACCAGTTTGAAAAGGCAAAAGAGTTAAATAAAGAAGCAAGGCTTGAGTGGTATATGGAGGTCAAGAAACTGTTACAGTATGAAATGGATGCAGCGGACTTTCCCACTTATGATGGTGACAGGTTTTAACGCTCGACTTGCCATTCACCGCATTGATTGTTATTAATTTGAGGGGCTGTATAAATGATTGCTGTTAATATTATGCGGGCCCGCTTAATCATCTGTTAGAGAATATAAATGAATAGCATAACTCTATGGTTCAAAGTTAGAAAGCTTCAGAAATTAAGCGATTCTATTTATAAAGACTTTAAAAAAGCTGAAATGAAGGCCAAAGAAGAGCATGAAAATAGAGAATATATTCAAGCTCTAATTCATGAATATTGGTCAGAAAACCAACTCTATGATGATGAGATCATGGATTTAAATACAAGGTATTTATATTTAAAGGCGCAAAATCTTTTATTACCTGTGCCTGATTATAATGATGAGACTATTTGGGAAGTATCAAATATCACTGGCAGGAGAAACTTAACAAATAAAGGTGTAACAGAATTAAGGTCTTCTATTAGGAAAGAGTTGCATGAAAGAAGAGTTGGCTACTTAACATGGCTAGCGGCGCTAACGGGCATAATTGGCGCTCTTACTGGGCTTGCGGCAGTTTTTGATAAAAATCTCTAACAAGCAGCTCAACACAGACCCGCGCTGCGACGCTTCTTTTGTGGCTTCGCTATCGCTCATTTTACAACAAAGCAATCACCACATCGTGGTCTGGTTAGCAAAACGTTAGACGTAGAAGGAAACATTAGATAATGAGCAGTTACATGCCACAAGATGTATTTAATATGTGTGCTGTTTCAGCAGCGCGGTACATCGATGCTGAAGGCTCAACAGTTGAAGAATTTGCAAAACTAATTACTGACAGTTACCGACGAGATTATATCGATGACAATATTGAAAAAGACATCATAACAGCTGCACATAAAGTTGCATCATTAATGGCATCAGTATTTCCTGGTGAAAAAGTTTCATCAGCTCTCCTTCAAACCCAATTCTGTATTAAAAAATACCACCCAAATGGTAAAAAAAAGTTTTTTCTGCAAGGGCAGCTATTTAATAAACAAAAAACACCATTAACTAACCGTGTTACGCAGTGTGCTGCAAATGTAATGACTTATCACCTTGGTACTCTTTCAGGTACATTTCCAATTGCACCTAAAGGGTGGTCTCTGTAATGTATAAACTGTCCAACAATAAGCTGCAGCTGACAGTCAAAAGCCGTGCTCCGCACATTTTTGGTTGTCACTTACTTAAAACGTTAACATAGGTAAAAATATGGGAGAAGTAACACAAGCTGCAACTTGCGCTCATTGTGGTAAAAGTATTGCATTAAAACATTCTGGCCCTTGCCCTGCTTGCGGTAAGGAAGGTAAAAATATATATGTAGAAATCAAAGAATCAATAGAAGTGCATTCTTCCCTTCAATGGGAAACAAAAAAAGAATATTATAAAAAACATAAAGGTGCGGCTGTCACAGTCATAGCTATTAGTGTTCTGTCTCCCTTCATTGGGTTATTTCTGGCGGGGCCGGCAGGTGTAATAGTGGGTTTGGGTTTAAGCGGCATCGCATACTATTTTGGCCCAAAGGCTGTAACGAAAATAATAGAGATTACTAAAGGTCATGCCTAACAAGAAATTAAGTTATTCACTTCACTTATTGGTACGCGTAAAAAACCGCGCACCCCTTATTAAAATCGCTATATAACCAGTCATTAATTATGAGACATATAGGAATATTAAAGCCAGATACGCTTGTTAGTTTACTTAACAATATTGGCCTGCCAGCTGCGGTCATCTATTTTTTTTCCATGATTATCTTTCCATGTTTTAGTGGTGACTGGGGTTATGTGCAAGATGTCTGGGATAGGTGGCAAAGTTTAAATGTAGGAATGCTTGCTTTTACTGCCAGCATTACAGCTTTTAATATTTCTAGATTCAATGCAAATAAGCAGCGTGAACGTGACTTTTTAGCTGCAAAAGCATTTCTACCTGCCGCGCTTAGCCAGCTTTGTGTTTATTTCACAACAAGTGCCAAAATACTAACGCAAGCTTGGGAAATAAACAGGGGAAACAGAATAGAAGTAGAGGCGCCAATATTACCTGAGGACTATAAAGTTGTCTTTGGTCAATGTATTAGGTATGCCGAATCTGATGTTGGCGATTATCTATCAACAATGCTTGTTCGTTTGCAAATCCACGATTCTCGTTTAAACGATTTTGTAATCAGGCTTGATGATGATAGTTATATTAACCCAGATAAATATAACATTATTTCATATTTATACAGGCTTGCTGAACTTCAGGCTTTTGTAAATAAGTTATTCGGTTTCGCAAGAAGCGTGGAGCCTTTTGACAATGCCCCATTGGAGTGGGAAGACTTTCGCAATGCCCTGAGTAATATGGATGTATGGATTGAAGATATTTTCATAGATGAGAATATGAATCTAGAGGCGTTTACTAAACGAGCTATTGATAGAAATGATAATTAATAATTTATATAGCAGCGACCTCGTTCGAACACTAAAAAGATATATAGCACATTTGATTCAAGCGTTATCATAAAAAATGAGGGACGAAAAATGAAAAAATTAATATTTATATTTCTATTTGTAATAACAAGCGCCACACAAGCAATGGAATTACCAGATATGTCATATAGCGATCAAACGGGCTTTCTTAAAAGTTTTCCGCTAAATAAAGCCACAGTACTCGATGTATTAAATGCATATGGCCCACCACGCAGTAAGATGGATTTAACATCTAACGTTTCAGTTTGGACATACTATAAATACACTGCGGATGATGTTTCATACACGATACACTTTCAAGACGGAAAAGTTCATGAAATCATAAATCGTTATAAAGGATTTTTAGGGCCTACAGAACGTAAGGCAAGAGAACTACAAGGTTTAGATAAATAGTGCTAACAAAAGACGCGCCATACTCATTGCTAAATAAAGCATGGCATTAGTTATGTACAAAATAACCTTAACTGCCTTTATATTTGTTCTTTGTTTTTCTGTTAATGCGGCTAAAAAACAATATGATGATATAACGGTAAACGAAGTAGTAAGCATTTATGATGCGGACACCTTCAGGGTTAATATAAAAAATTACCCCGCTGTTATTGGTGAGCGAATTTCTATTAGAGTGCTTGGAGTCGATGCGGCTGAAATGCGCGGTGAGTGTGAAAAAGAAAAGCACCTTGCACAATTGGCTAAACAATTTACCGTGAAACATTTAAGAGCGGCAAAAGTTATCACGCTAAAAAATGTACAGCGTGGTAAATATTTTAGAATGCTCGCTACTGTTGACTTGGATGGCAAAGATTTAAGCACGTTATTAATTAATTCAGGTCATGCGCGGCCTTACCATGGCGGCAAGCGTTTGAGCTGGTGTGATTAATAAGTTGTGATTGATTTAGATTATATTCAAGAGCTATCAGAGAGCGGTGATGTCGGTGCAACTGCGTATTTATTAAAGTATACCAAGTTTGATTTAAAACAATTAGATATGCCGGCCCCTTTACGTGATGCGATTATTAAAACCGTTGATGACTTTCTGTTAAGTGAATCCGCTGCAAAAGGATTGCGGAGAATTGAGATAGCAGAGTATACCGTAGGCCTTATAATGGAAGGCATCCCAAAAAGTGAAGAGCAAGGCGGCGCCTATTATCTTGCTGCGCAAATGTATAATGTTTCAGTAAGCACACCCCGAAGCAATGTAAAAAAATATTACCCTCCTAAAATACTATCAAGATTCTCAGTGTAAAAAATACACCTTCTTTTTACATAAAACATTCAAACCAGTTGTGCCATGCTTACTTAAATTAACCCAATTTGAGGAAGTTAAAAATGGCTGCGGTATTAGAAGAATCTCAACAAAGCAATGATCTTGATTTGATTGTAAGCGAGTGCCAGATTTTCCAAAACTTTATTGATACCCATGATGAAAAATTAGAACTTCTGAAAGCTAAAATTGCGCTCGCAAAAAAGTATCAGAATGAAGCTGTTAAAAATGCGATGCGTGATGATTCGCTTTCTAATCAAACAAAGTTAGACGTGGCGCAAGGTGAACTTGGTGAACTGCGTAAAGCAGAAAGCCAGCTTTATCTAAAGCGAGAATCCGCACTTCAGCAAATAGAAACCCTTGGTAACAAAATCAAACTACTAGAGATTGAAAAGATAAGCGGTGTTAAGCAAACGCTGATACCAATAGCGGATACTTTATTGAAGAAAAATAAAAAACTGTTACTGCCTTTGCTGTCTGATTATTTACTACTGTCTGCAATTTTAAAAGGTGATGCAACGTTAGCTAAAAGAATGGGTTTACATGCCCTTTTAAAAAACGTATTCACTAATGATGAGCTTTCAAAAAGCATTGATAGTTCTATGCAGCGTATGAGAATTGAACATAATTTATCGGGGGTTTTATGATTAATTTAGATTTAACGGCTTTAAGTTTGGAAGGTGATGTTGCAGCGCAAGCCATGGTTGCAGGCGAAGTTGCACCCGCTGAAGCTGATAGTCTTGGCGGCGTTCATGGTCGCATACTAAGCCTGCAAGAAGGTATGACGGATGGTTCAATACCTCCGCACTTAATGAAAGCCTCTCGGGCAACGCTTGTCATGTTGAATGCAGTAGCGTTGGAAAAAAGCGGCGTAACCCCTAACGGCTCAAGCTATGATAAACATTATGAAATTAGCGAAGAGCAAGCTTTAAGTGATGCAAGCCGTTTGCGTGAAGCGGGCTATTCAGACGTGGCGACCGATATGGAGAGCGCAATAAAAAGCTCTAATGCTGACAATATGGCGATAGATGCTAAACATGCGCAATTGTTGCAAGCTTCACATAAGCAACTTGCTCGAATGAAGGTGGATGATGCGCAAAAAATTAAAGATGATGAACAACGGCTTGAGCATGAAAGAAATTTAGAATCACAAAAAGATAAATGGTAATAGTATTTAAATTTTAGTAACTCAAAAAACAGAAAGGTTGGATACTTTCTTAATTAAAAATCGGACAAGGTTTGCAGCTTGCCTAGCAATTTTTAAAACCAGCAACAATGCGCGCGTAGTAATATGACTGAAACCAAGTTATTTAAAGTCTGTTATCAGGTTGCTTTAAATATTTTGGCAACAGTTTTAATTTATAAATAAATATAGAGGTTAAACACGATGAAAACTAATCAATAAAAAAGCCGCGACTGCTGGAACGGTCGCGGCCACAACCACAGAAATACAAACAATGCAGACTTTATCTAAATTAAATACTGCACTGACAGCTTTCGGCCATAAGCCGCCATTCAATTTCAATCGAGCCTGACCCTATTGATACTCTTGGTCTCGCAAAGGTTGAGATAATTACTTGTAGACATTGGCTACTTCGTCAAATCTCATTAAATGAATATAAGGTAAATCTGGAGAAGACACAGCGGTAGGACTTTTGAAGTCGATCATGAACTCAAATCTCTGCTTTCTAAATTTATTTTTAACTTCCACAATTACCAGGTTACTAGAACCTGGGGTTATTGTTTTCTGACCATCTAGTATATCTACACTGCCAACTTCCTCTCCCCATACTGAGTGAATAGCAGGTTTATTTGGTCTAGGCACTCTCAAGCTACAAATTGTTATCCGCCTATCTCTATGGGATGGGCAATTAATATTTTCTTCATGATGAGTAATGAATGGATTTGATTTTTTTTCTGAGTTTTGAGGAATTACGGTGATGGTTATTAACCCATTTTTAATTTCTCGAATATATTTGATTAAAAGTATTACAGATAGGTGTTCTGGCTCATCTTCGATATGGCCAACATGTAATGTAACGACTTTAAATAACTTGTTTATAACCCTCCAATTTTCCATTACCCATGAATTTTGGTTATATAAATCTTGAACAAATAATCCGATTAAAAAGCAAATAGTTCCGAGCCAAATAAAGCTCATCGGCCAAGACTCGACTATTTCTCTCCATCTGGAATCAGACGTGATGAATTGTCCCGTCATCCACAGCACCATATTAAATAAAAGGACAATAAATGCAGGGATATATGTCAGCTTTGGTTTACGCATACCTTATAATTATTTTCTTTTGATGTGGAAAGATTTATCCCATTTGTTCAACTAATAGTTTGTTAGACGGATTCTCTAGCATTATAAGTAAAAGTGTCGATTTTTCCTATTGTGCGATTGTCCGCTTCGGGTCGTTTCCTGACCTTTTGCCGACAAAACAAAGCATAAGTGTTATCACTTATTTTGGCCGGATAGTTAACCGCTTTCAGGCTGTATCTCTTCTACCTCATCACGCCATATCTCGAAACTTTCAGGTGCATCAAAAGACAATTTCACACTGTTGTTTTTTATTAGTGACACGTAAATATCCAGTGTTTCCCCGTTATGTGTGACAGTGATTATCTCGCCTTCCTTGCGTTGCAATGTGAGCATTTTCTAAGTCCTTTTGTGGTGTGTGGTTAATCTTCAGTATCAAGTTTAACTTGAATGTGAGGGGGGATTCACCTTTTTAAGGTGATAAGAGGTATTTTGCTTTTCTAGTGTCTTGATAGTTGTATGGTTAATCAATCCGAACTTGTGAAAGCTGAGGTAACAAGGGATAATGCCGCCCTTGTAGAAATGGCACTTATAAATATTAGGGTAAAAAGCCTCTTTAATTGCGTTGCACCAGTTAGGATTTAGGGCAATTTTACGGAATTAATCTGTTTTGTAAGCTTCATTTACATATTTAAGGTGAAAAAAAGCTGTTAAATAGTTGCACCAGAAGTTGCACCAGCACAAAAAGTGCCGTAACTGTTTGATAACTAAGGGTATAGGGTGAATGTTCGAGTCTCTCCATCCGCACCATTTTTTTCTAAGAATTTTCTGATTGAAATAGAGGATAAGGTATGCAAGTTTCTGTTGAAACCACCAATGGTCTTGAGCGTAAAATTACGGTTGTGATCGAAGAAGAACGTCTTTCCAGTGTGATTGATGGTCGTCTTCAAGACATGACAAAAACTGTGAAAGTGAAAGGTTTTCGTCCAGGCAAGGTGCCTCTAAAAATTGTTAAGCAGCAGTATGCTGAACAAGTTCGTCAGGAAGTTGTAGGTGATGTATTGCAATCGACTTTATATGAAGCGATTGGACAGGAAAAATTAAACCCAGCTGGTCAACCACGTGTTGATTCAATTAAAAGCGATCCCGGCAAGGGCATGGAATACACCGCTTTATTTGAAGTGTATCCAGAAGTTAAATTAGGTGATTTATCTAAACAAACCATTGAAAAACAGCTTGCTGATATAGCAGATGCCGATGTTGAAGAAATGCTGGAAACGGTTCGCGGTCAGCATAAAGAATGGGTAACAACAGATCGTGCAGCAAAAGACGGCGATCAACTTAACATCAATTTCAAAGGTATGATTGATGGCGAAGTTTTTCCTGGTGGTGAAGCAAGTGATATGCCTATCGAGTTAGGCAGTGGTCGCATGATTAAAGGTTTTGAAGAAGGTTTAATCGGTGCCAAAGCGGGTGATGACGTAACGTTAAGCGTGACTTTCCCTGATGATTACCATGCAAAAGATTTAGCCGGTAAACCCGCACAGTTTGATACTCATGTTAATAAGGTTGAAGAAGCAAAATTACCTGAGTTAAATGATGACTTTGCTAAAAAATTAGGCATTAAAGACGCTAGCGTTGAAAACATGCATAAAGAAATTAAAGACAGTATGCAGTTGGAGTTAGATGGTCGTTTAAAGACTCAAATGAAGTCTTCTGTCATGGATGCTTTGATTAATGCGCATGATTTTGATGTGCCTAAGCCTCTGATTGCAGAAGAATCGGAAGCGATTAAAAAGAATATGCTGGAAAACCTGAAGCAGCAGGGTATGCAAGATCAGGGAATGCAGATTGATGCCAGCATGTTTGCTGATCAGGCCATTCGTCGCGTAAAGTTAGGTTTGATTATGTCTGAAATCGTTCAATCAGAAAAAATTGAAGTGGATGAAGACAGGGTTAAGAAAAAAATAGAAGAAATTGCAGCTCCATATGAGCAGCCTCAACAAGTGGTTGACTGGTATAACGGAGATAAACAGCGTCTTGCAGAAGTTAAAGCGTTAGTGACTGAAGAACAAATTGTCGATTGGGCTATGGAAAAAGCTAAAGTGGTCGATAAGAAGGTAACGTTCAAAGATATTATGAACTCAGAACAAAAATAAATAGTGATTTGTGCACGATTATTGCTTCTTGATAATCGTGCTAGATTTCAAATAAATGACAAATTACCCTTAAGGATAAGATTTCGTGACCGATAAAACAGTTAATACAGAAATTATGAGTCAGTTGGTTCCAATGGTCGTCGAGCAGACGTCTCGTGGAGAACGTTCTTACGATATCTATTCCAGATTATTGAAAGAACGCATTATTTTTCTGGTAGGACAAGTTGAAGATCACATGGCAAACTTAGTGGTTGCCCAGATGCTTTTTCTTGAGTCTGAAAACCCGGATAAAGACATTTACTTATACATTAATTCACCAGGGGGCTCGGTAACGGCTGGATTGTCAATTTATGACACCATGCAGTTTATTAAACCGGATGTAAGCACTCTGTGTATCGGCCAGGCAGCCAGTATGGGCGCTTTATTACTGGCAGGGGGCGCAGCTGGTAAACGTTACGCCTTACCACATGCGCGTACCATGATTCACCAGCCATTAGGCGGTTTTCAGGGACAGGCAAGCGATATTGAAATACATGCTAAAGAAATCATCGAAGTTCGGGAACGATTGAATAAAATTCTTGCCGAACATACAGGGAAGACAATGGGTGATATTCAGAAGGATACTGACCGCGATAACTTTATGAACGCGGAAACTTCAGTTGAATATGGTTTGATTGATTCAGTCATGACAGAACGTAACAAACCAGAAGCAGATAAATAGCCTTAATTATTACTGGTATTTGAACAAAATATCAGCAAAATCAAGGCCAGAAATGCGCCGTGATGACTTGAAAAAGTTGCAAAAACGCCGCATGGTATAGAAGACAATAATGTTCGTGATGAGGCGAATAAAATGAGTGATGATAAAAGCACTGGTGACGGTGGAAACAAGCTACTTTACTGCTCTTTTTGCGGTAAAAGCCAGCATGAAGTTCGCAAGCTAATTGCGGGACCATCAGTATTCGTATGTGATGAGTGCGTAGAATTATGTAGCGATATCATTCGTGAAGAAATTCAGGAACAATCTAGTAAGTCTGAAGGCGATGCACTTCCAACGCCTCATGAAATTAACGATATTCTTGACGAATATGTAATTGGTCAAGAAAAGGCTAAACGTGTACTTTCTGTTGCCGTTTATAATCACTACAAGCGGTTAGAAACAGGTCAGAAAAAAGACGACGTTGAGCTATCTAAAAGTAATATCCTCCTTATTGGCCCTACAGGTTGTGGTAAAACATTACTTGCAGAAACATTGGCACGTTTACTAGATGTTCCATTTACTATTGCTGATGCGACAACATTAACCGAAGCCGGTTATGTTGGTGAAGATGTTGAAAATATCATTCAGAAGTTATTACAGAAATGTGATTACGATGTAGAAAAAGCACAAACTGGTATCGTCTATATTGATGAAATCGATAAGATTTCACGTAAGTCAGATAACCCGTCAATTACTCGTGATGTTTCAGGTGAAGGCGTACAACAGGCCTTATTAAAATTGATTGAAGGTACAGTTGCTTCTGTTCCTCCACAAGGCGGGCGTAAACATCCGCAACAAGAATTCTTACAAGTAGATACATCAAATATACTTTTTGTATGTGGTGGTGCATTTGCAGGCTTAGATCGCATTATCCGTGACCGTTCTGAAAAAGGTGGCATTGGTTTTGGTGCAGAAGTTCAAAGCAAAGATGATAAGAAAACATTGAGTGAAGTTATTCATAGTGTTGAACCTGAAGATTTAACACGTTTTGGTTTAATTCCAGAATTTGTTGGACGTTTACCGGTTGTTGCAACATTGGGTGAGCTTGATGAAGATGCGTTGGTTCGTATTTTAACTGAACCAAAGAATGCCTTAACCAAACAGTATCAAAAAATGTTTGAGATGGAAGGCAGTGAGCTGGAATTCCGTGACACTGCATTAACTGCAATTGCAGCTAAGGCAATGGAGCGTAAAACAGGTGCTCGTGGTTTACGTTCTATTCTTGAGCATGCATTACTCGACACAATGTATGACTTACCTTCAATGGATAATATTGAAAAAGTTGTCATTGACGATTCAAGTATTAATGGAGAGGGGGAACCGCTCTTCATTTATGAAAATTTAGAACCGCTAGCTGCTTCTGCAGACGAATAAATGAAGGGGTCTTAAAAGACCCCTTTTTTTATGGGAAATGATTATTTTTCTAAAGTCCTTGAAAAGCTTAGCCGATAACCTCATATATAAGCGAATAAGTTTATTTTTTATAACGCACAAATAATTACAGGACAGCAACATGTCTGAAATGGTTGAAACTCAATTATCCGCAATTCCTATTTTACCGCTACGCGATGTTGTGGTTTATCCACATATGGTAATTCCGCTTTTCGTCGGACGTGAAAAATCTATTCAAGCCTTAGAAGCGGCAATGGATAATGACAAACAAATTTTACTGGTTGCTCAAAAAAGCGCGGCACAAGATGAACCGACACAAGAAGATCTTTATGAGATTGGAACGGTTTCCAGTATTTTACAATTACTTAAATTGCCTGATGGCACCGTAAAGGTTCTTGTTGAAGGTAATAAACGTGCGCGCATTATTAATTACCTTGGTCAGGAAGAATACTTTACTGCTCAAATTAAAGAGCTTGATGATGAAGTGGTTGATGAACGTGAGTCAGAAGTATTGGTGCGCTCATTAACAACACAATTTGATCAGTACGTTAAGCTTAATAAAAAAATTCCACCAGAAATTTTGACCTCACTTTCAAGCATTGAAGAACCAGAACGTATGGTTGATACCATTGCAGCTCATATGTCTCTTAAACTTGATGAGAAACAAAAAATTCTGGAAGTGATCGATTTACGTGAGCGTGTTGAACACCTTATGGTCTTGATGGAATCTGAAATTGATATTCTGCAAGTTGAAAAACGTATTCGTGGACGTGTTAAACGTCAGATGGAAAAAAGCCAGCGCGAGTATTATTTAAATGAACAAATGAAAGCCATCCAGAAAGAATTGGGTGATATGGATGATGTACCAAATGAAATGGACGATCTCGAAAAGAAAATCGAGAGTGCAGGTATGTCAAAAGAAGCATTGAAAAAAGCCAAGACTGAATTCGCTAAGTTGAAAATGATGTCGCCAATGTCAGCAGAAGCAAGCGTTGTGCGTAACTATCTTGATTGGATGGTGGGCGTGCCCTGGAAAAAACGCAGCAAGATTCGTAACGATCTTTCTAAAGCGGAAGAAGTGTTAGAAGCGGATCACTATGGTTTGGAAAAAGTGAAAGAACGCATTTTAGAATATCTTGCTGTACAGCAACGTATGAAAAAAATGAAAGGACCTATTCTTTGTTTAGTAGGGCCTCCTGGTGTAGGGAAAACCTCTGTTGCTAAATCGATTGCACGAGCAACCAACCGAAAGTTTATACGTATGGCATTAGGTGGTGTACGTGATGAAGCGGAGATTCGCGGTCACCGTCGTACTTACATTGGTTCAATGCCCGGTAAAATTATTCAAAACTTATCAAAAGTTGAAACGCGCAACCCCTTATTCCTGTTAGATGAACTTGATAAAATGGCGATGGACATGCGTGGTGATCCCGCATCGGCTTTATTGGAAGTGCTCGATCCAGAACAAAATCACACATTCAATGATCACTATATGGAAGTCGATTATGACTTGTCTGAAGTTATGTTTGTAGCAACTTCAAATACAATGAATATTCCTGGACCATTGTTAGATCGTATGGAAGTCATTCGTTTGTCGGGATATACCGAAGATGAAAAATTAAATATCGCAATGCGTTATTTAGTGGAAAAACAAATTAAAAACAATGGACTTAAAGACGACGAGATCAGTATTGGTGAAGATGCTGTTCGTGGAATTATACGTAACTATACCCGTGAAGCAGGTGTACGTAACCTGGAGCGTGAAATAGCCAAGTTGTGTCGTAAAGTTGTAAAAGAAATTTTACTTGATAAAGATGTTTCTCATGTTGATATCACCGGAGAAAACCTGGAAAAATATTTAGGTGTAGAACGTTTCCGTTATGGTGTTATTGATGAAAATGATCAGGTTGGTCAGGTAAATGGTTTAGCGTGGACTGAGGTTGGCGGAGAATTATTAACGATTGAAACAGCCGTCTTACCGGGTAAAGGTAAAACCAGTGTTACAGGGCAACTCGGTGACGTTATGAAAGAGTCTATTCAGGCTGCCATGACGGTGGTGCGTAGCCGCTCAGATGTTTTAGGTATTGATCATGAGATATATGAGACTAAAGACATCCATGTTCACGTTCCTGAGGGTGCCATACCAAAGGATGGCCCCAGTGCAGGTGTTGGTATGTGTAC
>JAUVEN010000114.1 GCA_030594815.1 Gammaproteobacteria bacterium
TGCAGATGATGAATGCCATAAATTATAAAGTTCATTACCCGGTGACTGGGATTGAGGATAAGACGCAACCATAAGATCAAAGTCAAAAGTACGATTACGTCGTATATATAGTGAAACATCAACCGTTCTATAATGTAATAAAATACCCAGCTTACGCAGGTTGTAAGAATAAGGAGCCAGGATACGCTCAAAGCCTTTTTGCGCCAGTAATACATCAAATTCGAAATGACGTCCTTCTTTATTTTGTAATACACCCTCTTTTACAGTCCATCCCGCTTCTTTTAAAAGTGCCGCGGCTTCTATCAAATTTTTTCTTAAATCACCTTTATTTTTTGTTGAAGGTGGCGTCCAGACTTTATTGAATACTTCAGCAGGTAAATCTTTACGATAGCGGTTGAGTAATTCAAGTTCTTTGCCTTGAGGTAAACCGCTAGAAGCTAATTCACTGTTACTAAAATAACTGTCGCAACGTGTGTATTGGTTATAAAAAAGCATACTATTAGACCAGTTAAAATCAAAGGCTAATGTTAGAGCGCGTCGTACGCGTTTATCTTTAAATAACGCCCGGCGAGTATTAAAAACAAAACCCTGCATACCGGCATTATTATGATGCTTTAGCTCTTCTTTTATTATTTTTTTTGATTCAAACTTTTCACCAACATAATCTCGTGCCCACTGCTTTGAGTGATTCACTAATTTGAAATCAAACTCCCCCGCTTTTAATGCTTCGAGCATGACAGTGCTATCTTTGTAATATTTATAAATGACCTTATCAAAATTAAACATGCCACGACGTACAGGCAGATCTTTTGCCCAATATTTTGGGTTACGTTGGTAAGTAATATTTTTGCCCAGTGAATATTTTTCAATGGTGTAGGGACCGCTGCCAATTGGCTGTTTACGTGATAATTTATCGAAGGACTCCCCTGCTACCCACTTATGTGAAAAAACCGGGATTTGTGCCGCAATTAAATGTAATTCCGGGTTAACTCTGGAGAAATCAAAACGAATCGTTCGTTCATTAACAATGATTGCCTGTTTTATATCCGCCCAATAAAAACGATATTGTGGATGTCCCTTTTTACTCTTGATCGTATCAAAAGAAATTTTTACATCCTTAGCTAAAACCGGACTGCCATCTGAGAATCGGGCATTGGGGTTAATTTTGAAAGTCACAGATCGTTTATTTTTTGCAAGTTTGATATCATTAGCGAGATGACCATAAAGACTATAAGGCTCATCGGCACTTTGAATCATGAGCGTCTCAAAAATTAAATCACCTAAGCCATCAACTGAAACGCCTTTAAGTATATATGGATTAAAACTATCGAAATTTCCAAACCCCGGTAAAATTATTTTTCCACCTTTTGGCGCATCCGGATTCACATAATCAAAGTGTTTGAAATTTTCAGGGTATTTAGGTGTATAACCCAAACCAATGGATGGCGATGCAAAAGCAACCAGGTTTGGTACAAATAAAATACTAATAAAGGCTAAAAGCCTAAAGATATGCACTCACTACTTCCTTTCTGACTATCGTTGTTATTGTTTTAATAGCGAAATTATTCACTGAATATTACCTTAATTTGACCAGAATAGTATAATCAAACATGTCCATGACGACCAAGAAGTGAGGTCATTAGCAGTCTTTGAATTTACTGGTAAACATTGCTTTAATACTCGGCATTAAAGCATTATCATTGGCTGATAAAAATACTAATTATTAATATCTTACAAATAAGATAAGAAACGAGGAATACATTATGGGTTTTTTACAAGGCAAACGTGCTCTTATTGTTGGTTTAGCGAGCAACCGTTCAATCGCATACGGTATTGCCCAGGCCATGCATCGCGAAGGCGCTGAACTTGCTTTCACTTACCAAAATGAAAAATTACAGGATCGTGTAGCCAAAATGGCTGCTGAGCTCGACTCAGAGATTGTTGTTCCCTGTGATGTAAGCAGTGATGAACAAATTGAAAATGTCTTTACTGAACTCGATAATTATTGGGATGGTTTAGACATTATTATTCATTCAGTGGCATTTGCTCCTCGTAACGAGCTTGAAGGTGATTATCTCGATAATGTGACCCGTGATGGTTTCCGTTTAGCCCATGAAATCAGCTCATACAGTTTTGCTGCTCTAGCTAAAGCCGGTCGCAACATGATGGAAGGCCGTGATGGCGCATTGCTGACACTCAGCTATTTAGGCGCTGAACGTGCGATGCCAAACTACAATGTCATGGGACTCGCTAAAGCAAGTCTGGAAGCAAATGTTCGCTACATGTCACAAAGTTTAGGCCCTGATGGTATTCGTGTTAACGGCATTTCTGCTGGCCCAATTAGAACACTGGCTGCAGCAGGCATCAGTAATTTCCGCAAAATGCTCAATGAAGTAGAAAAAACAGCTCCATTACGTCGTAATGTTACTATTGAAGACGTGGGTAATGCAGCTGCATTCCTTTGTTCTGACTTAGCTTCAGGCATTACCGGTGAAATTACTTATGTTGATGCGGGTTACAGTACTATTGGTATGCGTCCGTTAGATACTGAATAATTTATTTCTAATATGGAATCAAAAAAGGCCGCTAAATGCGGCCTTTTTTTGTTCTTGTAGGTTCGAATTCATTCGAACGCCGATGTTAATTATAACCATCAAGGTAAAATTATTACCGCGTTCGAATGAATTCGAACCTACAAAAAACATCTGGAATAAAGGACTTCAACTATTTAAAGCGCCTTTTCTTCCTGCAAGATATTCTCTTCGCCTTCCAACCTGCCAATAATCACTGCACCACATGAATCGCTAAAGACATTGACCGATGTTCTAAACATATCAAGAATTCGATCTACGGCTAAAATTAATCCCAACGCTTCAACAGGTAAACCAATCACACCCAAAATAATTGTTATCGCAACAAGGCTAGCGGCAGGTATACCAGCGACTCCAATTGATGTGAGTAACGCAACCAGTACAACTGTAAACTGAACAGTAAAGCTCAGCTCTAATCCATACGCCTGAGCAATAAACATTGCTGCAACACACTCATACAAGGCAGTACCATCCATATTCACCGTGGCACCCAACGGTAAGACAAACGAAGTTGTTTTATTAGAAACCCCGGCATTTTTCTCTACACATTCCATAGTCATAGGCAAAGTCGCAGATGAAGATGCTGTTGAAAATGCAGTTAATAATGCTGGAAACATTGCCTGAAAATGACGTTTAGCGCTAACCTTAGCAACGAATTTAAGCAGTAGAGGTAGAACAACTAGTACATGAGTAGCCAATGCGAGTACCACACTAAGGAAGAACCAACCTAATGTGGATGCCAGGCTCAGTATTTCATTTGGATCCATACCCGCTATCACTTTTGCAACTAAAGCAAAAACACCAATGGGCGCAAACTTCATCACGACATCGGTGATTTTCATCATCACTTCCAATATACCCTGCCAAAAGTTGTATTGTGCTTCAGCATAAGCTTCTTGAATTCTGGTTATAAAATAACCGAATAAAATAGCGAAAAAAATCAAACCTAAAAGTTGACCATTTGCTGCTGCAGCAACAACATTTGAAGGCACCATATCAAGGAAGACGCCTGCTATGTCTCCCACTCCTCGTTCAGCAACTTTTGCAGCAGCAATCTTACCCTGCTCTACATCGAGCCCCAAAACAAGCTGAGCAGGCTGACCATCGATAATCCCCGGCGTGAGGACATTGACAAAAAACAGGCCCAATAAAATTGCAAAAAAGCTTGTGGTCGCATAATACAAAAGGGTTCTACCCCCCATGCGAGCAAGACCCTCACCACCGCCAATGCCTGCAACGCCAACAATGATGGATGAAACAATAAGAGGAATAATGATCATTTTTAATGCATTCATGAACAATGCACCAAAGAACGAGAAAATTTCGTAAAAAGTAATGCCGGCAATACCGGCGGTTTTACCGGCAAAAATACCAGCAAGAACAGCTAGCACTAATGCAATAAGAATTTGCCAGTGTAACTTAAGTTTGAGAACGGTAGAAAACATGTACTTCCCCTTATGTATATTATTTTTCTTATAAAGAGACCTTAACTCAAACCAGCTAAAGGTCTCAAAGTAAAATTCTCAAGAGGAGGCAGAAATAAACTCAGGCTTAATTATAATTTTTACCGTTGTTAGTTTGCTTCTGTTTCAGTATCAATAGCGGCCTGAGATATTGAAACATCTGCTTGAGACTTTAGATGTTGTACAAATGAATCATAAGCTGCATTACCCATTACTTCTATAATACGAACATCATCGGGGCGCGCGTCTTCATCATCTTTAACATTAAACAATGCCACAACTGCCTGACTACCAGATTGTAACCTGATTTTATCCCAGCTTGTCGCTGAGTCAACAGGTTTAGGCATTGCAAAAGCATGTTGTCTTAGTTGTTCAGGCAGCTTATTTTCTGTCTCTGCTTTTCGTTGAATCCAGCCTGGTTTAGTCCATTTTACTTCTGGATAAAGTTGTTTAACAGAATCAATAGTCTCATTACTTTCTAAACGTGCAAGAATATCAGTTGTTACGTCCTGTACTTTTTTGCTCGCTTGTTCCTGCAATAAACTGTTTTTAATTTGCGACTTAACTTTATCCAATGCCTGTACTGATGCAGGTAGATGTTGTTTAATTCTTAAGACAACTAATTGCGTATCTGATAATTCCAGAAGCTCACTGTTACGACCTTCTTTAAGTACTTCATTACTGAAAGCAGCAGTAAGTATTTTGGGGTTAGCAAAAAGTCCTGTTCCACCACGGCGAGTCATTAATGTACTCGTTTTAACCTTTAAACCTAACGCATCAGCTACAGGTTCAAGTGAATCAGGGGATTCATAACTTAGATTATTCATTTGATCAGCATCATCAAAGAATACTTTGCCTGCCAGTTGATATTGCAGTTCTTTTTTAATTGCAACTTCAACATCAGCTAAAGGCTTTAATTTTCTTTCCGCTTTAATTAAAATATGACGAACTTTACGTTCTTCAGGATCTCCTGCACGAATATCATTAAGCTGAATAATCTGGAAGCCCTGTTTTGATTTAATAACCTGGCTAACCTCATTTTTCTTTAAAGCAAAAACGACATTATCAAACTTTTCTTCAATACCACGGGTAACATAACCTAAATCACCACCTTGTTTTGCTGAACCTTTATCCTGCGAATGTTTTTTCGCTAAAGTAGCAAAGTCAGCACCTTGCTGTATTTGTTTACGCAAGTCAGTAATTTTCTTTTTTGCACCGGCATCATCACTCGCCATATAATTTTCAGCTGAGCTTTCATAATGTTGTTTAACCATTTTATCGGTTACTTCCTGCTGCGCAGCAACATCATCCATATTTATTTCAATATATTCGAGCTGCACTTTTTCCGTCGTTAAATATAACTGACTGTTTTGTTCATAATAGGATTTAATATCTTCATCACTAACATTAACTAACTTACGATAAGGTTTAGCAGAAATATCAAAATAACCAATGTCTCTTTTTTGATTTTGTAATGTCGCTAATGTCTTTTTCTCTTTCTCAGTTAAGAACGCGCTCGAGGTGATTGCACCACGAATTTGCTGTGAAGCAATATCACGCGACAAATCATTTTCAAAGGCTTCACCATTCATGCCTTGCAGAGATAAAACTTCTTTATATCTTTTTGCAGAAAAGACTCCATCTTCCTGGAAAGCTTCATATTTTTTAATTTTTTCAAAAACCTGTTCTGATGACGCAAGATAGCCTTGCTCGTGTAACATCTGGTTCATTACTTCCTGAGTAATCAAACCTTGTAGTACTTCTCTCTTAACTCTCGCTGTACCAAACATTTCAGGATTATATTGCTCGCCAAACATTTTTCGTAAGCGTTCCTGATAATTTTGATAAGCACGGGTCAAGGCAGTACCACTAATTTCAGTACCATTAATTGATGCCACCACAACTTTAGAAGCCCCGGACAAATAACTTCCTAAACCAAACAAGGCAAAGGAAACCACGATTAAACCCACGACGATCCAGACAAAGACACCCTGAGCGTTATTACGAATTGCTTGCAACATAACTTATACTTTTCTATTAATTATTAATTGGACGGTATTATACGTTTATTATTTATTATTGTATTTATAAATTCTGCATAAAAAAAGGCGCAACCTATATACAGATTGCGCCTTTAGTAATAGTGGCGGAGCGGACGGGACTCGAACCCGCGACCCCCGGCGTGACAGGCCGGTATTCTAACCAGCTGAACTACCGCTCCGCGATTTGGTGGGTGGTACAGGGATCGAACCTGTGACCCTCGCCTTGTAAGGGCGATGCTCTACCAGCTGAGCTAACCACCCCTGATCGAACGCGCGCTAGTTTAAGGCATCCTTAAATGCTTTACCAGCTTTAAATCCAGGATTTTTTGATGCTTTGATTTGAATCTCTTCACCAGTGCGTGGATTACGACCAACACGTGCAGCACGATCACGAACAGTAAAAGTACCAAAGCCAGCAATAGCAACTTGGTCACCATTTGCTAAAGTATTAATGATACTGCTTACCATTGTATCTACAGCGCGTGCTGCAGCAGCTTTTGAGATGTCTGCACTTTCTGCAACAGCTTCTACGAGTTCTGATTTATTCACTTAAATTCCCCCTATTGGAATGACAACAAAAATACCGCCCCATTAAAATATAAGAGCGGTTTTAAATATTATTAACGTATGGATTTATACCAATGCTAACTAGACCGGGTCAAGCAATCTGTGCACAGTTTACTTGTATGACTGCATAAAACCAGTACTTTTTAGTGAGTTTGTATATTTGAGCTATCAGTTTTTTTAGATTTGCTCACTTTTCCACCAGTTTTTGCATTAGCCAATGGTTTTGGAGAATGAACCAATGCTTCTACTAAAACTTCATCGATCCAGCGTACCGGTTTAACGTCCAGACTCTCTTTCACATTATCCGGTATTTCAGTTAAATCTTTACGATTTTCTTCTGGAATCAATACTGTTTTAATTCCTGCACGATGCGCAGCAAGTAATTTTTCTTTCAAACCACCAATCGGTAAAACTTCACCACGTAAGGTAATCTCTCCCGTCATAGCGACATCGTTTCGAACAGCAATACCCGTCAAGGCAGAAACCAACGCGGTACACATACCAACACCAGCACTTGGACCGTCTTTAGGAATTGCACCTTCGGGAACGTGAACATGAATATCATTTTTTTCAAAGACTTCATTTTCAATACCTAAAACAGCGGAACGACTTCTTACTACTGTCATAGCGGCTTGAATAGACTCTTTCATGACATCGCCAAGCTGGCCTGTCACGCTGGTTTTCCCTTTGCCTGGTAAAACAGCTGTTTCAATCGTTAACAACTCACCGCCAACCTCGGTCCAGGCCAGGCCTGTTACTTGACCTACCTGATCATTCTCTTCAGCCAAACCATAACTAAAGCGCTTAACACCCAGATAATCATCCAGATTCTTTTCTTTAATTGATACCCTGGTTTTTCTTGATTTTAACAATAAACCTTTAACAACTTTGCGACAAATCTTCGAAATTTCCCGCTCCAGGCTCCGCACACCGGCTTCACGGGTATAATACCTGACAATATCTCTAACGACAGACT
>JAUVEN010000059.1 GCA_030594815.1 Gammaproteobacteria bacterium
GCCGCAGTAGCTATAAAACCATCGATGATTACCGGTAAACCTTTTTGTGCTGCACTAATACAGGCACCTGTTAATGCTGCGATTTCAAATCCACCAAAAAAACGTAACACTTCGACTTCATCAAGTAATGATGCTTCATGTACAGATAAAGCCCGTTCAATAACCTTAGCTTTGTGTAATACACCTTGTTCATCCAGGCCAGTACCCGCTCCAGCAAGATCTGCCGGAGCTTTATCTAAATATACACAGGCCAAAGCAGTAGCGGATGTTGTATTCGCTATTCCCATATCACCACCAATGAAAACATGAGCACCTGCATCTATCGCACGTTGAACCGCATCTTCACCGACAGTAAATGCTTTATCTAATTGTTCCTGAGTCATCGCAGCCTGGTTGGCAAAATTTGCCGTGCCTGGTGCAATGCGTGCTGATATCACCCCATCAAGATCACCCGCTTCTACAACGGTGCCTAAATCGATAACTTCCAGATTTGCATTTAATTCTTTTGCTAAAACGCTTATTGCTGCGCCGCCGCGAGAAAAATTTTTAACCATTTCAGTGGTAACTACCTGAGGAAAAGCTGAAACATTTTCAGCTGCAATACCATGATCAGCAGCAAAAATTGAAATGTGTACATTCTCTATTGTTGGCTGTTGTGTTTTTTGAATCGCCGAAAACATGATCGCTAATTCTTCAAGTTTTCCTAATGAACCGGGTGGTTTGGTTAATTGAAGTTGACGATCATTTGCTTCTTGTATTGCGGTTTCTGATATTTCAGCGATGGGTGTTTCTAACCAGTTCATTATTGTTTTCCTTTAATATGGCCAGGTATTCCAGCCACCATTAATGTTACATTGTCACAGATTACCGCTAACCGCTGATGTAAACGCCCTGCTTCATCTACAAATTGACGATTAAGTTCTCCCATAGGAATAATTCCCATTGAGACCTCATTACTGACAAAAATTATTTTTCCTGATAGCTGAGACAATGTGTTTATAAGATCATCAACATTTTTATGCAGATTATTTTTATGTTCTTCAGAACATAGTTGATTGCTTAACCATAGAGTTAAACAGTCAACAAGAATACATGTTTTTTCATTCGCATTATTTTTTAACACTGAAACAAGATCTAAAGGTTCTTCAATTAACCGCCAATGATCGGGACGCTGCTGTTGATGATGTTTAATCCGCTGTTGCATTTCATCATCCAAAGCCTGAGCTGTTGCTACATATAAAACATTCAAGCCGCTTTCTGCCGCGCGAGTTTCAGCATAGTGGCTTTTACCGGAACGGGCACCACCTAAAATGAGTTCTTTCATAGTATAAACTAACCAGAATTTCAGATATAAAAGATTAAACCACGGGGAATACCGGGTAACACGGGGAAATAGTAAATATAAACACTGTGTGTCCAGTGATCCCCATGGGTAAAATTTATTATTATCGAATTACAAAGTACTTAAACCAGCCAACCCGTTACTGTGAGTAAGCCCAATAATACAACCCAAACAATCACTGCACGTTTAACTAATGACAATGTATGTTGGATAGCTAAAATATCAGACTCGTCACCTTCATGGTCATCACGGTCAATACGTTGTTCGTAGCGTAAAGCGCCAATTCCACTGACCACAATAAATTCTTCACTATCCCGGAGCCAGAGATCAGAGAGCCCATGCCAATAACTCATGGTATCAACAAAATTACCTGCTATTGCGTAGCTCAAGACACAAATGCGCGCAGGAATCCAATTTACTATTTTATAGAGCTCCCTGCAGGCATCAGCAAACTCATCATTCTCATCTTGCTGGTCTTCTTTTAATAAACAACTAAGACGAAACATAACAGCACCAACAGGACCAAGGAGAATAAACCAGAAAAACACGCCCAGCATGCGTATATTAGCTTGTAGTAAAATCTCTTCTTTTACCGTTTGAACCAATTGCATAGGAGGTTCAGAAATAGTTCGATTTGCTAAATAACTGGCATAAAAGTTAGCGGCTTCGAAATCATTATTTTCAAGCGCAGTGTTGATATTTTGCACATCTTTCGCAAGGTCTCGCGGCCCAATTGTAAATATAAGAACAGCAATACCAAAGAGGAAACCAAATAAGCCGAGTACATTTCCCAGCATCGCGCTGATTAGCCAGACGGCGAAAAGAACACCGGCAATAACAATGACCAGCGTGACAGAACCATTTTGAAAAGAAAAAGTGGGGAGTTTAGCTCGCAACCAGCTAACGTAACGATAAAATAAGTCAAATCGCCTTAACTCCGTCAAACTGGAAATAAAGCTTTCTGCTATTAGGGCGAAAATGACACTTAGTAAACTCATATTCGATAGTTTCTAGCTAAAAGCGTGTAAATGCAAGCCTGTTGCTGTATTCCAGATACCGGAGTCACTTTTGATAACATCCTGGTCCCGTTTATGCTTTCTACTACAAAGCTACATACTACCGGTCGCTGCGCGCCCTGAAAGTTGTTACATACAATTTGAAGAAGTACTCTTGGATGAGTGAAACGAAGCAGAAAATCATATGGAATAATTTTTAACAAACTTTGGGCCCGACAGGACGCCCGTAGTAATCTCCAGTTTAGTGCTATATCAGTGAGATTACGTCAGTCATATTATTCCTTCGTAATGACATTAATCTAAGAGGATAAAAGTTTACTCAATAGTTCCCAATCAAACGCCTCACCGGGATCCGTTTTACGTCCAGGAGCAACATCGCTATGCCCGGCTATCGTTTCAGTATTTAGTTTTGGGTAGCTTTCTATTAGCTTGTTAATTAATTTTGATAATACCTGGTACTGAATATCTGTATAAGGTGTTTCGTCATCCCCTTCCATTTCAATACCAATTGAGAAGTCATTACAATTATTACGATCTTTATAATGAGATACCCCGGCATGCCATGCTCTTTTTTGAAATGGCACATATTGTACAACTTCACCATCACGTCTGATTAATAAATGCGATGATACTTTTAGTCTGGCTATATCTTTAAAATAGGGATGTTCATCTGGATTGAGCTTATTACAAAAAAGTTGATCAATATAATCACCAGCAAATTTTCCCGGTGGCAGACTAATACCATGAATAACGATTAATGCAATATCTCTTTCATCTGGACGCGAATCACAATTTAGCGACGATTGCTGCCGTGCCTCATCAATAAGTCCTGATGTTATATCAATATGCATATGTTTTTTAATAAATTTATTCGTTAACCATGCCACGCAATACCATATCGGTAAAACTGATAATGCCAATCATTTTACCACACTCAATAACAGGGGCTCGCGATAAACCAAAATTTTCGAATAAGCGCGCGCAATAACGAATATCCATATTGGGATCAACAGATATAACAGGCTTCGCCATTACTTCATATACATTGACACGATCTGGTGAACGATCTTTTGCTAACACTTGTTTTGCGATATCTGAAATTAAAACGACACCATACTCATCATCATTATCTCGCTTATCAACAATTAACGTTTTGGTTTCAATATGTTTCATTTTTTTCAACGCTTCCGTTACTGTTGTCATACCATCAATAATATCAAAATCCTGTTTCATCACGTCTTTGACGCGAACAATCTCTCTATGTGTCATAGCTCTTCCTCCACAACGTCACTTAAAGTATCTATTTGATGAGCAACACCCAGCGCATCTTCTACATCAATTTTAAACGCTATACCTGTTCCTGGTTTACTATCGAATTCCCCCACACGAGCAATGCGTTCAAGAATTTTTCGTGATAAATGTTCTTCAACCAACATTAACAACATATCGCGTTGTGTCTCTAATGTTAGACCAAAAAATGTTTTACTTTGCTTTAAGCCTTCACCTCGAGCATGATTAATCACCGTCATGCCCGTTGCACCTTCTTCACGTGCAGCAGCCATTATTGCGTCAGTCTTATCATCTTCAACAAGAGCTATAATTAATTTAAAATGCATCCGACTCCCTCCTTATTTTTTATCTATTGAATATTCTTCATTACCATTTTTACGACTACGCCATTCACTTAACTGTGCATACGTCATAACAGAAATAATGGGACATAAGCTGGCAAAAGCTATTAAACCAAAACCATCCAGTAATGCACTGCGCCCGGGGATGGTTGTTGCAAGACCTAAACCAAGGGCCGTTACCAAAGGTACAGTCACAGTAGAAGTAGTTACACCACCTGAATCATAAGCGAGTGCGATGATCATTTTGGGTGCATAAAATGTTTGAATCATTACAATTATATAACCTGTAATAATGTAATATTCTAAAGGTGTACCCGTTACAATTCGGAATGTGCCTAAACCGATACCAACAGCAACGCCTATCGCAACTGCAATTCTTAAACCATTAATACCAATAACACCGGCCGATACTTCATTTGCTTTTATCGCAACGGCCAGCAAAGAAGGTTCTGCAATAGTGGTAGAAAAACCTATAGCAATAGCAAACAAATAAACCCATTTATAATCTTGCCAATGCACAACATCTGCAACTTGTCCGGCTCCGTATATAAAATCAGGATCAGTGAGTTGCTGCGCCATTAACTCACCTAACGGGAATAACGCCTCTTCCAGCCCAACAAGGAAAAAAGCCAATCCAACAAGAACATAAATAAAACCAATGACAACTTTTCCTAAGTTTGGAACAGGTTTTTTTATAACAAAAAACTGGAAACCAAAAATAATGACCACAATCGGAAGAACATCAACGACCGTATCTAAAGTGACATGAAATAGATGAATAAGAAGATCCATCATATCAACATACCGTAACCCATGACAAAAATCATAGGTGTTAATGAAGCAAAAGCAATTAAACCAAAACCATCTAACATTGGGTTTCGCCCCTTGATGCTCGATGCCAAACCTACACCCAGGGCAGTCACTAACGGTACTGTAATCGTTGAGGTTGTCACGCCACCAGAATCATAAGCGATACCAATAATTTCTTTGGGTGCAAAAAGGGTCATTATAACAATACCCATATAACCACCAATAATTAGATAATGGATCGGCCAACCTTTCAATATTCGCAACACACCGATAACAATGGCTAAACCAACAGAGAATGCAACGGTAAGTCTCAAACCAGATGCATAACTTGAGCGAGCGTCATCAGTATCCGCAATAACAAGCCCAATTGCGGCAACTTCAGCCGCTTTATCTGCTACCGCTATTAATGCTGGTTCCGCAATGGTGGTACCAAACCCCAATGAAAAGGCAAAAATCAATAACCAGATAACACTCCCCTTGCGAGCAAAAGCATATGCCATACTTTCACCAATAGGAAATAAGCCAATCTCTAAGCCCTTTACAAACAGACTTAAACCTAAAACAACCAGACCCGTACCAACTAAAAGCTGTCCCATATTTGGAATTGGTTTTTGTAAGACAACGAGCTGGAAAAATGCGATAACAATAATTATCGGCAATAAATCGCGGGTACTTTGCCAAAGAGGTAATATGATTTGTTGTAGTTGCGATTTCATTTTGATTGGTTTTACTTATATATCCCAGCGTATTACGCGGGGTTAAATCTGGCTTGACTCAGAACCTATTAATTCGTGGAAACTCATTAATTCAGTTGTTACAATTGATAGCTGACACTTTACTGCTAAAAGCAAATACATTCAATATTGAGATAATGACAATACCTTCAACCAACGATATTCAAAATCAGGTGCAACAAGCTCTTAATGAAGATCTTGGTATCGGTACCAATAATAACTTTCAGGGCTGTGATGTTACTGCCAGCCTGATACCTGACTCAAAAGCATCTAAAGCACATTTAATTTGCCGTGAAAATGCAATTTTATGTGGCCGTAATTGGGTAAATAATACATTTAACTTGCTAGATGAAAAGATCCAAATAACATGGCACTTCGAAGATGGACAAGAAATAAATAAAAACGATGTTATATGTGAAATTGTCGGTAATGCACGTCATATATTAACTGCCGAGCGCACTGCCTTAAATTTTTTACAAACCTTATCTGCCACGGCAACGCAAACTTCCCTGTTTGCAAAAACAATTGAACAAACGGATTGTAAAATATTGGATACACGAAAAACAATTCCAGGTTTACGGCTGGCACAAAAATATGCTGTTAGCTGTGGTGGTGGTGTTAATCACCGAGTAGGTTTGTATGATATGGTACTCATTAAAGAAAATCATATTCACGCCGCAGGATCAATTTCTACCGCGGTAAGTAAAGCACGAGAAAATTTTCAGGGTTTAAAAATAGAAGTGGAAGTTGAAAATATTGGTGAACTTCAACAAGCCATTGAGTGTAAGGTTGATCGTGTCTTACTCGACAATATGAACCTGGAAATGCTAAAAGAAGCTGTATTGTTAACTGACAACAAAGTCGATCTTGAGGCATCTGGAAATATTACACTAGAAACTATACTTGCTATTGCTAAAACCGGTGTAGATTATATTTCTACGGGTGCGATTACAAAAAACATTAATGCTATTGATTTTTCTTTACGATTTATTGAAGAAAATTAATTTTTCTGTAGGTCGGTCTTTTTGTACATGGATGTACTTATGCAGCGATGGCAAGGAAGCCATAGAGCTGCCAGGCCGCCTACATAAATCACGAACAGCAAGTAGGTTTGATCAAGAAATAAAATGACGGATCCAACAATAAATTTGTTAGCTCCGCTGTGCTTGAGCTAACCTACATAAAATTTATTTGACGATTTCCAGACCAGGGGAACGAAGTTCAAAGACTTTAAAATCTTTTTTCGTGTAAACAACTTCCCCCAGACGAACAGGTAAATGTGAACCATTCGCACGAATCAATTTTAAAGGTTCACCTTTGGAATATGGCATACTTGTTTTAATGATTAAATTCCATTCACCACGCACATCTTTTATCAAAATTACCGCTTTAGCTGTCGAAGAATCCATTTCACCTTGTGCCTGCACTCCAGCAGCTTCTGCATAATTAGACAACCTCACAACCGCGACTTCAATTTGTTTTGCATTCGGCCTGTTTAATCGTCTAACAAACCCCAGTATAGGATGCTTTTTATTTTCTGGCATTGTAAATGCCATCAGCATATCTATTTGAATAGGATTACTAAAATCAGTTTCTTCTGTACTAATAAGTAAACCACCGGTGCTAAAATTAGTAATTGCCCAACTCGCAGCTAAGTAACTCTTTTGTTCTTCGGCAAGCAATGCAGATGACATGGCTAAAGTATCAATAAACTGTCTGGACTCTTTTACTCGCGCTTGATCGGGGGCGGTGATATCTTTTAATAATCGATTCACTTCATGAAAACCAAAATAAACACTTAAACTAGTATCATCAAAAGATACATGACGCTTTTTCCTTCTTTCTCTTTGCGTTAGCCCCATTATCATTAACTCTATAACAGGGACGCGATCAACTTCTCTCACTTCAACTAATGGCCGGCTAAATTTACTTTCATCAAAATCATCAAGGAATTGCTGTTTACCAATCTCTTTATGATCCTCAACCAAAACATTATATAAATTAGTGTAATCAAATTTAATAAGCGGTGAAGGAAAATTATCACTACGCTTAAACACTGGAGGCATTTCATTTTTATAATATGTCAGCAAGAATCCCGGTTTCACTTCTTTACCGTCATCAGCAACAACTTTTAATCCTTCTCCGCTTAATAAATCTAAATAAGCATCGGGTATATGGAACATTCTGGTAGGCCAGGTAGTAACATCTAACACACCAAAAAGTTGTATCGAGAGATAAAGCTTTCTAATATTAGACTTTGGCACCCCACCTTTTCTTAATTTATCAGAACTTTTTCTGACGCCTATTAAACCAATTAGCTCATAATCCGTATCAATTTCATTTTGCTTAGCAAAAGAAAAAAATATTTGATTACAGTGTTGCCAGGATACTTTGGGGAGTTTTTGATAACGTAAGGCACGTAAACGTTGCTCTACCCGAATAAGCTCAAGAGAACGAGCTCCGTATTGATAGGCTAGTTTATTGTCCTTTTTATATTCCTTTTTATCAGCAGAATAAAAATCACGAAATAATAATTTGTAAGATATAGATAACTGATGAATTGCTTCAACACTTGCAATAAGTGCATTTCGTCTCTCACTACTTTCCGGCAAGCTATTTTCCTGCTTTTGGTATTTGTCATACCAAAGCAACACAACAGGATAAATGTATGAGGTTAATAACTCAGCATGATCTTTTCTTTGTTTGGGAGAAAGTCGTAACCGATTAATTTTTTGTAAGATATTAGTGGTTTCTTCAAGCAGACGAACTGGAAATTTTTTATGATACTCTATTTGCTGAATAATCTTATTTCTATTCAAATCACTTTTTTCAGCATCTTTAAATGGGAGCGATAAACCAGATAATTCTCCCAAATTATTGGATGAATTATTATTCTTTGAGACATTCCTTTCTCTCTTCTCCTGCTCTGTTCTGCTAAATAGGCCCATAACAAGTTAAAATTTATATTCCAGAAATTAAGGTTGTTTATTAAAGGTAAGACAAAATATCTTAAAATTCAAACAAGAATATGTCTTTAGCTCACAAAATGATCGGTGTAACCAATATCTGTAGAACTAACACCAAATGTGGGGGGGGAGAAAAAATGTGGTTAGCTGTTTTTAATACGAACAATAACTTCCAGGCTTGATGACTCTGTGCCTTCTGGTAACTCAGGCAACTTATCAAAATTAATCGCATCAACAGGAATATCCGTTAGCATGCCTGTATCAGTATTAAAGAAGTGAAAATGCCTGGAGACATTTGAGTCATAAAATACTTTACTTGGATCAACGATAACTTCCTTTACTAAACCTTTTTTAGCAAACAAACCAAGGGTGTTGTACACCGTAGCTTTCGAGGCAGTTGAACTACCTTCATTGGCCATTTCCAGAATTTGTTCAGCGGATAAATGCTGAGGTCTGGCAAACAAAATCTGTGCAATCTCCACTCGCTGAGTCGTTGGAGTAACCCCGGATGATTTAAGTTTTTCTACAATGTCGTCGCGATTATTCATCACAAGCCTCAATTTAATAACTTACTGAAAGTATAGATTATAGCGTTAGACAAAGTCTAGGAATGCAGACCAATTCATCCTCTCTCAAGCCCATACTCAGCTGATTCAAGAATAGGAGTTCGATTTAAAATTAAATCCACGGCTAATCGAGCCGATGCCGGGCCTAACACCACTCCATTTCTATAGTGCCCCGCATTTAGATACAAACCCTCTATACTGTGAACTGGACAGATATAAGGTACACCGTCTTTTGAGCCAGGACGTAAACCCGCCCAATGATGCTCAACTTCAGCCTCTTTTAGTGACGGGATAATCCGAAATGCTTCTTGCATCAATTCTTCGCGGGCATCTGTGGTTGTCGTTTTATCAAACCCGGTATGCTCCAATGTACTTCCCACTAAAACCCGTCCATCCTGACGAGGAATGACATACCGATCCTGACTTAAGGTAATTCTCTTAATCTTTCCGGGTTCTGTTTTAAAGAGAATCATTTGTCCTTTAATTGGTTCTACGGAAGTATTAATGTCCATATTTTTCAGTAAGTTAGCGCTCCATGCCCCGCCAGCAACCAATACTTTCTCAGCCTTAATATCACCTGTCGTACTCATAATACCAACAATTTTATTCGATTTTTCTAAAAATCCTGTTGCCTCAGTCTGCTCTATAAACTTAACACCTTGTTTTAAAAGATATTTTTTAGTCGCTTTTACCAGACGTGGATTTCGCACCTGCCTGACATCAGGCATCCAAATGGCTTTATTATCAGTCACCAAGCTGTGTGATAACCCCGGTTCCAACTCATAAATTTCTTTATTATCAATGAGTTGTACATTTACCTGCCATTTTTTAGCCCAAGCTAATGCCTCTTCCTGCTCATTGTCGAGCATCAATAAGCCATTTTGAATTAACTCTGCGTCTAAACCTGACTCTGAATTAATCTCATCAATTAATTCAGGATAAATGTCTTGTCCCCACTTCGCCAAAGCACTCACAGGATCAGAATAACGCCATGGGTAAAGAGGTGAAATTATTCCACCACCAGCCCAGGATGATTCATGCCCTGCTTCCCCTCGCTCAATAATAGTGACTTCCATTCCGGCTAATGACAGCTCTCGAGCCGTCAACATACCAATAATTCCACCACCGACAATCAAAATATCGGACATATTCGCAAAACTTCCTCTTTAATACCCAGCGTTATAGAATCGGGGCAGGATCACAGTTTTTTACGCTGCCATGCCACTTATCAGAGATAAAGTTCCGACTATCCTCTACAACCTGATTTACAAAACGAAATGGACTATAACATTCACATGAATAAAAATATCCAAGGATTCACATTAATCGAGCTCATTGTCACTATGGCGGTATTCGCCATTTTGGTTGCAATTGCCGCTCCTTCATTCAACGCATTTACTGACAGCTCTCGCCGTGCGAGTGAAGTTAATAATATTAGTGGTACTCTTGCCTATGCTCGCAGTGAAGCCATTAAACGAAATAGTAATGTTTCTGTTTGCGCCAGAATCAGCACTGTTGGAGCAGAAACATGCAGCGCTGTAGCTAACGACTGGAAATACGGTTGGATGGTTTTTGATGACACTGATAGTGATGGTGTACTTGATGCAGGCGAGAACCTACTTCGCCTCTTTGGCCCAATATCAAAGGGCAGTGTCATTACCGAAACTACCGGTAATGCAACATTAGCCCTCACATTCCGCGGAAGCGGCTTTATTACAGTAGCAAATTCTGAATTTAAATACTGTGGCCCCAGCAATAAGGCCAGTAATGCCAGAGCAATTATTATTAGCAAAACAGGTCGAGCGCGTCTGTCTATTGATACTGCCGATGCTGATAAGACCCATGAAGATAGTAGTGGAACTAACCTTACATGCCCATGAGTAATATTATGATTAAAAAGTCAAAAGGTTTTACTTTGTTAGAAGTTATGATTGCTATGGTGATCTCAGCTATAGGATTGCTTGGCCTTGCAGGTTTACAGGTACAAAGCCTGTCTTTTAATAATACTGCCTATATCCGTTCTCAGGCTACTTATTTTGCATACGACATTTTAGAAAAAATGCGCATGAATAAAACTGCAGCAAATGCAGGTAGCTATGATTTGGCAACAACTGATGTCCCCCTTTCTGCGTCATGTTATGGCACAAGCTCAACATGTAGTGAATCTGATTTTGCTTCTGCTGATAAATATGAATGGTACTCCCTGGTTACATCAACTTTACCCGGAGGAGCCTCATCTGTTTCACGAGCAACGGGGTCAGGCCAAACCATCGTGACTGTTCTCGTGCAGTGGAATAATCTCAACACAACCGGTACATCGCAAATTCAAGTTCGAGGTGAACTGTAATGCAAGTATTCCAAATTCACTCCAGAAAACAAAAAGGCTTTACGCTCGTCGAACTAATGGTTTCAATAGTTATATCATCCATCATTATGCTAGGGGTTGTTTCACTTTATAGTTCTTCACGTAAAGGCCAAAAAACGAATGAATCTTTAGCGCGCATACAAGAAAACATGCGCTTCGCAGCCAATATGATTTCAAAAGATACTCGCATGGCAGGCTATGCGGGATGTCGTAGCTCTTCTGTAACCAATGTATTAGAAGACACCACGGGCGTATATAATTTTGAACAACATATAACGGGATTTGAAGGTGGCGTATCTACATTTGCAAGTCAATTTCCAGCAACTGGAACCTCAGCAGGTGATCGCGTCGCAGATACCGATGCTATAGCGATTATCAGAGTATCTTCAACCGGCTGTAAAATTACATCACATAATTCTGCAGCAGCAACGATATTTCTTGATGCAACTGCCTGTGATATTGATCAAGATGAAGTGCTTTCAGTTACGGATTGTAGCCAAACTTCAATTTTTCGCGTAACGGGGCCAACCACTCCTGATGCCCATATAGTACACAATACCGGAGCGGTCGGAGATGGACCTCCGAACTGTTCAAAAAAATTGGGGCCAAATGCAACGCCCGGTACGGGATGTGCGGGCACATTTACATCATATACCTTTAATGAAGATGCCCGAGTACACAAATATATTATGCATGCTTACTACATAGGTGTAAGTACATCTGGACAAACGAAGTCTCTCTATATAGTAGATCTAGACAAAGGAGTTACTTCTGCAACAGAACTCGTAGAAGGCATTGAAGATTTTCAAATCACTTATGGATATGATAGTGATGATGATGGTTTTCCTGAACGTTTTATAAAAGCAAATCAAATAACGGTAGTCGGCGACACTGCTGCAACAAAAGAAAACTGGAAAAAAGTTGTATCAGTTAAATTTGGCATGTTATTAGTCTCAATCAATAATGTTAAATCAGTAGCCCCTCCAACTGCAAAATCTTTTACTCTCGTTGATACCACAGTCACTCCAACAGCAGATAGAAAACTCCGCTTTGCCTACAACACAACCGTTAAAATCAGAAACAAGGGAATACGATGAAAACTTACCTCCAGAGTTCATATGTTTTTCCTGCAAGCCAAAAACAAAAAGGTATGGTGCTGATCCTTGTTTTGTCATTGCTTCTTGCGATGACTATTTTAGGTGTGTCATCTATGTCTACCTCAACACTCGAAACAAGAATGGCAAACAATTTTCAAGATCGAAATGCCGCTTTTCAGGCAGCAGAAGCAGCTTTACGTGAAGGGGAACGTTTAGTTGAAACTGAAAATTATGATGGCAGTCAATTTAGTACTCAATGTACAGACGGGCTGTGTGACTGCCTTAAAACATCCTGTCAATATGATGGAGATAACACCCTGACATTTTGGGAACAAGATGTTGTATGGAATACAAGTACAAAACATATGACATACCAGACAATCAGCTTAACTGAGCTTGCTTCCCCGGCAAAATATATTATTGAACACATGGGGAATGTTTGTCCCGATTCAGATCCATCTTGTATCGTTACCTCAACAGATCCAAGAATGTTCAGAATTACCGCAATTGGCTATGGCACAACCGCATCTGCAAAAGTCATGCTGCAATCGACTTACCTTAAATAAATTTTACCAGTAAACATAATTACGCTCTGAGGCAATTATTATGAAGTCCACACTCAAAAAAATAAACTTTATTCCTTTTACAATGGCACTTACGTTGTCACTGTTTTCTTCTAATGCCTTAGCTGTCGTAACATCTTCTCAATTTACACATACGCCTCCGGCAATAACAAACTCATCAAGCACTAAACCGCTTGTAATGTTGGTTATGGGTAATGATCACCAACTTTTTTATAAAGCTTACAATGATTGGTCAGATTTAGATGGTGATAGCACTATTGAAAGTACATATAAACATGACTTTGATTATTATGGTTATTTTGATTCCTATAAATGTTATGACTACGATGGTGTTAATAGTCGTTTTGCACCAAAAACTATCACTGCCAATAAATATTGTACCGGTGCTAGCGGTTCATATTGGAGTGGTAACTTTTTAAATTGGGCGTCTATGACTCGCATGGATATCATGCGCAAAGTTTTATACGGCGGCAAACGCTCAACCGATACTGCTACATCAACTATTCTTGAACGTGCATTTTTACCAACCGACGCACATAGTTTTGCAAAATTCTATGATGGGTCAGATATTAAAGATCTATCCCCATTTAATATTGCTAGTATTACGATGTGTAATACGACTTATGACTCAGCAAGTGGTCTTGAATCTCAAAACTCAACAGCGGCACCTTTATTAAGAGCAGCGAGCGGTGATTACCGTTTCTGGGCTGCAAATGAACGTTGGCAATGTACTTGGAGCACTGAGCGTACCAACGCAACATTCGATCCAGTAAAAGCAACGGTAGGCTTAACTGGTGGTGGTTATGGCCCGGATTACACAGTGCGAGTTGAAAGTTGTGTTTCAGCTGCACTGCAAGGGAAAGAAAATTGTAAAGAATATCCAGACGGAAATTTAAAGCCTACTGGTTTGTTGCATAATTATGGTGAAACTGATCAAATCGAGTTTGGTTTATTAACCGGTTCATATAAGAAAAACAAATCAGGCGGTGTTGTTAGAAAAGATATTTCTTCTTTTACAGATGAAGTTAATGAAACTACTAACGGCACTTATACCGGCACCACAGGTATTATTACAACCATTGATAAATTACGAATTCACGGCTACGAATACAGTGATGGTACTGATGATGGTAAATATAACAGTACAGATACTTGTCCATGGGGCGAGAGCGAATTTAATGAAGGTAATTGTAGTAACTGGGGTAATCCTGCAACTGAAATGTATTTAGAAGCTGTTCGTTATTTTGCAGGTTTAAATAAAAATAATGCCTTTAGTCTTAATGCAAATGATGATACTGGATATATTTCTGGTTTAACTAATGTGGGTAGCTGGACAGATCCTCTCTCTGCCACAAATTACTGTGCCTCATGTAATATTATTATTTTAAATACCAGTGACTTTTCTTATGACTCAGATAGCTTAAGCCTTTCTGGACTTGAAGGAAGTCCTACGCTAGATACATATACTGATAACGTCGGTGTTAAAGAAGGATTAACTGCAGCAGGAAGTACTTGGTTTGTTGGTGAAAATGGAACTGACAATAATCAGTTATGTACAGCAAAGACGGTAGGAGCATTAAGTGACTTAAAGGGAAGTTGTCCAAGCTCTCCTCGCCTTGAAGGTTCATACCATATGGCGGGTATTGCACATTATGCGCACACACAGGATATACGTGCACTCTCTGGCGATCAAAAAATACAAACCTATGCTGTTGCACTTTCTCCTTCTGCACCTCAATTAGAAATTCCTGTACAAGATGTGTCGGGAAACTTTATTGCAGGGAAAACTGTAAACATTATTCCAGCTTGTCGTGACGATGGTATGGTAGATCTGTCTGGCTCATCATTACCTGGTAACTGCGCCATTGTAGATTTTAAAGTCATAGTTCCATTCACTAAAGGAGCAGGCGGTACAGCAACGGGAACTGTTGCCGTTATTTGGGAAGATACCGAACAAGGTGGTGATTATGACCAAGATATGGGGGGAACAATCAAATATGATATAACACCAACTTCAATAACTGTGACCACAGACGTTCTTGCACAATCAACCAGCTTCCAAATGGGCTTTGGTTATATTATTGGTGGCTCAACTGATGATGGTTTTCACGCACATTCTGGTATCAATAGTTTCTTATACAATGATCCGAATGCGTTATTAGCAGATTGTAATCCCGCTTGTATTGATTCTGCTACTGCTACTGCTCAAACATATACTATTGGAACTTCAACAGGGCAACTACTTAAAGATCCTTTATTTTACGCAGCTAAATGGGGTGGTTTTACTGATCTCGATGGTGATGGTGAACCTTCAAACATTTTAGAATATGATTCAGTTATTAATTCAACTGGAGCTGTTGGTTCAGATTCAATTCCAGACAATTACTTTTTGTCTCAAGATCCATCACAGGTTGAAACTCAATTAAATAAAGTACTATCACAAATATCTAACCGGCGTTCTGCAGGTAGTGCCGCAGCCGTTATTACCAATACAGTAACTAGCACCAGTATGGTTGTACAAGGACTATATCAACCCGAAATTAAATCACTTGATCAAACTCAAACTGTTCAATGGGCAGGGTTCTTACATACTCTGTTATTGGATAAAGAACTTAACTTCAGAGAAGACGCCGATCAGGATGGTCAACTTGATAGTTATGCTACCGATAAAGTTATCAAGTTCTTCTATGATGTTTCGCAAAATAGGACACGTGTTCAGCGTTTCAATACCAGTGATGGTAAAACACTGGTTCTTGATTCAGTTGGTGAAATTGATGATGTAAAAACATTGTGGGATGCTAAACGAGAACTTAATGAAATGAGTTCAGCGGCTTTAACTACCAATAGAACATACACCGACGCAAACAATCTTTCTACAAATACAAATTCACAACGCTATATTTTCACCTGGCTTGATGCTGATAATGATGGTGAAGTCGATTCGGGAGAATCGTCAGATTTTGTAACGTCCAGCTTTAGTAGCAGCAACTATGGTTATTTTCATCTCCAGGCAGATAAAGATGGTGACTCAGATATTGATTTGGATGATGCACAGCTCTTAGTTGATTTTATTCGAGGCGTTGATGATTCGAATCTACGTAATAGAACAATTGATAGCGATGGAGATGGTACCAATGAAGTTTGGCGCTTAGGTGATATTATTCATTCATCTCCTGCCATTGTTGAAAAACCAACAGGCATATGGAGAACACAATATGGTGATACCACTTATGATGCTTTCACCACCCAATATAGCAAACGTCGTAGCGTAGTTTATGTTGGAGCAAACGATGGATTGTTACATGCATTTAATAGTGGTTTCTTCGATACAGCAAATAAAAAATATGATCTCACTCGTGCGGCTGTTTCACCACATGAAAGTAGTGCTCCTGCAAGCCACAAACTAGGCGCAGAAATATGGGCATATGCTCCTAAAAACTTATTACCTCACATGCAATGGTTATCTGAGCCTAACTACCCTAACCATGTTTATTATGTTGATGGTGATTTAAAAACATTTGATGTCAATATTTTCCCAAATGATACCGATCATCCTAATGGCTGGGGTACTATTCTGGTGGCTACTATGCGCTTTGGTGGAGGTTCAAATGATGGAACTAATTCAACATCATTAGACATCGATGTAGATGGTGATTCAACTGCTGACTTCACCTCTCGCTCATCAATTATTATTATGGATATTACCAATCCTGAAGCACCTCCAAAATTATTAGCCGAGTTTAATGATACTTCTGGTATGACGGAATATTCAAATTTGGGATTAACAGTAAGTACACCTGAGCTAGTTTCATTTAGACAGCCTAATTTAGTTGATGGTGACTGGTCGAATCCAAGTGTAAATGATTGGTATCTGGTATTTGGTTCGGGTCCAACTGACTTAACAACATTGTTAAGTACACAAACAGCAAATGTTATTACTCTAAAACTAAATGATATCGATTCCGGTACTATTACAGTAATAGATAGGAAACCTGTTGCAGATTCAAACAGCTATGTCGGAAAAATGCATACTGTCGATTGGACTAACAATTTTATCACTGACAATGTTTACTTTGGTATTTCCAGCGGCTCTTCAGCTACAGCTCCATCCGGATACCTGGCTCGTATGGGTACCTCAACATTACTTGAAGAGGACACTTCTTTTTATAATACGACCAACTGGTCAATATCAACGGTTATAGATTCAAATCAACCTTTTTACTTCAAGCCAACAACCCTTAAAATAAGTGGAAAAAACTGGGTATATGCTGGTACGGGGCGTAGATTTATTACTGGAGATGATCTGATAACAAATACTCAAAGTTATTACGGCATAAAAGAGATACTTTCTGTAGTAAATGGTCTCCCAGACAGTACTAAAACATTTTCTAGAGGAGCATCTGCAGCTACACTTACTGGTGAAGAAATACAAAATGTTACTGGCTTGCAAATATTTGCAAACTATACTGTGCTAGATCCTTTAACAAGTTTACCTTCAAGTCCTGTAATAACGCTCTTCTCACAACTTGAGTCTTACCTGAATACTGTTCCTGGCTGGTATAGAGATTGGGCAACGGTAAGCTCTCTGAATGAGAGAGTTAATGCTGATACTCAATCCTTCTCTCAGCAATTGCTTATAACAACGTTCCAACCTTCCGCCGCTTCTTGCACCAAGAGTGGAACTACAAATTTCTATTCACTTTACAATAAAACAGGTACCGCTCACCCCGGTGCTGGTTTTGGTGAAGATTCAAGTGTTACAAACAGTGGTTCAAACCTTGTTACAGACAGCACATCCTATGATGGTGAAAACTTTGGTAACGTCGTTTGTATAGGAAACAACTGTGGTATCGTTATTCAGGGTAGTGGTGATGGTGCTGTAGACACAGAGAAAGGTGGTAGCACAGGTGGTGGTACAGTTCTGGAAGGAGTGAATACAACACCGGGAGCTGAAGGCCGACAAAGCTGGCGTGAAATTTATGTTGAGGAAGAATTCTAAATGAAAAATAGATTAATGAAAAAATCGCATGGTTTTACTTTAATAGAACTTATTATTACCATGGCGATTTTAGGCATCATTGCAGCTGTAGCAATTCCTTCATACGATCGTTTTAAGCGTAAAGGTTATCGTATGGATGCGATCAGCTACTTGACTAAAGCAGCAGCTTTTGAAGAAAACTGGATGGCTGAAAATGGTGTTTATACAAATGATCTAACAAAAATTGGTGGTACTACTACTGATGAAGATCACTACACTATTACAGCCACTGGAGGAAGCACTTTCTTGATTACCGCTACCGTAAAAGGTGCCCAAGTAAGTGATACTGATTGTAGTGTATACACCATTGACAATGTCGGGCGCAAACTTGCTACAAAATCCGATACTTCAGATAATTCACAGAAGTGTTGGGGCAGCTAATAAATTTTTTATAAAAGTTAAACCGCCTAAAATATAAACGCCCTTATCGGGCGTTTTTTATGGATGTCATTA
>JAUVEN010000066.1 GCA_030594815.1 Gammaproteobacteria bacterium
GTGCATGCTATTGAATCAAAAGAATGGGCGGATAATATTTTTCGTGAAGCAATGGGAGTTCTTGGAATACCCCGCTGGAAACAGTTTGCAATGTATTGGGCAGTACGTTTATTCGGGAAAGGGAATTTTTAACTCATTTTATATTTTACAAATTAAATTTGTTGGTAATATTAAATGTATTCTTTTTAATGTTGAAATATTAATATAGCTATGTCCTATTTAGGTTTTAGAAAATTAATTTATTTTGCTATATTACTTGTTAATATGTTGTTTCCTTTTGCCATTCAGGCTGAATTTGAAAATTCTGTTTCAGATGTGTCAGAGCAGGAAATAATATTAGATACTGAGGATACCAATATAGTCGATGAACTTGATGATGACATATATTCAGATGAAGAAATATGCCCGGAGGATGAAACTGTATCAACAGAAATTGATGATTCTTTTTTTTCTTTTTTTGATGCATCTCAGGAATATGTATCTTCAAGTGTGGAATCGATGGCTAGAAATATGGACGAGTTTTTCACTTCGAACAGAGATTTTTATGATACAAGTGGAAGTTACCTGAGTTTAAAGCAAAATGTAATTTTTAGAGAGAAGGGCATTATTGAATACACATCAAAAGTTAAATTTAAATTACGGTTGCCTAACACAGAAAAGAATTTGAAATTATTTTTTGAAAGTCCAGAAGACAAAAATCCTTATGATATTTCAACTCAAACTGAAAATATTCCAACAACTTCAGAGGAAGAAGCTAATAATATTTTAGGTGTTCAGGCTGATTCGGGTGAAAGGTTCGGCTGGAAATATAAGCCTAGTATTGGACTAAAACTTGGTTCAACAATTGATCCATTTGTTAGATTTAGATTCAGTAAAGAGTTTAATTTTGCAAAATGGAATATTAAATGGGACGAAGTGCCATATTGGTATGATTCATCTGGTTGGGCTTTTGACTCATATTTAGAATTAAACAGAAAAATCAGAGAAGATAATTTATTTCGTTCAGCTACCTTTGCCAGATGGAAAAACGAAACCGATCAGTTTGAATTAAGTCAGGTTTTTTCGATGTTTCATACTATTAGTAAGAAAAAAGCATTGTCTTATTATGCCGGTGTTTATGGTGTAAGTGAGCCGAATGTACATACAACACATTTTCTACTTGGACTAAATTATCGACAAAGCATTCATAAAGATTACCTCTTTATTGAAGTAAAGCCTCAGATTTTATACCAAAGAATCAATGATTTTCATGCAGAACATTCAGTACTATTTAGCGTAGAAATTATTTTTAAAAAATAGTTGAAAGGAATCTAATAAGATTTCTCCAGCAATAAATCAATATCAATATGCTTTTCCATTTCATCTGCTAGACGATCCAGTTCCTGTTCACGTAAGGCTTCATAATCAAATAAAGTTGTTTCTTTTAAGCCCGCCCATTTTAATAAACTGCTTAATGCGCCTGTTTTATCAAAAATACCATGTAAATACGTACCCATGATTTGGTTATCATCAGACAGTGCACCATCAACTTTATTTTCAAGTTGTATTGCGGGATTATTGAGTGCGGGGCCTTTAGATATTCCCATATGAATTTCGTATCCGGCAACTTTTGAATCATCCCAACTAAATTGTCCATCAACCAGTTTTAGTTCTTTTTGTTTTTCTATTGTGGTTTCAAAATCCAATAAAGCCAAACCATTTGTACTACCTGATGTACCTTCTATAGCATACGGATCATGCAGTCTTTTGCCTAACATTTGATAACCACCACAAATACCAATGAGTTTGCCACCATAACGCAGATGTTTATTGATATGTTCTTGCCAGCCTTGTTGAATTAACCACTGTAAATCACCTTGTACATTTTTGCTGCCAGGTAAAATAATCAGGTCGGCATCTTGTTTTTCCATATCTGTTGCGACGTATTGTAGATTGACCTGCGGATGTAAACGTAATGCATCAAGATCGGTATGATTGCTAATATGAGGGAAAACCGGGACGATGACATTAAGCCGTTGCTGAGAGTTATCAATAACTTGTTCGACTTTTACACTGTCTTCTGCTTCAAGATGAAAACCATGTAAATAAGGTAATACACCAAAGACTTTTTTATTCGTTTTCTCTTCGAGCCAATCTAGCCCGGATTCCAATAAACCAATATCACCACGAAAGCAGTTAATAATAAAACCAAGAGTTCGTTCTTGTTCTGATTTTGATAACAAGTCCAATGTGCCGGTGAGGTGAGCAAATACACCGCCACGATTAATATCACCTACAATAATAACAGGGCAATCCACCTCTTCTGCAAAGCCCATATTCGCAATATCACGATCACGAAGGTTTATTTCAGCGGGGCTGCCTGCACCCTCAACAATGATCCAGTCATATTGTTCTTTGAGACGATTATAGGATTCGAGTACTGCTTTCATAGCGGTGGTTTTGTACTCGTGATAATCGACAGCAGTGAGATTTTTCACTGCATGGCCGTGCACAATGACCTGAGCACCTGTGTCTGAATTAGGTTTAAGGAGAACGGGATTCATATCTGTATGTGGTTCTACGCCAGCGGCTAATGCCTGAACTGCCTGAGCACGCCCAATCTCACCACCATCAACTGTTACTGCACTATTTAATGCCATATTTTGTGGTTTAAAGGGTACGACTCTTTCTCCACGGTTTTTAAGTATTCGGCATAGCCCTGCGACAAGCGTGCTTTTCCCCGCATCTGAAGTAGTGCCTTGAATCATTATCGTACGTGCTTTACTCATCCGCTTATTTTGACATGGACGGGCATTAAAGAGAACCAGGATAAGATAAGACAAAATAGTCTGTGTTCATTTCGGCGAATCATTTAAAATAGGCACCATGTTAATTTCCATGACAATCATTTCTGCCTTGCTTATTGATTATGTATTTGGTGAACCCAAATGCTGGCATCCATTGGTGGGATTCGGAAATATTGCCAGTTGGTTAGAAAATAAGCTTAATAAACATGATAGCAGTCATCCATTTTTGTCATATTTAATGGGCCTTTTAGCCTGGGGAATAATGGTCATTCCCGTAGCGTCTTTAGTTTGGTTGCTTAACCAATATCATTTTCAGGAAACGCACGAACAAGTTATTTTTGAAATGATTATTGGTATTTTATTTTTAACTGTTGCCTTGGGAAGCAAAAGCCTGATGCAGCATGCTAGAGTGGTGAGTAAGGCTTTAGACCAGCCGGATATTGAACTTGCTCGAAAAAAAATTGCTTTGATTGTGAGTCGTGATACGTCAGATAGTGATGAAACTGCAATTACAAAAGCGACGATTGAATCTGTACTGGAAAATGGAAGTGATGCTATTTTCGCTGCGATATTCTGGTTTGTCTTATTCGGTGCGCCGGGTGTCGTTTTGTATCGTTTAGCGAATACTTTAGATGCAATGTGGGGATATAAAACCGACCGCTTCACACATTTTGGTTGGGCTGCTGCACGAATAGATGATGCTTTAAATTGGTTACCTGCGCGTTTAACCGCGCTGAGTTATGCAATTACCGGAAGTACATGGAATGCAATCTCGTGTTGGTTCAAGCAGGCATCACAATGGCATGGCGTAAATCCCGGTGTTGTTATGGCGAGTGGTGCAGGTGCATTACAAATTTTACTGGGTGGTGCTGCTCGGTATCACGGTGAAAATGTACAACGTCCATTACTTGGATCTCACAACGAACCCAAAGTCACTGATATCGAGCGGTCAATAAAATTAGTGTATAAAAGTATATTCGTTTGGATAGTAGTAATCACTGTAGGGGAGTACTTAATTGTCTAGAGATAAAGAATTTACATATTCTGGACTTAAGCATGGTGGTCGTATTAAAGCCGCTGCTGCAAAATATGGTATTCCAGAAGATGATTGGTTAGATCTATCTACAGGATTAAACCCTAATGGCTGGAATGTACCGAATGTGCCTTCATCAATCTGGCAAACATTGCCTGAAGATAATGATGGTTTACAAACAGCTGCCTGTGAATATTATGGTTGTGATTATTGTTTGCCTATTTCAGGGTCACAAGCAGCAATTCAAATTCTACCTGGTCTTCGCTCTTTTTCAAAAGTGGGTGTAATATCCCCAACTTATGCTGAACATGAATATAATTGGAAGCAAGCAGGGCATGATGTTGTTCAATTGTCTTTGATGGATGTCGAAAATAAGATTAATGAACTTGATGTACTTGTTGTTATTAACCCAAATAATCCTACAGGTGAGATTGTATCTGTTGAAAAATTATTAAATTGGCATCAACAACTTTCCACGAAGGGTGGATGGTTAATTGTTGATGAAGCCTTTATGGATGTAACGCCCGAAAATAGTTTGTTGTCAGCAGGAATTAAGCCCGGGTTAATTATATTACGTTCGTTAGGAAAGTTTTTTGGACTGGCGGGTGTACGTTGTGGTTTCATTATTACAGATAAAGAACTTCTCCAGCGTATGTCAGACAAATTGGGTCCATGGTCGTTAACTGGACCAACACGATATATTGCTAAACAAGCCTTACAAGATAAGCAATGGCATAAGAAAACAATTCACTATTTAAGGCATTCAAGCGAGCGCTTATACAATGTTTTAACAGAAAATTATTTAGAGCCGAATGGTGGAACAACCTTATTTCAGTGGGTAAAGCATCCAAATGCAAAAGAAATATTTGAAGCCTTTGCTAAGCAAGGAATATTAATTCGGTATTTTGAGGGAAGTGTATCCAGCAATAAACAAAAAACACTACAGAGCTTACGTTTTGGATTACCTGCTAATGAAGAACAATGGCTACGATTAAATGATGCATTAATGATGTTATCAAATTTAATAAAAACAACTAATAAAGATAATGAGAATGATTTGTCATATGTTTAAACAACTGAATTTAACTTTTAATATTATAATGCGAGTAAGTTTTCTTGTTATAAGTTTAGCGCTGGTTACTTCTGTACAAGCGGAAATAAGCGTGAAAGATGATAATGGAAACATTATCATATTGATGCAACCCGCAGAGCGCATTATCAGTCTGGCTCCTCATGCTACAGAATCATTGTTTGCCGCAGGAGCAGGAGATAAAATTATTGGGGCCGTATCGTATAGTGATTACCCTAAAGCGGCTAAATTAATTCCTCGCGTCGGAGGGTATCCTTCACTTGATATTGAAAAAATAGTGACATTAAATCCAGATCTTATCGTGGCATGGGGTTCCGGAAATAATCACAAACAAGTCACGAAGTTGGCATCGCTCGGCTTTAATGTCTTTATGAGCGAACCTAAACAGCCCGAAGATATTGCTAATACAATAAAACGATTTGGCCAACTTGCAGGGACAAGTATCACTGCAAATAAAGCTTCAGCAGAATTTATACAACATTTTCATTCTTTACGAGATTCTTTTTCAAAGAAAAAGAAAGTAAAAGTTTTTTATCAGTTTTGGAATAAACCAATAATGACGGTTAACCGGGATCATCTTATTTCTAATGTTATTGCTTTATGCGGAGGTGTAAATGTATTCGCAGATCTTCATTCCCTGACACCGAAAGTATCAATTGAAGCCGTGTTAGCAACGAATACGGACGTGATTATTGCTGGGGGGAAAGGCGATAAAAAGGAAAAGTGGATCTCGGAATGGAAAGTTTGGACACAATTAGCTGCAGTAAAAAACAAGCAAATATATTTTATAGATCCAGATCTCTTAAATAGAGCGGGTCCAAGAATACTAGATGGCGCGGATCAACTTTGTGCTTTACTCGATAAAGCAAGGAAAAGTGATTAGCTTTTTGTTGGTTTCGTCGCGTTTCTCGTTGAACCAACCTACATTCAGATTTCTGTAGGTTAGCTCAAGCGGAGTGGAGCTAACAAATTTAGTGCTTTATCTTCGTTTTCTCGGCAACAGCTCCTGGATAACCGCTCCTGCGTGGCCCAGGCCAGCTTCTCAACCTCTGGTTTCACCTTCTCCGTGCAGTTATTCGTGGCTCAATTTTTTATGAAATTTGTTTTTGTATCTCAAGCAACTTTTTAATTTTTAATCCAGCAGCATCAGAAAGTTCAAGTGCTCTAGCCAATCGGCCCGGAGCAGAACGTCCCATGCACATGTGTGCCAGGTCTCCATCTATACCTGTTTTAAATCCTTTTATTAAGTTCTCCCTCTTAAGATCATGGCCAACTAATGTTGCCTGTATATCCATTACTTCATTTGCAACTTCAATCGCAAGCTCGTTGTGGTTATTCCACAAATCTTCAACATTGCCTTTAGTGAGTAATCCTGAAATATTTGTTGTTAGTATATAAACATTTTTAATTAATAGTTCTTCTTCCATTTTTTCTGCTGAGGCAACCTCACAGGCCGGAATATCTAATGTTGCTAATGCATCGACAAGCAAAGATGCATTCGGACCAAAGCAAGGTGAAGGTATTAACACTTTTGAATCTTGTCCTTTTTTCTTTTCAAACCATACTGATATTACAGTTGGATCTGTAAAATTATGTAATTCCCAATCGCGAGGTAATAATTCATTCTGTAATAATGCGACACAGTCATGCCATACAGTAGGAAGTTTATCCAAACAGGCTTGTAGATCATTTTCTCCAACAGAAACTAATACCATGGCTGGAGTTGGAATTGATTTAGCCAGCTCATCTAAATCAGTATTACGCGAGGCGGGATATACGGGGTGCCCCAGTTTTAAAATAGCACGGGCAAATACACTACCCATTTCACCAAGGCCAATAACGATTACAGGATCTTTTTTCATAGGGCACCTAAAAACAAAATTTAAATAATATGATTAGCTTTCAGCAGTGTTAGTTGCATCTTTAATCATTTCACTGCTTGGTTGGCTATCTACAATTTTATTTACTTTGTATAACCAAATAAGACTAATGATAATACCTATAACCGCAGGAATGGCAATGTAGTTTACAAATTGCCAGCCAAATTTATGATGTAATACTCCGGCAGAAAGAGAGGCAGCAGACACGACAGAAAAAACCAGAAAATCGTTTAATGCCTGGGCCTTAAATTTTTCATTTTCATTATAGGTTTCAGTGAGCAGTGTGGTCGCCCCTATAAACAAGAAATTCCAACTAATGCCGAGCAATAGTAATGCAAACCAAAAATGGTTTGTTGTCGTTCCATTTAAATTAATAACAATACAAGCCAGGCCAAATAGTGCACCAACACTCATTATAGATAATAAGCCAAAACGTTTAATCAGGTAACCTGTAAAAAATGAAGGCGCAAACATGCCTAATACATGCCATTGAATAACAAATGCAGTATCTGCATAAACATGGTTGTGGTGTTGCATTGCAAGAGGTGTAGCAGTCATTACCAGGGTCATGGTTGCGTAACCTAACATTCCACTTACAACTGCAATAATAAAACGAGGTTGTCGAGCAATAACACTTAATGGACGGCCACTGTCTTGCGAAGATTTAGCTTGTTGTTTGTTATGAGGTAAATCAAGAAAGTTCAGCAAGATAAACGACAATACGTATAAGATTATAATCGAGGCATAACTACCCGCGAACATGGCATTATTAATTATATCTTTAGTGTAATTCGCTAAATTTGGACCAATAATGGCAGCCAATACACCACCGGCTAAAACAAAAGAAATGGCGCGACTTTTATGCTCTTTATCAACACTGTCTGCGGCAGTGAAACGATAATAATTAGCAAAGCCAGAAAATATCCCAATGAAAACACTACCAATTATAAATAATAAGAAATTATGTTCGATAACAGCATAGGCACAAATTGCTGCCCCGAGCATAGCGATTACTGTACCCAGTAAAAAAGTTGATTTACGTCCAATCTTTGCCATCAACATAGCCGCAGGAATGCTTGTGAACATTGTAGCGACAAGTTGTAAGGCAAAGGGCAGGCTGGCGTAAATCTTATCATCAGCGAGAGCGAAGCCAACTAAGGCGGTAGTGGCGACCATTAATGAAGTGCCACTCATAAAAAGTGCCTGGCATAAGGCTAGTATAGGTATATTTCGTTTATAACTTTTATCATTATGCATCAAGAAATTATACAGATAGGAGAAGAGGGAAGTAAGTTATTTATCCGGTTGATAAAAATGGATGGCCCAGGCCAGCCTCTCGACTGTTCCAGTCTCACCTTCTTCCGGCTCGCTGCCTGGCAGGAATAACGCGATTTGAGAGCTCGTCATTCCCGCATGCTTTTAGCGGGAAAAGTGGTGCAGGGAAACACCGTTTACGAATCAAAGAATGAAATCCAGTAGTATAACCTCTGTTTCCCCGGTCTCTTTGTTTATTCTAAACAAGAGTTCACAATATTCATTTTGTTCATCGGTCGGGGACGGATCATCAGAACAGCTACAGCCAGCAATAATGCCTGTATAAAAGATCCCCGTCTTTACATCAAGTGAAGCAACATGTTCGGTTGCATTGAGAATGATGACACTAAAAGGTGCTTTTCCTACATAACTACTTAATGATAAACCTTGTTGTAAAGGAAGAAGTGATGCATCAATAAGAGAAATCTCTTTTTTTGCAATACTTTTAAAATCAGCCGTATGGTGAGCTGATAATGTTTTTTTAAGTTGAATCATTTTCAATTACAGCTCTATTCCTTTTTGAGCCTTAACGCCGGAACGAAATGCGTGTTTAACATCTTTCATTTCAGTTACTGTGTCGGCAATCTCGATTAACTCATCTTTTGCTGCACGGCCTGTTATCACAACATGTTGCATATTAGGACGGCTTTGTAAGTCGTTAATAACATCCTCAATGGGGAGGTATTGATACTTTAATACAATATTAAGTTCATCAAGAAGAATAAGATTATAACTATCATCACTTAACATATTTTTTGCTATATCCCATGCTAATGTGGCTGTTTTAATATCTTGCTCTCTATCCTGAGTATTCCAGGTAAATCCATCTCCCATAACATGATACTCAACCTCATCAGGGAAACGACGATAAAAAGTTTCTTCACCTGTCGACATGGCGCCCTTAATAAACTGTACAATACCTACTTTCATATTATGACCAAGAGCGCGTGCGACCATACCAAAACCCGATGAACTTTTACCTTTGCCATTGCCTGTTGTAATGACGATGACACCTTGTTCTTTATCCGCTTTTTTAACTTTCTCGTCGATGATGGTTTTCTTTTTCGCCATGCGATTTTCGTGACGTTTATTACGTTCTTCTTCATTATTTGTTGTCATTGTCATCTCCAATCATAATAAGTTTTCCTGTTTTACTATCACGATAAACTTTACCGACTGATTCATATCCACTCCCAGACTGACCAATACCGTTTGGCATTTCTGGAATCTCTTGCCCTTGTTCCACAGTTGTTCCTGCTTGCTTAAAGTGTTCATCCAATCCTCCCTGACTTGCAACAAGAGCTGCGATCAATCCACAGGCAAATACCAGCATAATATCAACGAGATTCGCAAGTGGCCCTAAGGGTTCTTCATCTTGCGAGTCAAAACGACTATGTGACCAGTTGCGTTGTTTTGTGTGATTAGTCATTGCGTTCAATCTCATCAAGTAAGTGATCATACCAACGACGACGTAAACGTCCCATGATAAAACCTGCAATACCCGCTAATAAACCTAACACAGTAGTATCAAATGCCACAGTCACCGCGCTGGCCAGAGTTTGTAATTCTCCTTGTCCTAGAGCCGCAAGGCCGGGACCCAATGGGATGAGTGTTCCCATCAAACCGAGCATAGGACCAACACGTGCAATTAAGTCTGCACGTTCTATACGTTTGCGCGCCAGAATTTCAATGTGAGCAAGGTTGTTAGTCGCTTTAAGTTTTTGTAAACCGCCAAAGCGTTCACCAATTGCTGTGCCAGCTTCCCATAGTGTGGCAATAACGACAAATAACAAAATATAAATGACGGGTTGTAACAACCATTCAACGGCCAGATGCATGATGTTAATACTTTCACTGCTAAACATAGAGGTGTCCTTTTAGTTTAGTTTTTAAATTGTTGGCGACCATGTATAAACCCACCTGCGATAATAAATAGTGTGGCCAGTAACAACAGCCAAGCCAGTGTTTTACTTTGTTGATTGAGTTCGTGTACTTCCGATTCAGTTTGCTGTTCTTTAGTTGTTTGTTGTACTTTAGCTGCTTGTTCTTCTTGTGCCGGATCAAGCTGTGAAATATCTAATTGCGCAATTGAGCTCGGCACATTCACTGCTGGTGTTATATCCCCACGCGCTGCATTTTGAACGGCGGTTAATTTATTTGCCAGTTCAATATCTATTTTTGTTTTTATCCATTCCAGCATCGGATGATCCGGTTGGGTATGACCACTACCGGGTAAACCATGTTCAGCAACGAGTTGTGCGAATTTCTCAGCTAACTCTTTTAAGGTTTCTTCATCGGCTTGCCAGAATCCTTTATGTGCTGCAACCAGCATAATCGCTAACATGTTGGTTTTAACATGTACGTTATGGCCTTGTTCTAAAAATTTATCTAAGCCTAAGTTATGGCGATCATCGAGGTAAACATCTTTAACTTCATCCCAAACCCATGACTTAATAATTTCCGGATTGGTGACTTGCCAGCCCCATAAGTATTCCAGAAACTCACTGCCCATGGTGCGCGCACCCGCATAGTCATGCTTCATTAAACCTTTTATCCATACTGGGTTTAAAAACTGGCCACGTAATTCTTGTAACAATGCGCTGTCTAGTGATTGCAGGTGAGCTTTTTCCGGATTGGCATGTTGAATAACACGATTATTAGGAACTTTTCCTGATAAAGATTCTACCGCCATGCTCATGCCTCCCATGTAATCAAAAACATCATTGTTGTCCATTAAGCCGTATAGATTACTGGAACGACCAAGATAGGTATTTTGAACATGTTTAAGATTTTCTTTAAACATTTTATGTGCAGCTAGACCATCAATATTAATCCCATATGCATGCCCTAAACGTGAGATATAGGAGTCACTAATTTGTTGACGTTTTTCCCAACTGGCAGAACGTTCTACTAGTCGATTAACGCCCGCACCATAACTACCGGGAGCATCACCAAATAATTTTAAGCTGGCCTGACGTCCCGCTTGTGCCGCGGATAAATTTTCTTTTAATAATTCCTGAGTTTGTTTTACCCAGTGAGCCGCTATTTCATTAATGGCAAAGGATTCGTTACCGGGCTCCCGCATTTCAGAAATAGGTTGTAGCGCAGCGTTTAATGCATCTTTTAACTCTGGATGTTGCTGCATAATGGTTAAGCTTGCCCCATCTAATGCCAGCAATACTGCTCGGTCTAACCAGACTAACAAGTTTGCATATAAATCACGGAATAGGCCGGAGGTGGTAAATAAAGTATCACGCCGTACTCGCTGCTGACTCATAGTTAAACGTTTTAATCCATTGAACTTACCGCGGCTATTCCACACGGGTTGAATGCCCATCATATCTAAACCAAAAGCAACCATGACACCTTCATCTCGTACCGTGTCGGATGCCCATAGAATAATCGCTTCACGTTCTTCAGAGTTAAATTTAGTTTCTTTACGTGTTTGATTCGCCAGCTCTAAACCCAGTTGATAACCAATACGACTAGGAATCAAACTACTATCCAGTGCATGAAAATTTCTGCCAGTGGGTAAGGACTCAGGTGTTCGGATTGGATCATTGCCTTTCCCCGGTGCAATGAATTTACCGTTCAATGCCGCAAGTAAGGCCATACGTTCATGTCTTGGTGAATCAGCGAGTAATTTAGGTAAAGCTTTGTTATCAGGTTGATCAATAGAACCGAGCATCATATCAATAGCCGCTTTATCCCAGTCTTTGCCAAAGATATGTAAACCTATAGGCATAAATTGTTCCTGCATTTGAGTCAGGTAATGACCCACTTCATGCACCAGCATTTCGTCATCAACTTGTTCAAAAGTGATACCGCGTATTTGTAATTCATCTTTCATGATGGTTTCGAGTTCACTACGCAGTTTCATTGTGTCGATCATGTTGCGTATGTTTTTTACTGCACGATGGCGAGTAGGACTTTTTTCCTGTGCTGATTCATAGCTTTCAATTAGCTGGCGCAGAGTTAGTAAGTCATCATAAAGCTCGGTTGTGTTTAATGGTGGCGTGAGATGATCAATCATAACTGCAAGACCACGGCGTTTAGCCTGAATACCTTCACCAACACCATCTACAATATAGGGATAAATTCCGGGAATATCTGATGCGATGAGTGAAGGATAATCATCTTTAGTTAAACCGACACGACGCTGTGGTAAGAATTCGTAAGTAGAGTGACGTCCTAAATGTACCAGTGCATCGGCTTTAAACTGATGCTTGACCCAATAATAAAAACCAAGATACTGATGTGTCGGTGGAAAACTTAAATTTGCATGCAGTAGTTCTTCGTTCACTTCCCAACCACGAGGTGGTTGCGGGCCAATAAAAACATTACCGAATTGCAAGCCGGGTATCAATAATTCATTATTAAACACCATGACATTACCTGGTGCTTTCCCCCAACCACGTATGCCTTCAATACCAGTAGCATGTAACGCTTTAGTCAGTTTGGTTATTTTATCTTGCGTATTTTCACCCTTAAGTAAAGCATTGGCATATTGCTTAAATTGTTTGAATAAATCTAAAGCACGATTACGGGCAGGGTGTTTGACACCTTCAAGCAAATGTTCAATATCACTACCCACATGTTGCAACAGCATTTTACCTAAGCCAGGTTTGTTAAGTTTAACTGCATTAAACAAACTGGACTGTAAATAACCCAATGGGCCATAAATCATTTCATCTTGTACACGGGGTGCGAGAGTTTTAAACCACTGTTGATATTTCGCAAGAGACAGTGTGGCAATGTTGCCAGACATCTCGGCTAGTGCACCGTTGTCATTGGGTAAATTAATTCCTCTTTGCTGAATTAAGTCGAGTAAAGATTGTTGGTCATTTGGTAACATTCCAGTGTCATAACCTGATTGTTTGAGTTGGTTAAGGATATGCCAGAGTGATGCGGGGACATCAAGATTATCTGCACCGATATTATGTCGACCAGGAGGATGGTTATAATAAATCAGAGCAACACGTTTTTTACTGTTATCAAGTTGTTGAAGTTTAGTCCAGTTAGTCACGCGTGAAGCAAGTTGTTCAACCTGTTCCAGCACAGGACGGCTTGGTGAAAGTCTTAACCCGGTCAGCTTATCAATATAGGGTAAACTTGCGGTTGCGAGAATCATCGGTTGGCTAATACCTTGTAACTCAGGCATTGCAACACGGTAATGCACTCCGTCCCAGGGAATCCCATCAGTTGAGAGTTGCCATTCTGTTGTGGTGCGATCAGTTAAACGTATACCTTTGACAACAGGAATATTTAACCGGGTAAGAATTTTTGTAACATTCTTACGATACTGGCCACCACCGATAGCAAAATCCTGAAGTGAAACCAGTATGCTGGCTTTGGCAGGTTTAATAATATTATTAATGTTTTTGATTGCTTGCATACTGGCTTCACCCCAGCGGGCCAGTATGGCGAAACATTGCTGATTACGTTTTTCTATTTGCGTACAAATCGCATCAAGTAGTTCACGATCTCCCGCTCGATCTCCCGTTTTGTAATCCAGAACAATGGCAACGGGAATATCTTTTTTAAATTTAAGGTGTTGTACTGGCAATATCTGGCCATGTTGATAATAACGAACGGCAGATTGTGGTTGGGCTTGTGGAACAACAATGTGCTTATCATTGTGTTGCAGCAACCAGGCAATTAACCCTGACATATTATGACCACCTCTACCCTGCCAATAAGAGCGGGCTTGTAACCATGCTGTTTGTTTTGGAAATTGTTGTGAGAGTTTTTTTACATGTTGTTGATAGCTAATACTGATTCCAGGTGAATGGGTTAATGTGCGTAAATCTTCATTATTAATACCATTAAATATATCTTCACCATGAAGACGTGACAAACGTGTTAGACGACGATCGCTATTTGTGACAAATATAGGGCTATTTTTGTTTAGTGGTGCATTCTTTATCAGACGTTCAATTCGTGTGACGCCATCACCAAATACCGCGCCAAGTAAAATAGCATCTGCATTTTTTATATATAGATTAATTTGTTGATCTGATAATTTAGCCAGTTGCGCAGGGGTGCGCAGAATTAATTTATGTTCAGGGTTTTTACGACTAAATTGTTTTGCACCTGCAGCAAGTTCCGTAGCAGAACGTTCAGAGACAATGCCAAATAGAGTGGCTGCATGAATGTTTGAGGTGCTAAGCAGGATACCTGCAATTAATAGAAGTTTTTTTTTCATGATGGCTTTATGGCGTAGTTTTACTGCCAGCGATGTTTTTTACTTATGAGTAAGTCCAACCCATCAAGTATTGCAGTAGTCGGGTGAAGGAATGTTTTACCATCAAAACTTAAAATTTTAACAGAGACTTTCGGCATCATCAGTTGGCATGATTTTTTAAGTCGTTGTTCAAAAATAAACAGTAAGTTCGGTTGGTAACGTTCTAATAGAGCAGTGATGTGTTCAATTTCATTACCTGGCCGTACATGGCGAATCTTTCCTTTTGTTTCAACTACTTTAAATCCTGCCAGAGTAAATAAATCATGTAAGCGTGAGTTTGGGCCAAATGAATATGCATTACCACTGCATGAAGAGAGCAGTAATACTTTTTTGTTATTACCTTTAACTTGTTTTACTTTTGAGCGCCATGCATTCTTAAATGTATTTATCTTTTTTGTTGAACCTTTCCAGCTTGTCGCTTTAACGATAGTGTTCATATTATCTTCAAGCTGAGACATCTTGTTAAAGCTTTTTAAACGGATAGATTTAGCACCACTTGGTGTTGCATATTCTAAAGTTTCTTCTTTAGACCAATCTGAAGTAATAATTAAATCGGGCATGAGTGCGTCAATTGCTTCAGCATCCGGATCAAGTATGCCTCCGGTATGCGGTAAATCACGTTTACTATAACGACTAACACCTACGATGCAATGTCCCATACCTAAGAAATCCAACATTTCAGATATATAAGGAGATTGACTAATAATACGCGGGCATGATTTTTTAGATTCAGCTGACTGACTCGCAGCATAGACAGAAAGAGGCGTATAAAAAAAGAATAAAGTAATAAGTAGACGAAGGAACATTATTGTTTGTCTTGATAAGGTTGCCACAAGACTTCACTGCCATTTTCATAGCGTGCTAATACACGGGCTACAACAAATAATAAATCAGATAAACGATTTAAATAACTAATGCTATGTGGGCTAATATTTTCTTCTTTAGCTAAAGTGACAACACGACGTTCAGCACGACGACACACTGTTCGTGCTAAATGACACGCTGAAGTAGCATGCCCACCAGAAGGGAGGATAAATTCTTTAAGATTGGGCAAGTCGGCATTGAATCCATCTAATGTATCTTCAAGATAAGAAATATATGAATCGTCTAATG
>JAUVEN010000011.1 GCA_030594815.1 Gammaproteobacteria bacterium
AAGGGTGGTAAAATTGGTTTATTCGGTGGTGCTGGTGTTGGTAAAACAGTAACGCTGATGGAACTCATTCGTAACATCGCTGTAGAACACAGTGGCTTCTCAGTATTCGCCGGTGTTGGTGAACGTACTCGTGAAGGTAACGATTTCTACTACGAAATGGAAGAAGGCGGCGTTTTAGATAAAGTTGCTCTTGTTTATGGTCAGATGAATGAGCCTCCAGGTAACCGTTTACGTGTTGCTCTAACAGGTTTAACAATCGCAGAAAACTTCCGTGATGAAGGCCGTGACGTATTAATGTTTATTGATAACATTTATCGTTACACATTAGCTGGTACTGAAGTATCAGCACTGCTTGGTCGTATGCCTTCAGCGGTAGGTTACCAGCCTACTCTTGCTGCAGAAATGGGCGCGTTACAAGAACGCATCACGTCAACTAAGACTGGTTCGATTACATCGTTCCAGGCAGTATATGTACCAGCGGATGATTTAACCGATCCATCGCCTGCGACAACATTTGCTCACTTAGATGCGACATTGGTACTTTCTCGTCAAATTGCTGAACTAGGTATTTACCCAGCGGTAGATCCTTTAGATTCAACTTCACGTTTGCTTGATCCATTGGTTATTGGTGAAGAGCACTACAATGTAGCACGTGGCGTTCAAGGTACTTTGCAGAAGTATAAAGAATTAAAAGATATTATTGCGATTTTGGGTATGGACGAATTATCTGAAGAAGATAAGTTAATCGTTTCTCGTGCTCGTAAAATCCAACGTTTCTTGTCTCAACCTTTCTTTGTTGCTGAAGTATTCACTGGTGCACCTGGTAAATATGTATCAGCAAAAGAAACTATCAAGTCTTTCAAAGGCATTGTTGAGGGTGAATACGATCACATGCCAGAACAAGCGTTCTACATGGTTGGTACGATTGAAGAAGCGATTGAAAAAGCGAAAACTATTAAGTAATAATTTTCGTCAAACTTTTGGAGAAAGCGTATGGCAATGACCATGCATTTAGATATTGTTAGTGCTGAGAAAGAGATTTTCTCAGGTCGAGCAGAAGTTGTAATTGCACCAGCAATTATGGGTGAAGTGGGCATTCACGCTCGCCACACCCCAATGCTGACACCACTTAAGCCAGGTGAAGTTAAAATCACTAAGCAAGGTGGAGAGGAAGAATTGATTTATGTCTCAGGTGGCATGATGGAAGTTCAACCTAGTGTAGTGACTATTTTGTCTGATACAGCAGTTCGTGCAAGCGATCTGGATGAAGCGGCAGCAATGGAAGCAAAACAAGCAGCAGAAGAAGCTATCTCAAATCGCGAAGGCGATATTGATATTGCTGAAGCGCAGTCACAGTTACTTGAAGCTATCGCACAATTACGAATGATCGAGAATTTCCGTAAAAATCGTTAATTTGCAGGCAATATCAAGAAATATTAAAAAAGGGCAGATTTTATATCTGCCTTTTTTTGTGGCTGAAAAATATTTATTTATTAAATTTATGCAGTTCTAAAGCGGATGGCCTCAGTATAGTTTTGAACGTGAAAACTGTTAAACTAGCATATCAAAAGAAAATAATTTACAAATGGTCATTGGATTTTGAAGTGTCGGATACAATAGAAAAAAATAAGGTCGTTTCATTCACCTATAGTATTTTGAATGACAAAGGTAAAGTTGAAGAACAAAGCGATGTCCCGATGGAGTATGTGCATGGTGCGGATGATCGTGTATTTCCTCTTGTGGTGGAAGCAATGGAAGGTGCAAAAGTTGGCGATACAAAAGAAATTATTTTAGGGCCGTTAGATGGGTTTGGTGTCTATGATGAAAATAAAACCTATCGTGATAAAGTAGAAAATGTTCCGCCTGAATACCGCATGGTGGGTGCTGAAGCAACTTTTAAGAATGAAGATGACCAGGAATTAAAAATGAAAGTGGTTTCTGTTGAAAATGGCGAGGTTCTTCTTGATGGAAATCATCCTTTTGCAGGTCGAACAATGACATTTAAAATTACAGTCGAAGCTGTTCGACAAGCAACTGCTGAAGAAATTGAAACAGGTTTAGTTATTGAGCAGCAATTAGATGATCAATCAAAACCAGTAGTACACTAAATAAATTATTAAGAGTAATTATAGAATTAGTATGACAAACATAGAACATCTTAATATTGTAATTCTTGCTGCTGGACAAGGTACAAGAATGAAATCTTCTTTACCTAAAGTACTCCATCCTCTTGCAGGCCAAGCTTTAGTTCAGCATGTTATTAATGCTTCAAAAAAATTAAGTCCAGAAATTATTAATGTTGTGTATGGTCATGGTGGTGAGCAGGTGCAGCAATATATTAATGATCCAGAGATTAATTGGGTGTTACAAGCAGAACAACTCGGCACAGGGCATGCGGTTGACCAAGTTAAAGATCAGCTGAAAGATAATCAGCTAGCATTAATATTATATGGCGATGTACCGCTGATAAAAGTTGAAACATTAACTAAATTATTAGATCAAGCAAAAGATGGCTTCTCTTTATTAACAGTATCACTTGATAATCCACAAGGTTATGGCCGCATCGTTCGTAATTCAAAAGGTTTGGTTGAAAAAATAACGGAAGAAAAAGATGCGAGTAATGATGTTAAAAAAATTAAAGAAGTAAACACGGGTATTTTAGCAGTAAAAGCAGATTTATTAAAAAACTGGCTAGGCAAGTTAGATAATAAAAATGCGCAAGAAGAATATTATTTAACAGATGTCATTGCAATGGCTGTGAAGGATGGCTTTACGATTGAAACGACTCAACCTAATGATGAATATGAAGTGTTGGGTGTAAACAATCGATTGCAGCTTGCGGAATTAGAGCGTTATTATCAACAAGAGCAAGCAAATAAATTAATGGCAGGTGGCATAACATTGGCCGACCCAACAAGAATAGAAATACGTGGTGAATTAATACACGGCCAGGATATTTCGATTGATATTAATACTATTTTTGAAGGGAATGTATCAATCGGAAATAATGTTTTAATTGGTGCGAACTGTATAATAAAAGATTCAAAAATTGCAGATGATGTTGTGATTTTACCAATGAGTATTTTAGATAATACATCAGTAGGAAAAGGTAGCAAGGTTGGCCCCTTCGCAAGATTAAGACCCGGTGCTGTATTATCAGAAAATACACATATAGGAAATTTTGTAGAAATTAAAAAAAGTTTTGTTGGCCTTGGCAGTAAGGTGAATCATTTGACATACGTAGGTGACTCAATGGTTGGTAAAAACGTCAACATTGGAGCAGGTACGATTACTTGTAATTATGATGGCGCCAATAAACATCAAACAGTCATTGAAGATAATGTTTTTGTTGGTTCGGCAACACAGCTCGTTGCCCCTGTAAAAATAGGGAAAAATGCAACTATTGGTGCTGGTTCAACAATTACTACTGATGTTGCGGATGATGAGCTTGCAATTACACGTGTGAAGCAAAAAAATATTAAAGGCTGGAAACGTCCAGTGAAAACAAAAAAATAATGTATTCTATTAGTTTAAGCTGAGATTTAATATGTGCGGTATAGTTGGTGCAGTTTCAAAAAGAGATATAACTCCGGTATTACTCCATGGTTTAAACCGCCTTGAGTATCGTGGTTATGATTCTGCTGGTATTGCTGTTTTAGACGGTAGTGGAAGTATTCAGCGTGTTAGAACAGTCGGAAAAATAAAAAATCTTGAATCTGCATTAAAAGAAACACCTGCGAATGGTTTTATCGGGATTGGTCACACACGCTGGGCAACTCATGGCGAACCAACTGCGAAAAATGCACATCCTCATGTATGCAATGATTGTGTCGCGATTGTTCATAATGGCATTATTGAAAACCATGAAGACTTACGTGCGGAACAAATTAAAGCAGGCTTTAATTTTACTTCCGATACAGATACCGAAGTTATTGTTCATCAAATTCAAAAATATTTAAATGAAGAAAATTCATTATTCGATTCGGTTAAAAAATCAATTAATGATTTAGAAGGTGCTTATGCCTTGGGGGTAGTAAGTACTTCTGAACCAGATACATTAATTTGTGCACGTAAAGGTAGCCCGCTTGTAATTGGAGTGGGTGAGAATGAAAATTTCATTGCCTCAGATATGTCTGCTTTATTGTCAGAAACGAATCAGTTCATTATTCTTCATGAAGGTGACATGGCTATTATTAAATCATCACACATTGATGTGTTTGATGAAGAAGGAAATAAGGCAGAAAGAGACCTCCATGAAAGTAAACTCTCCGGAGAGGCTGTCGACAAAGGTGAATATGCTCATTACATGCTTAAAGAAATTTTTGAGCAGCCCATTGCTATCGCGGATACATTAGAAGGTCGGTTGGGAAAAGACACAGTTTTAGATTCAAGCTTCGGCCCTAAAGCAATAGAAATATTCGACAAAATTAAATTCATACAAATCATAGCTTGTGGCACGAGCTACCATGCAGGTTTAATTGCAAAATATGGCATTGAATCGGTTACAAGTTTGCCGGTAAATGTAGAGGTTGCGAGTGAATTTCGATATAGAAAAGTCGTTGTGCTGCCAGATACATTAATCATTACAATATCTCAGTCTGGTGAAACGGCTGATACCTTAGCTGCTTTACGTAAGGCAAAAGAAATTGGATATGAACATAGTCTGGCAATATGTAATGTTCCTGAAAGTTCTTTAGTTCGTGAATCAGAGCTTAGTATGATGACACGAGCAGGCCCTGAAATTGGTGTAGCCTCAACCAAGGCTTTTACGACACAACTTGTTGCCATATTATTATTAGTAACAGTATTGGCGCGTCGTTTTGGATTTCCAGCAGAAACTGAAGCAAAAGTGGTAGAACAGTTACGTCATTTGCCCGGTATTATTGATGATGTTTTAAAGCTTGATGATGAAATTAAAGAAATGGCGAAAGACTTTGCCGATAAAGAACATGCATTATTTTTAGGGCGAGGCATGCATTATCCTGTTGCAATGGAAGGCGCATTAAAGCTTAAAGAAATTTCGTATATACACGCAGAAGGTTATCCTGCCGGTGAATTAAAACATGGACCAATAGCATTAGTTGATAAAAATATTCCTATTGTTGCTGTTGCGCCGAACGATAATTTAATTGAAAAATTAAAATCTAATTTACAGGAAGTAAAAGCGCGTGGCGGGCAACTTTACGTTTTTGCTGATAAAGGCACAAACTTAAAGTCAGAAGATGGAATTAAAGTAATTGAAGTTGCACCACTTGATATTGCAGTTTCACCAATTATCTTTTCGGTACCACTACAAATGTTGGCTTATCATGTTGCTGTTTTGAAAGGAACCGACGTAGATCAACCGCGTAACCTCGCCAAATCAGTAACCGTCGAATAAAGAATATTGGCCACCAAGGACACAAAGAAGATCAAAAAATTAATCATGGGGAACATGGGTTCACTGGGCTTTAAATATTAAGATTATTTTCCAGTGTGCCCCGTGCCCCCAGTGGTTTAATCTTTAATAACTTAATGTTTTCTTGGTGTTCTTCGTGTCCTTGGTGGCCCTGTTAGTTTTATCTTCGCCAGAATGCCGGTGTGAGTAATACCAATAGTGTAAAAATCTCCAAACGCCCTAATAACATGGCAAAACATAATATCCATTTCGCAGCATCATTAATTCCCGCATAGTTTGATCCCACTTCATTTAATCCTGGTCCAAGATTATTCATGGATGCTGCTGTTGCAGAAAAAGCACTGATTTGGTCTAACCCTGTAAGCATAAGTGCGAGTAATATTATAATGAAGGCGGCAACGTAAGCTGAAAAGAACCCCCAAACAGCCTGTATAATTCTATCGGATAATGGTTTACCACCGATTTTAATCACAAATACAGCATTAGGATGTATTAAACGTTTAACTTCACGCATGCCTTGTTTAAGTAGAAGTAAAAATCGAATCATTTTCATGCCGCCACCCGTTGAACCTGCACATGCTCCGATAAAGCTGGTAAAGAGTAATAAAATGGGCAAGAAGCCGGGCCAGTTGTAGTATTCGTAAGTAGTAAAGCCTGTGGTTGTTCCGATTGATACGGCTTGAAACATACCATGTAGAAAAGCACGTTCTGGTGCGATGAAATAATTTGTGTAATATAAATACACCGCTGAGATAAGTGTGATTATCATTAGCAGACTTATATATATTTTAAACTCAGAATCAAGAAAATAAGCTTTGAGAGAACGACTACGCCAGGATAAAAAGTGAAGTGAAAAATTCACACCTGAAAGAAGCATAAAGATAATGGCAACCACTTCAACCATGGGGGTTTCATTAAAAAATCCCATACTAGCATCATGTGTAGAAAAACCACCGATAGCGATAGTTGAGAAACTATGACCTATTGCATCAAATGCATTCATTCCCGCCATCCAGTACGCGACTGCGCAAGCAATGGTTAGTGTTAAATAGATGTACCAGAGTGCCTTTGCAGTTTCGGTAATGCGAGGTGTTAATTTATTGTCTTTCATTGGACCAGGTGTTTCAGCTTTGTATAGCTGCATACCACCAATACCTAGTAAAGGCATGATAGCAACCGCTAAAACAATAATACCCATGCCACCCAGCCATTGAAGCTGTTGCCGATAATAAAGAATAGATTCTGGTAAGTTATCCAGTCCGACAATGACGGTTGCCCCCGTTGTCGTTAAACCGGATAAAGATTCAAATATGGCATCGGTGATCGATATATCAATTTGTGTAGATAATATAAAAGGTATCGCCCCAAATGATGCTAAAACTGTCCAGAATAAAACAACGATTAAAAATCCATCTCTAAGGCGTAATTCATTTTTATAATTTTTAACCGGAAGCCAGGCCACTATCCCTGTAATTAAGGTGACCGCAAAGGCATCAAAAAAAGGTTCAAAGGCACCATCAAGATAGATAATAGAAACAATAATCGGTGGCACCATGGTAAAACTGAATACCATTAACAAAATGCCAAGAATGCGTTGTATGACAAAAAATTGCATAATTATTATATAAAGGTTATGCCAACTTGAAATAACTTTTCAACATCAGAAATATATTTTTTATCAATCAGGAAAAGTATGACGTGATCTTCAGGTTCAATCACTGTGTTGTGATGAGCAATTATCACTTCCTCACCACGGACAATGGCACCAATGGTCGTTCCGAAGGGTAATTTAAGTTCACAAATTTCACGGCCAACCACTTTTGATGTTGTTTTATCACCGTGAGCTATGGCTTCAATTGCTTCAGCGGCACCGCGACGTAAAGAATGCACTTTTACTACATCGCCACGGCGAACATGTGCCAATAAACTACTTATGGTTGATTGTTGAGGCGAGATAGCAATATCAATTTCTCCACCCTGAATAAGATCAACATAGGCTGCGCGATTAATTAAGGCCATAACTTTGCGTGCACCTAAGCGTTTTGCCAGCATAGCGGATAAAATATTCGCTTCTTCATCATTGGTAACAGAACAAAAGATATCGGTATTATCGATATTTTCTTCAATCAACAAATTCCCATCTGAGGCATCACCATTAAGTACAATGGTATTGTTGAGTTCTTTAGCAAGGCTTTCAGCACGGATGGAATTATGGTCAATAATTTTGACCTGGTAATCATTTTCCAGCGCCTCTGCTAATCGTTTACCAATGTTACCACCGCCAACAATCATGATTCGTTTATAAGGTTTATCAAGACGACGTAATTCACTGATCATGGCGCGAATACTTTTTGGCGTTGCAACAAAAAAGACTTCATCATCAGCTTCAATGACCGTGTTGCCCTGTGGAATAATGGCACGATCTCGACGATAAATAGCTGCAATACGGATTTCGACAGTAGGCATGTGTTTTTTAATTGTACTTAATTCATGTCCAACTAATGGTCCACCATAATATGCTCGTACACCAACCAATTGTACTTTTTTATCTGCAAAATCGAGGACTTGCAAGGCTCCCGGATGAGTGATTAAGCTTACGATATATTCTGTAATAAGCTGTTCAGGACTGATTAAAACATCGACGGGTAAGGCTTCTTGCTGAAAGAGTTGTGGATGCGATAAATAACCCAAAGCACGAACACGGGCAATTTTTGTTGGAGTATGGAAAATGGTATATGCCACCTGGCAGGCGACCATATTTGTTTCATCACTATCTGTGACAGCAATAAGCATATCGGCATCATCAGCGCCCGCAGCTCTTAGAATATCAGGGTGTGAGGCATGGCCAGTAATGGTACGTAAATCCAGGCGATCCTGAAGAGCGAGTAGTGTTTTTTCATCTTTATCGATGATAGTAATGTCATTGGCGGCTTCACTAGTGAGATTTTCTGCCAGTGAGCTACCTACCTGCCCTGCACCGAGAATGATAATTTTCATAAGGTTATTCTGTTCTTATTGTTGTATTTTTTCAATTAATACTGTTTTGGATCAATGTTTAAAGCACGCAATTTTCGATAAAGATGAGTACGTTCCATGCCAATGAGTTTTGCTACTTTGCCAACACTACCACCTGTTTTGATTAAATGGTGTATCAAATAATCCTGCTCAAAACGTTCTCTTGCTTCACGTAATGGTAGATCATAAGCGACAGAAATACCCTCTCCCGATACCGTTATTTTTTCTTTTTGTACAATGGCAGATTCAACTTCTTCCAGACTAATTTCGTTACTTGCTGCGGTAATGAGTAGATGTTGTACCAAATTAGTTAATTCAAGAATATTGCCCATCCATTCATAATTACGTAGTCTGTTTTGCGCCGCGAGACTGAAATGACGATAGGGTAAATTTTCTTGCTCAACTAATATATTAGTATAAAAACTAATTAAGTCTGGTATATCTTCACGATGTTCGCGTAACGCAGGAATATGCAGGGGAACAACATTAATCAGGTAATATAGGTCCTTTCTAAAGGTATTCTCTTCAACCAGCTTCTCAAGATTCTTGTATGACGAACAGATGATACGTGCTTTGAAAGTAGTAGAGGATGAGTCGCCAATATGCTGAAAAGAATGTGTTTGTAAAAGACCAAGTAAGAAATTTTGCGTAACATCATCGGCCTGATCAATATTACGCAAAAATAATGTCCCACCCTGGGCTTTATCAAGCAAACCCTCAATGACATCGGAGCCTGAGATATGCCCTACTATCTCTTCAGGATTTTTTTCATAACTTAAAGCAGAAAGATTCGCTTCAATAAAATTTTTATCATTATGGAGGCTATTGGCATGTAAATAGTGAGCAGCGACTTTTGTTCCGCTGCCTGCTTCACCACTTAGTAAAACCCAACTATCGTGTTCAGCAATACGTTTTATTTGTTCTCGTAAACGTTGCATTACAGGACTATGACCAACAGGCTCATTAACAATCAGGCCTTGTTGAGCATAACTTTGCGGTTCATGGGTTGCTTTATCAAAATTAAATGCTTGTTCAACGGTTAACAGGAGTTTGGCTAAAGACAGGGGTTTCTCTATGAAATCAAAAGCCCCAAGTCGGGTGGCTTCAACGGCTGTTTCGACGGTACCATGGCCCGACATCATAATAACAGGTGCTGTTAAATTTCCGTTTTCAGACCATTCTTTTAATAACGTTATGCCGTCTACATCAGGCATCCATATATCGAGGAGGATAAGACCGGGTTGGTGCTGGCGATATGCTTTACGTGCAGACTCTCCATCTTTCGCAACTTCAACGACATAGCCTTCATCCTGTAAAATTTCTTGCAGCAAATGTCGAATATCGGGTTCATCATCAACCACGAGAATATGAGGTTGGTTCGATGCACCAGATTGAGTTGTTTTATTATCCATTGAATTAAGCTGCTGTATCGTGATTATTATTTGTTATGTTATCAGTGTCCAAAAAAAGGCTTGTAGCTTTTTTTACTGGCAGTCTTATTATAATACTTGCCCCACGATTTTCTGCATTTTCAGCAAATATCATTCCGCCATGTTCTTCAACAATCTTTTTCACAATAGCAAGGCCGAGCCCGCTACCTTTTGGTTTAGTGGTGACATAAGGCTCAAATAATTGATCGAACATGTCTTCAGCTATTCCAGGACCTGTATCAGTAATGATTAATTCAACATAACGACAAGCATGCTCTTCAGCACAGCGGGTGGTGATATATATTTTTTCTTCTTTTGACTCTCGTTGTGATTCTGAATGATTTTCCTGATTCGCTTCTAATGCATTTTTAATTAGATTATGGAGCAATTGCCGTAAGCGACCAATATCAGCTTCAATAGTTGGATTACTGGAATCAAGTGTAACTGAATATAGAGTGTCATTGTTAGGTGAGATATATAAATCGAGTACTTCATTAATGATTTGATTTAAATCAACAGTGTCTAATTGTAGTGTCGGCATACGTGCGTAATCAGAAAAGGCTTTGACCATTTCTTTTAACGTTTTAACTTGTTGCACAATAGTGTGGGTAGAACGATCAAGAATATCGGCTTCTTTTGGATCCATTTTATCCAGGTATTTATGACGAATACGCTCTGCAGAAAGTTGAATTGGCGTTAAAGGATTTTTGATTTCATGGGCAAGACGCCGGGCAACTTCTCCCCATGCTGCATTTCGTTGTGCCTTAACAAGTTCGGTTACATCATCAAATACGATAATGTTACCTTCCCCATTATTTTCATTATTAATGGATGTTGAAAGTCGTGTACCACGGCAAATTAATATTTTACGTGTGCTGCCAATAAACAAGGTTACTTCCTCCTGCCATTGTTGTTCTTTGGCTTCAAGGTGAGGATAAATAGCATCAACAAAATGTTGTAAGTGTTGATTCTCTTCTACTGCATCATCTAAAAAATTCCCAATAAAGGGTGTTAATGTTGCACTAAGAATCTGGTTAGCCGCATGATTAGCAGTTTGTAAAAAATTATGTGTATCAAGCGTAATTACACCAGAAGATAAATTACCTAATATAGTTTCAAGATAAGCATGTTGTGCTTCTGTTTCCTGCTGGCTGAGACGTGCACTTTCCTGGGCCATGGAGATTTTTTGAGTCATTTCATTAAATGAACGCACTAAAAAACCAAGTTCATCTTTACCGGGTAAGGGTAGCCGTTTTTCATAATTACCTGCTGCAACCGCACGTGTGCCTTCCACCAAATCAGAAATAGGTGCAACCATGCGTCGAGCGGCAAAAAAAGCGGCCCAGATTGAAGTTAAAATACTGAGTAATAAAATGAGTGACAGGGTCAGTATAAAACTATATTTAAGCGGTAAACGTAATACCGTTAATGATCGCACTGCACTGAAAGCTTGTTGTACATTTTCAGCAAGCTCATTGATGCGCGGGGTAATTGGATAGAGAAGCTGTAAGATTCGACCATCTAATACGGGGTCAGGGTTTTCCATATTAATTGCGATTCGAATGTGTAATCCAATTTCAGGAATGGGTACTAAGCCAAAATCATCTTGCCCCAGTCGTAAGCGTTGTAATGTGTTGTCTTCTAAATGTTGTGGTAGCAGGCGAGTCGTTTCTCTGATACTTGATGCAATGATACGACCATCGTTAGTAAACAGGGTTAATTCATTTGCCCCGCTTTCTGCTCGAAGTTCATTTAAGGTCAAGGTTGCAAGTTCATTTGATATGGCATTTAAACGTGGTGACATCTGTTGTGTTTGTCGTAGCAATTCTCGTGTACGCACACCTAATGATGTTTTACTCAGTTCAAGTGCATCATTTAATGCATTTTCAACACGTACATCAAACCAGCTATCAATACCACGTTGTAAAAAATCTAAAGAAAAATAATACACCACAGATACCGGCGTTACGGAAAGTACAACAAACATAACAACGAGTCTGGATGTTAAACGTGAGCCTGTTTTACCCTGACGGTATTGTTGTATAAGGTGCCAGACACTTTTACCAATTAAAGCAACTAATAATATGGTTGCCAGTAAATTAATACCAAGTAATAAAGAATATAAACGACCAAATAATAAAGAGTTATGTGTTGCGATACTCATTAAATAGAGTGACGTTAACAACAGTACCACCACCATGGCGATAGGTGTATTACCCGAGAAAAAACGTTTGATTAAGGTTTTAATGGCCATGAAAACCAGTCACTTTCTAATTGCCATTGTGATGAGATATAAGCAATGGGACGCATTGGAGCGGGTAAAGATTCAATATCAAGATAAGTACGTAGACGTACATAATATTCATCATCTTCATCAAGTAAGTTTTTATCGATTAAGGGAAAGTCACGAATATTACTTAAAGAATGTAATGCAGTATTTAAACTAATGTAATTGACTTGTGCACCACTATTTAAATTGTGAATAATATATTTCTCAGACAGGGCGTGATAAAGCAGTAAGTAACCTTGTTCGAGTTTAGCAATGGTTTTATCCCACCACCAGTTTCGATCTTGTTGTACTTCGATATTAATAAGCACTATTAACGGCACACCACTGCGAAGTGCTTCAAGAGCATCATAAGAAAATTCGAGGTCCATGTTTGCATCCAGATGAAAAACATGTTCCTTGAGTTTTGTCTCGGCACTGAGAATTTTAAAGCCTTCGGCCTGACTTAGTGATGGAAAAATACTGCTAATCAGAATGCACAGTAAAGCAGCAAATAGTATTTTATTTATCTTAATGCTTTTGTATAAGTGCATAAAAGAAGCCATCCATTCCATCTTCGCTATTTGTACCGCCTTCGCCAGGCAATATTTGTTTACCAGCGATTTGTTGCTGTCCCCAATCTGAGTTTATAGGTTGAAGTTTGGCATCTGCATGATGTTGAAGAAAGTGTTGTATTTGTATTGTATTTTCTTCTGCCAGTACGGAACATGTTGCGTATAACAGCATACCCCCTGACTTCAATAGAGGCCAGAGCGCATTAAGAATTTGCTTTTGATCTTGTACTAATTTAGCAATGTCATCCGGATGTCTTAGTAATTTTATATCTGGATGGCGACGAATTACGCCACTGGCACTGCAAGGTGCATCGAGCAAGATGCGGTCGAAAGGTTCTTTATCCCACCAGGAGTCTGGATCAAAGGCATTAGCGGCAAGAAGTTGTGCTTTTAGCTGAGTTCGATCAAGATTTTCCTGAACCCTTTCTAACCGACTTGCTTCGATATCAAGAGCAAGAAGATCAATGTCATTTTCTTTCTCCAGAAGATGAACGGTTTTGCCCCCGGGTGCAGCGCAAGCATCAAGAATACGATCGCCTTTTTGTGGATCTAATAAAATAGCAGCAAGTTGTGCCGCTTCATCCTGAACCGATACTTTGCCTTCTGCAAATAATGGCAATGAATATACAGGCACAGGTTTTTTTAAGTAAATGGCATCGGGTGAATATTTTGCCGCGCTTGCTGGGATCTCGTTTTGTTCTAATAATTTTAGATAATCTTCTCTTTTTATATGGCTCGTATTTACTCGTAAGGTCATGGGTGGATTTTGATTGTTGGCTTGTAATATTTGTTGCCAACGTTTTTCTTCAAGCCAATTTTTTTTGATTATATTCAACCACCATTGAGGGTGAGCAAACTCAGCAACTTCATTATTTTTAATTTGTTTTGTTAATGTTTCTGCCTGACGTTGGTAGTTTCTTAATACTGCATTAACGAAATTTTTTGCCCAATGTTTTTTTAATGCTTTAGTGACTTTAACCGTTTCGGAAACAGCGGCATGATCAGGAATACGCATTTCAATGAGTTGATATAGCCCACTTAGTATAAGAAGAACAACGTCATAATCCTTTGTTTTAAGGGGTTTGCTGATGAGTTGGTCGGCAATATATTCCAAACGAGGTAATAAACGAATAACGCCATAACTCATGGCTTGAATTAACGGGCGATCATTTTCTTCTATATTGTCAGCATATTTTGCAATGGCATCAGGAAGGTTGCGACCATGCTGAGTAACTTGAAATAAAATTTTAACAACGGCGAGTCGACTGTTCATTCAGATGGAGTGCTTGTTAATAAACTGCCAACAGGAAGTTGTTTAGCATGACCATTCATAAAGGCAGCAACATCCATAGCTTTACTGCCAGAGGGTTGCAGTTTAAGCAAGCGCAACGTCCCTTCTCCACAACTAATATCAATACTTTTTTTATCACAGCGAATAACTGTTCCTGCTTTAAGTTCTGAATTTTCCGGGAGAGCTTGTGCTTGCCAGATACGTAAGGTTTTATCATTAAGATAAGTAAAGGCAACCGGCCAGGGATTAAAAGCGCGAATAAGACGTTCTATATCGGTTGCAGAATTTTGCCAGCCAATGATGGCTTCTTTTTTATCCAGCTTGTGCGCATAGGTTGCCAGTGAATCATCTTGCTTAATTGGCTTTGTGTTATCGCTATCTAATTCTTTAAGTGATTCCAGGATAGCTTTTGCTCCCATTTCAGCCAGGCGATCATGAAGCTCGCCACCACTATCTTTATCTGTAATAGGACACGATGTGAGTTGTAAAATATCACCGGTATCTAATCCCGCATTCATTTGCATAATCGTAATACCGGACTCTTTGTCGCCCGCAGCAATGGCTCGTTGAATTGGAGCGGCCCCGCGCCACCGAGGTAATAAAGAAGCATGAATATTTAAACAACCTAACCGTGGAATATCTAAAACAACTTGTGGCAATATCAAACCATAAGCTGCCACCACCATTACATCTGCATTAAAATCTCGTAGCTCGTTCTGTGTTCCAGCTTCCTTTAAATTCTCTGGTTGTAAAACAGGAATATTATGTTCAAGTGCGACTTCTTTTACTGGACTTGCGCGTAATTTGCGCCCTCTTCCTGCTGGACGATCGGGTTGAGTATACACCGCGATAACTTCATGTTCAGATTGAACGAGTGCAATCAGTGCGCTTGCGGCAAAATCAGGTGTTCCTGCAAAAATAATTCGAAGAGATGACATTGAATAGTTTCGTTATTGTTTATTTTATAAGGGCCAATTGCTTACATCGCATTTCTTTGTTGTTTTTCGAGTTTTTTACGAATACGTTGTTTTTTAAGCTGAGAAAGATAATCGACAAAGAGTTTACCTTCTAAATGGTCCATTTCGTGTTGAATGCAGACAGCAAGCAAGCCGTGTGCGTCCATTTCAAAGCTTTCCCCCGTTTGATTAAGTGCTTTAACACGGACTTTTTCAGCACGATGAAGTGTTTCATAAATGCCCGGCACGGAAAGACAGCCTTCATCAAACTCTTGATCGCCCTCTTTTTCCAGAAGTTTGGGGTTTATCAGTACAATTGGTTCGTTTTTCTCTTCAGATATATCAATGACCAAAATTCGCTCATGTACGTTAACCTGGGTCGCAGCGAGACCAATTCCAGGAGCATCGTACATTGTCTCCAGCATATTACTGATTAGCGTACGGTGTTTGTCCGTCACTTTATCAACCGGTTTTGCCTTGGTGCGTAAGCGGTCATCAGGAAAATGTAAAATATTTAAAAGTGCCATGATATTGTCTTAATTAGCCTATGTAATAGATATTGAGCATAACTGTAAGCTGCTAGTATATTTTGTGAAGCGTTTTTACACCAGAACCTATTTTCATTAACTTTATCGTAGGTTTCTCTAGTACATTAGTAGGAAAAGCTGCTAACATGATGATACTAATAGATAAGAAGGTGTTAAGAAGAAAGGAAAATAACTGGATTTTTTGCAAATTTTGCACTAAATACACTTAATAACTACAGAGATCCTTCACAAAACTTTTTAGCCCCTCGATTTAAGGGAAGCATATGAATAATAAAATGACTGGCTTGCGACTCGCGTCTGTTCTTATACCTGCGCTTATTACTCTCGGTTTGAATGGTTGTAGTTCTTCTAAACCTGCTATTCAACCTGAGCCCATGATGATTGTTGAGCAGCCTGAGCCTGAATTGGCGCCGGAGCCCGCTCCAGAATTAGAATCTAGTATCGTTACACCGGATTATCCTGAACGCTATGTTGTTGTAAAAGGCGATACCCTTTGGGACATTTCAAAACGCTTCCTTAAAAATCCTTGGTTATGGCCATCTGTTTGGCATATCAACCCAGGTATTCGAAATCCTCATCTGATTTATCCAGGCGACATTATTGTTATGTATATGGTTGATGGTAAACCTTACATAACATTAGATGGTCAGGCTGGAATGAGACCTAGCGGTACTCCAGCAGCAGAGAAACTACCAAGAGAAATCAAACCGGGATTAAAAGTTGTTAAGTTATCTCCATCATCCCGAATAAGTGGAATTCACAAAGCAATTTCAACTATTCCGATGAATGCAATACGTCCCTTCCTGGATCGTCCTCGTGTAGTAACGGAAGATCAATTGGATGATGCACCCTATATTGTTTCGAGTTATGAAGAGCATTTAATCAGTGGTACGGGAAACCGTGTTTACGCTATGAATGTAGAGACACCACTTGCTGCCTATAACATTGTGCGTCCTGGTAAAGAATATATTGATCCAGAATCAGGTGATGTACTGGGTTATGAAGCTATTTACTTAGCCGATGCACGTTTGCTTAAAGTAGACGAAGACAAGCCTGCAACATTAGTCATTACAAAAGCATTACGTGAAGTATTAAATAACGATGTTTTAATTCCATATGAGCAACGTGATCAAATGTTCCAGTTCACGCCACGTTCACCAGAGCAACAAGTGAAAGGGCAGATCATGTCTGTTTTCAACGGTGTTTCTCAAATTGGTCAGCATATGGTTGTTGTTTTAAATAGAGGCGAAGAAGATGGATTAGCACCGGGACATGTTTTAGCAGTGTTGCAAAAAGGTGCTCGAGTTTATGATTCACAAGCTTTCTTATTTAGTAGTGTTGATTTGCCGGATGAGCGTGCAGGAATCATGATGGTGTTTAAAACGTATAAGAATTTGAGTTATGCACTAATCATGGAAGCGAATCGGGCAATGCATGTCAACGATCGCTTCGAGAATCCCTGACACGAATAACGAGAAACTAAATAGCGGCGTTATGACTTAGCTCAAAATGCTCATGTACTCATCGTACACTCCGCTTTTTCACTAAATCATGCCTTGCTCTTTAGCCTCTCGTTATCCGTGTGCATTATCTATTTTATTCTTTAAATTCCTTTTTATTTCTTATCTACTTTTCATTGTAAGAAAGTTAATCAAAATAGTTTGTCAAAAAGTGAATATTTATTCGTTTGCCATCTAAAGTAAGGGTATGGAATTGAGTGTGTTAAATTAAGGCCGTCTGCCACAAGGATGTGGCAGTCGAGCAGCCAAGGATGGCAGTATTTTGCGAGCCTTGATTTAACACACTCATTTTCATGTCCGAATTTAAACTAACATATCAAATAATTTCAAAATCTAATTTAGTGCTACACTCTGTTTACCAAACGGATTTGGTGAGGACAGATTAAATGACACAAACAGAAAACTCTTTACGTAACTGGTTAGCGCTAACCCATATACCCAATCTTGGGCCTATTCGAATACATTCATTGCTTGAAGCTTTTGAGAGTCCTTGTGCAGTTTTAAATGCGGGATTGTCTGGCTGGAAGCAAGCGGGTTTATCTGAAAAATTAATTCAGCATTTATCTTCACTTGATTGGGATAAGGTCGATACTGATTTAAAATGGTTGGAGCAGGACAATGCCAGTATTCTTACATTGGATGATGACTGTTATCCTCCTTTATTGAAAAGTATTCCAGATGCACCCCCTCTATTATATATATTAGGTGAGCCTGAGATTCTCAAATTACCTCAACTTGCGATTGTGGGAAGCCGTAACCCAACCCATGCCGGGAAAGACATTGCGCATGATTTTGCTGCTTATTTAACATCTATGGGAATGACGGTGACCAGTGGCATGGCTTTGGGGATTGATACGGCAGCCCATCAGGGTGCGCTTGATAGTATGCAGAGTGATCGAGAAGGAACGGGATTCACTGTTGCTGTAACAGGTACGGGGTTAGATCGAGTATATCCTGCTAAAAACCGTGATATGGCACATAAAATCGCTGAAAATAGTGTGATAGTCTCTGAATATGCACCTGGCACACCTCCTTTACCCGGTAATTTTCCACGTAGAAATAGAATAATTAGCGGCCTCAGTATGGGTGTGCTGGTTGTAGAAGCAGCATTACAAAGTGGTTCCTTAATTACGGCAAAGCTTGCAGTAGAGCAAGGGCGAGAAGTTTTTGCTGTACCGGGCTCGATTCATCATCCGCTGGCAAAAGGTTGTCATGCTTTAATACGCCAAGGGGCAAAACTTGTCGAAACGGCTGAGCATATCCTTGAAGAATTAGGGGGCTTAGCTGGCTTGGTGGTAGAAGAAGCTAATGTAAATGAAAAAAATATTGAACAAAGTCAAAATACTGAATCTAATTCATTAAATAATGTGGATGATGAGTATAAACAGGTCTTGAAATGTGTTGATTTTGAACCCACTTCAGTGGATAAGGTGGTTGAAAGAAGTGGATTGACTGCGGATGCGGTTTGCTCCATGCTATTGGTATTGGAATTGCAAGGGTATGTGACAGCCTTATCTGGTGGCTACTACTGTCAAGGCAGGTAAGAGGAAGTAAAATGAAAGAAAATATACTCGACGTATTGATGTATCTGTTTGAGAACTACATGAACGATGAAATTGAGTTCGATACAGATGAAGAGTCGCTCAGAACAGAATTAGAACAGGCAGGTTTCAATAAAGTAGAAATCAGCAAGGCATTTTTGTGGCTTGAAGGTTTGGCTGGCTTGCAAGATGGTACAGAGCAACTCGCTTTTAGTGCGGAATCCATTCGTCTTTATACTGCTGAAGAAATTGAAAAGCTCGATTTAGATAGCCGTGGCTTCTTGATGTTCCTGGAACAAACAGGTGTGTTAGATCACAATACGCGAGAAATGGTTATTGATCGTGTAATGGCATTAGAGTCAGAAGAAATTGATCTTGAGCAACTTAAGTGGGTTGTGCTCATGGTGTTGTTTAATCAGCCTGGTCGTGAAGCCGCGTATGCCTGGATGGAAGATTTAGTCTTTGAAGAAATGCCTGGCATCCTTCATTGAGTTTGATTACTGACAATAAAATTATTCAGTGCCCGCATATGCGGGCATTTCCTTTTATGTGATGGTTTAAAAGTTATGGCAAAGAATCTCGTCATTGTAGAGTCACCCGCAAAAGCTAAGACAATAAAAAAATACCTGGGTAAGGGTTTTGAAGTTCTGGCATCGTATGGCCATGTGCGAGATTTATTACCTAAGGAAGGTGCGGTTGATCCGGCAAATGACTTTCATATGAAGTTCCAGCTCATTGAGAAAAATGAAAAGCATGTCGATGCCATCGCCAAGGCATTAAAAAAAGCAGACAATTTTTATCTCGCGTCAGATCCGGATCGCGAGGGTGAGGCCATTGCCTGGCATTTGTATGAGATTTTAAAAGAACGTGGATTATTAAAAGGTAAAACAGTAGGCCGTATTGCTTTTAATGAAGTCACTAAAGGTGCAGTTAAAGCAGCAATAGAAGATCCTCGTGAACTTTCACAAGACATGATTGATGCACAGTTAGCGCGTCGTGGCTTGGATTATCTTGTAGGTTTTAATCTCTCTCCATTATTGTGGAAAAAAATTCGCCGTGGTTTATCTGCTGGTCGCGTGCAAAGCCCTGCATTACGTTTAATTGTTGAACGTGAACTAGATATAGAAAAATTTGATCCAAAAGAATATTGGACTATAGAGTCAGAGCTTGAAAGTGATAAACAAGCCTTCACTGCAAAATTGACAAAACTTGAAGATAAAAAAATTAGTCAATTTACGATTAACTCAGAAGAAAAAGCGAAAGCTGCTGAAAAAGTTTTAAATAAAGGTGCTGGTTGTACTAAGAACACCAAAGACTGCAATTTGATAGTAGAAATAATTGAAAAGAAAAAACGTAAACGTAATCCAACAGCACCTTTTACAACATCTACCATTCAACAGGAAGCATCACGTAAACTCGGTTTTACTACACGTAAAACAATGAGCATTGCACAACAGTTATATGAAGGTATTGATCTTGATGGTGAAACTGTTGGTTTGATCACATACATGCGTACTGACTCGGTAAATTTAGCACAAGATGCTTTAGATGAGATTCGTGCTTATATTTTAGATACGTTTGGTAAAGAGAATTTACCGGATGAGGCGCGCGTTTATAAAACAAAAGCAAAAAATGCCCAGGAAGCACATGAAGCTGTACGCCCTACTTCTGTTTTGCATGAACCGAAAAAAATTAAAAAATTTTTAACTAAAGATCAATTTCGCTTATACGATTTAATTTGGAAGCGTACGGTTGCTTGTCAAATGATTCATGCAACGTTAGATACTGTTGCGGTAGATATGTCAGCAGGCGATGGAAATATTTTCCGCGCTAATGGTTCTACTCTTGTAAAACCTGGCTTTATGGCGGTTTATTTAGAAAGTCAGGATGACTCTAAAGCGCCTGCAGATGATAAAGATCGCTTACTACCACCAATGGAAGAAGGCGATAAAATCAAATTGATTAAAATTGTTCCTGAACAGCATTTTACTGAGCCACCACCACGTTTCTCAGAAGCAAGCTTGGTTAAGGCGTTAGAAGAATTTGGTATTGGCCGACCTTCGACTTATGCGTCAATTATTTCAACATTACAATCACGTGAATATGTTGAGATGGATAAGAAACGATTTATTCCAACCGATGTTGGGCGCATTGTTGCGAAGTTTTTAACTGAACATTTCACTCAGTACGTGGATTATGACTTCACCGCGAAAATGGAAGATCACCTTGATGCCATTTCTCGTGGTGAAGAAAAATGGGTGCCTATGATGAAAGAATTTTGGCAACCGTTTAAAGATTTGGTTGTTGATAAAGAAGCATCGGTTGATCGTAAAGATGTCACCCATGAGCAGATAGAAGAAAAATGTCCTAAGTGTGGCGGAGGCATGGCTATTCGTTTAGGTCGTCGTGGTCGTTTTATCGGTTGTAATGATTATCCTGATTGTGACTACACGCGCAACGTTAACGAAGATGCTGACTCTGAACCTGAAGTCATTGAAGATCGAAAGTGCCCTGAGTGCGAATCTGATTTAATCATTAGGCATGGTCGCTACGGAAAATTTATTGGCTGTAGTAATTATCCTGAATGTAAACATATTGAACCTCTAGAAAAGCCACAAGACATGAAAGTGGAATGTCCGGAGTGCCATAAAGGCACTATGCTTAAGCGGAAATCACGTAAAGGTAAAATATTCTTTTCTTGTGAGCATTACCCCGATTGTACTTATGCAGTATGGAATGAACCCATTAATGAAGCATGTCCGGATTGCGGTTGGCCTATGTTAACGATTAAAACGACAAAACGTCGTGGTACGGAAAAAGTGTGTCCGCAAAAAGACTGTAACTTCACTGAAGCAGTAGAAACAGAAGATAACGAAGAAAGTGAAGAAGAAGCAAGTTAAGACAGAAATAAATCAAATAGAGCAAGCCGTAAAGATACTACAACAAGGTGGTACCATCGCTTATCCAACGGAAGCGGTTTATGGACTTGGTTGTGATCCTAAGAATATGTCTGCGATTAAAAATATTTTAAGACTTAAACATCGTGAAAAAGAAAAAGGTTTAATTCTTGTCGCAGCAGATATTGAACAACTCAAAGCCTATGTATTGCCTTTAGATAAAGACATCGAAAAAAAACTGCATGATAGTTGGCGGGATGCAAGCAAGGCAGTTACCTGGTTGGTACCTGTTGATAAAACAGTATCTGATTATCTCAAAGGACAATTTAATACGCTTGCAATTAGAGTAAGCCATCATCCAGCGGTAAAAGAATTGTGCAAACAATTTGGTGGTGCAATTGTATCTACCAGTGCAAATATTTCAAACCAGGAAGCAGCGCGAACAGCTGAACAAGTTAAACAAATCTTTGAAAATAAAATTGATTATATTATCGAAGGTGAAACAGACATTAATGCACAACCGAGTGAAATTCGTGATGCGTTAACTGATAAAATAATACGAAAATAAAATATAGCCACAAAGGACACGAAGAACACCAAGGAAAAATATTTGTAGCCTAGATGAAGCATAGCGTAATCTAGGAATTCCAAGCTCATCTCATTAAATTTCCCAGATTACGCTATGCTTCATCTGAGCTACGAGTTAAATTTTTTGGATCTTCTTGGTGGTCTTCGTGTCCTTGGTGGCCAATAATTAATTAAAATTGGAAGAAAAATGAGCACTCCAGATACAGAAGCAGTAAAAAAATATTTATTAGGCCTACAAGATTCTATTTGCCAGGCTCTGGAAAAAGAAGATGGCACAGGAAAGTTTATTCATGATGACTGGGAACGTCCTGAGGGAGGTCACTCCCGGCGTCCTGCCTCCCGTGACACTAGTCCATCCATGGACGTCGAGCATTCGGAGCCATCATCAAAAAATGATGGCCCATTTTTAGGTGGCGGTGGTCGAACTCGTGTAATGGATGGCGGTGATGTTTTTGAAAGTGCTGGTATAAATTTCTCACATGTCTTTGGTCCTGAAATGCCCGGCTCAGCAACGGCACATCGACCAGAGCTCGCTGGACGTAGTTTTCAGGCAATGGGTGTATCACTTGTAATACATCCAAAAAATCCACATGTACCAACCTCCCATGCGAATGTACGCTTTTTTATTGCAGAAAAAGATGGTGAAGATCCTGTTTGGTGGTTCGGTGGTGGTTTTGATCTGACACCATATTATCCAATAGAAGAAGATGTTATTCATTGGCACACCGTTTCTAAACAAGCATGTGAGCCTTTTGGTGAAGAGGCTTATCCAAAATATAAAAAATGGTGTGATGACTATTTTTATTTAAAACACCGTGACGAAACCCGTGGTGTGGGCGGTTTATTTTTTGATGACTTAAATGAAGAAGGTTTTGATGAAAGTTTTGCCTTTATGCAAAGTGTAGGTGATCACTATATTCCGGCCTATGGCCCAATAGTAAGTAAAAGAAAAGATATGGGCTATGGTGAGCGTGAACGAGATTTTCAACTTTATCGACGTGGTCGCTACGTAGAATTTAACCTGGTTTATGATCGTGGCACTCTATTTGGTTTGCAAACTGGTGGCCGCACAGAATCAATTTTAATGTCATTGCCACCGTTGGTGAAGTTTCGTTATAACTGGAAACCCGAAGCGGGATCAGAAGAAGCTAAACTTTATGATCGCTATCTGCAACCACAAAACTGGTTAGGTGTTTAGCCACGAAGGACACCAAGAAAAAATAAAAAACCACGGGGAACACGGGGTTCACTGGGAATTATTATTTTTTACTCCGTGTTTTCCCAGTGGTTCAATCTTATTTTACTTGGTGTCCTTAATTGCCATAAATAAGCGTTGGCAGCCACGTTGCCAGTTCTGGCCAGAACACCAAAATAGCCATGGTAAATATCTGTATTCCAATAAAAGGCATTACACCTTTATATATAGCGCTGGTAGGAATTTCTTTTGGTGCAACACCTCGTAAATAAAATAAAGCAAAACCAAATGGAGGGGTTAAGAAAGAAGTTTGTAAATTGATTGCAAACATAATTCCTAACCAGACCGGATCGATACCCATGGTGAATAAAATGGGTGCGACGATAGGTACCATGACAAAAGTGATTTCGATAAAGTCGAGAATAAAGCCAAGTAAAAACATCACCAGCATTACAATGAACATCGCGCTGATAACGCCACCCGGTAAGTCGGTTAAAATTTCACGTACAACATCGTCACCACCAAATCCCCTGAATACCAATGAAAATAAAGAAGCGCCGATAAAAATTAAAAATACCATGCTGGTAATGCGCAGAGTATCGCGCATAACGTGTTGTAAAATTTCAAGGTTAAATTGACGCTGGCTTGTGGCGAGTAAAATTGCACCCATGGCACCAACTGAAGCTGCTTCAGTCGGCGTGGCTAATCCACCTAAAATTGAACCTAAAACGGCAAGTATTAAAAATAAGGGTGGAAATAAAACTTTGAGTATACGAACAAAAAGTTCTCCATTATTAATATCACGTTCATTTTCAGGTATGGCAGGCATTAAATCAGGTTTGATATAAGCCATTACAATGAGATAAATAATATATAAAACAACAAGCAATAAACCGGGGACTAAAGCTCCAGCAAATAAATCACCAACAGAAACAGTTTTGGGGGCGAAGATACCCATGTCGAGTTGAGCTTGTTGATAAGCAGAAGATAAAACATCACCGAGTAAAATAAGAATTATCGAAGGAGGGATAATTTGACCTAAAGTACCTGAAGCACAAATAGCACCGGTGGCTATTGCCGGATCATAGCCACGTTTTAACATGGTCGGTAATGATAGTAATCCCATTGTTACAACAGTGGCACCCACAATTCCGGTACTTGCGGCGAGTAACATTCCAACCAGGATAACTGATATACCTAAACCACCTCGCATAGAGCCAAATAAAAGTGCCATGGTGTCGAGTAATTTATCTGCGACTTTAGATTTTTCTAACATGACGCCCATAAAAATAAATAAGGGTACGGCGATTAACGTCATATTGGTCATAATGCCGTATAGACGATTAGGTAATGCCGTTAAAAATGCGGTATCAAAGGTACCGGTGAGAATGCCGATAAAGGAAAACAAAAGTGCGGTGCCAGCTAAAGCGAATGCAACAGGGTAACCTGTTAAAAGTACAAGGCAAACAGTGATAAATAAAAGCAAAGCCATAACTTCAGGCATCGTCAGGCTTCCTTACTGGATTTAATGAGTAAAAGGCTTTTTAAAGAAAGTGCTGTACCTTGTATCATTAATAGGACGGGCATAATTAATAATGCTGTTTTTAAAATATAAACATAAGCTAAGCCACCGGCTTCACCAGATTCCTCAAATTGAGACCATGAAGTTAATACATAATCCCAGCTACTAAAGAGTATGAATAAACATACTGGAAATAACAGTAATAAGGTGCCGAGTAAATCAACTAATGCTTTATTCTTTGGATTCATTTTGCGATAAAAAATATCAACACGAACATGACTATCATGTTTAAGGGTATAGGCCGCTCCGAGCATGAAGACAAAAGCATGCATGTAAGAGATAGACTCTTGCATGGCGATTGATCCAATATCAAATACATATCGCAGAACAACAACAATAAACGTTACTACCACAATAAATAGAGTGAGCCAGGCAAGATATCTTCCGGACAGCTCACTTGTTTGCTCAAGTTTATTAATAATGTTTTGCATATTGATTGCTCAAAAAATCATGAGTGGTTTTGATAAAGCGGTATAGTTTGTACTTTAAAGCATTAAAAATCAAACATTTAAGCAGTAACCGTTAAAGATAGAAGGTTATATGATTTACTTGTGTGCGATTAATCATAGTAAGTGGTCATTAGGGTATACGTGTAGATATTAAATGTTGGTTTGGAGCTGAAATAGGATTATTGTAATAGATAAATAAAAACAGATTTTTCTGTATGAAGAATTCTATGTTGGTACATTCAAGTGCTTGATAAAAAACAAACTTTAACAAATGAATATTTTAATTTTTCATCCTGGCTAATTCCTTTTGGCTTAGCTGCGCTTCTTATTTTAAGTAGTTTCTCAAGTTTTATTTTATTTCATACGTTGGCAGAATTGTTTGCCATAATTATTGCTGTGTTAATGTGTGTTGTCGCATGGCAAATGTATCCATTTACAAAGAATAATTTTTTAATGTATTTGGGCGTTGGTTATTTTTGGATAGCATGTTTAGATTTAGCACATGTTTTAAGTTATAAAGGTTTGGCAATAATTCCTGACTCTACGGTAGACACACCGATACAAATCTGGATTATTGCACGTTACTTTGAAGCATTACTCTTAGTTAGCGCACCCTGGTTTTTGAGCCATGATTTAAATCGAAAAAATATTTTTGTTATATTTGGAATAGTTGTAGTCAGTTTTACATACTTGATATTCGAAACAAATATATTCCCCGTTACCTTTATAGAAGGTCAAGGTTTAACGTCTTTTAAGGTTGTTAGTGAATACATTATTATTTCAATTCTTATAGCGGCAATATTTCATTTAAAAAAACAGGAACAATTACTCGATAAAAATATTGTTAACGTTATGGTGTTTGCAATAGCATTAACCATGGGTGCTGAACTTGCTTTTACCTTTTATGTTGATCTATATGGATTATCCAATCTAGTCGGCCATATCTTTAAGCTGTTTTCATTTTGGTTGATTTTTATGGCAATGGTGAAAACCACATTAAAAGAACCTTTCCTGGTTATGTCCAAAGGTGCATCTACCTATGACGCAATTCCTGATGCAACGATCGTGGTAGATGAAAATGGTGTTATACGTCAGGCGAATAATGCAGCATGTCAAATTTCTAAACAGGATTGTGAGCAGGATGAGATGGTTGGGAAAAGTAATCATGACTTATTTCATCCTGAGAATACTAAAATAGAACATTGCCCGGTGTGCCAGGCGATTATAAATAATGCTGAGTTAAGAGGGTTAGAGCTTCAGGTTGATAATGAGGGTCATTGGTTCGATTTCTCACTTTCGCGTGTTACAGGTGCTTCGCATCTTAATGGCATAGTAGAAGTAATACGTGATATCACGCAACGTAAACTTGCAGAAGATAAAGTTAAAGAGCTGGATATATTAAAGAACTCTATTGTAGAAAATTTACCCAGTATGTTATTTGTAAAAGATGCAAAAGATAATCGGTATGTTGAATGGAATAAGGCAGCAGAAGAATTAACAGGTATTTTAAAGGATGATATTTTAGGTAAAGATGATTTCAGTTTTTGGCCAAAAGAAGAAGCACAGTTTTTTATTGAGAAAGACAAAGAGGTTATTAAAAACAAAAAATTATTTGATATTCCTGAAGAACCTCTTACTACAAAATATAAAGGATTAAGGACGTTACATACCAAAAAAATCCCTATATTTGATGGCAATGGGAAAGCAAAATATTTACTTGGTATCTCGGAAGATATAACAGATAAATTAAAAACAGAAAATATGCTGCATCGTTCACAAAAAATGGATGCGGTAGGGCAAATGTCAGGCGGTATTGCACATGACTTTAATAATCAGATGGGTGTGATATTAGGTTACGCAGAATTATTGTCAGAACAGGATTTAACAAAAGAGCAGTTAAAATGGATTGAAGCTGTTCGTATTGCAGCACAGCGTTGTGCGGATCTAACCCAGCAATTATTAATTTTTTCACGTAGCGGAGAAGTTAATAAACAAGTTGTTAATGTAAATACACTATTTACAGAAATGGAAGTTCTTATTCAACGTACAGTAACACCAGAAGTAAACGTTAAATATTTTATGAGTGATGATTTATGGAAGACGGATGTTAACCCGGGTGAATGTAAAGATGCATTACTTAATCTTGTTTTGAATGCACGTGATGCGATGCCTGATGGTGGTTCTTTATTAATTGAAACAACAAATATTACTTTAAATAAAAATAGTGCTTTAACTCTTCCCAATATATCAGCAGGTGAATATGTTCAGATTATGATCAGTGATTCAGGTATCGGAATCGGTGAAGATGTTTTTGAACATGTATTTGAGCCCTTTTTTACTACTAAAGATGTTGGTAAAGGCACGGGCCTGGGTTTAGCAATGGTTTATGGATTTGTACATCGTTATGATGGTGATGTTTTATTAGAAAGCACAGTAGGTGAAGGTACAACCTTTAGAATTTATTTGCCGCGTTCCATTGAGAACAATGCAAGTGAAACTTCGGTACCATTTAAAAATAAAGTTTATCCAAAAGGTAATGAAAGCATACTTGTGGTTGATGATGAGGAGGCGCTGTTAACTTTTGCAGAACAAATTTTAAAAAAGTGGGGCTATGAAGTGTATTTCGCTAAAAATGCGGCAGAAGCTATCGTTATTTTAGAGAAATCATCGATCGATTTATTATTTACAGATGTGGTGATGCCCGGAAAGGTAAATGGTTATGAATTGGCAGAAAAAGCGCTACAAAAAAATTCAGATTTAAAAGTTTTAATAACCTCGGGGTATGCCGATAAGTTTGGTGATAATAAAGAATATGCTAAATATGGGTTTGAATTAATTTCAAAACCTTACGATATTGGTGAACTGGCAGTAAAATTGCGAGAGTTACTGGATAAATAGTGCATGATGGCGGATGTTTTATACACAATAGTGTTAAGAGCTTGATTTGGGGGTTATATTAAAGATTTTTGTTATTTTGTGCTATAAAAATAATATAACATATTGTTTTTATTGATATTTTGTGCTGATTTTTGGACATTGAGATTTTAAATGCTTTATTACTTTACGCCAACTATAAGGTACATAAGAAGCTTATCCACCGAGTTATCCACAGCTTATTCGCTGTTTATCGCTTCAATTACCGGCTTTATGTGGTTTTGTAGTATGCGCTGGTATTCTTTTGGCTCTTTACAGTGCGTAAGGTCGCCTTCTCGCTGAATGAATGAGTCCTCAAGCCGGGACAACCAGAATCGCATCGCAGCCATTCTAAGCATTATTGGCCATGCATTAACTTCGGCGGTAGTGAGTTTTCGTATGGTTTGGTAACTTTTTAAGAATGTATTCATTAGTTTTTCGACTAATTTGCCATTTTCATCTGTACACCATGCATTAACAGTAATTGCGATGTCATATAAATAGTTGTCATAACAAGCATCGTAAAAATCAATAATTCCACTTAATTGATCATTTTCAAATAAGGCATTGTCTTTGAATAAATCGGCATGAATGATGCCTTTAGGTAAATCACTATCATCAAATGATCGATAAGCTTCTAATTCACTCAATAATAATTCAGAGTCATTATTGGATAGTTTGTTTAACATCTTTTTGGCAGTATTTTCGCGCCAATCTTTCCCGCGCCTGTTTTGTAAAGATTGAGGAGAAATGGATAAAGGTGTGATATGAAGTTTAGCCAGTTCAACAGCAATGGCTTTGCATTGCATAAGATTAACCGAACTTACATTTTTTCCTTTCAAACGTGTAACAAAGGTGAAGGGTTTATTTTTTATTGCATTAATAACGTGTTTATTAATGTCTTCCCGTGGTTGTGGACAAGCAATGCCCGCATTTGAAAGATCTTGCAACAATGAAAGATAAAGTTTTAATTCATTTTGATTAATTTTTTCAAACAGTGTGAATACATATTCACCCTTTGTCGTAGTAATAAAGTAGTTTGTGTTTTCTATACCTGCTTGAATGCCCTGGGAACGTATAAAGTCACCAAGGTCATAGAAATTTAATATTTCAGAAAATTCTTTATCTGAAATAGAGGTATAGACAGACATAAAAGACTATTATGAAGGGTAAAGGATCACCACTCTAATAAAATCCATTGGTTGATAGGTGGGTTAGTAAAATTATCTTCGCGTGTTTCCAGTATGCCATCACCATCGGTATCAACCATATAGTAAGGGCTGCCGACTGACGGAGTTATTTTAATAAAACGTAAACGTCCATTAACACGATACTCTTCAATGACAGTATCTTTTTTACGGATGATACGCACTTCAGGTTGAGGAATATTACGACTGTCATCTGCTTCATCGACTTCATCAGGTAAAGTGGGTATTGCTCCATTATTTTTTGCAGTGAAACTTTCTTCTGTTTTATTTAATGAAGGTGGTGCTGGAATATCATCTGTCGCAAATATCGCGCTAGAAAAAATAATCAGAGTAAATAAAGTGAAGGTTTTTGTTAATTTCATGTTATGACCTTTATAAATCGAGTAATACTTCGGCTTCTTCTGCAGACGGTTCAAAACCGCACTTCTCATAGTGTTCAAATATGGCATTTGCAATTTGTTTTGGTTCATCAATAATCTGTATCAAATTCAAATCTTCTTTGTTGATGACTTTTTCATCCACCATGGTTGAGGCAAACCAGTCTAACAAACCTTCCCAGAAAGGGCGATGCACAAGAATAATGGGTATACGTCGAGTTTTTTTGGTTTGTACCAGTGTCAATATTTCAGCCAGCTCATCAAGTGTGCCAAAACCACCCGGCATGACGACATAAGCAGAGGCATATTTTACAAACATAACCTTCCTGGAAAAAAAGTGCTTAAAAGAGAGGGAGATATCCTGATACGGGTTGCCTGCCTTTTCATGCGGTAACTGTATATTAAGCCCAATACTGGGTGATTTACCTTCAAATGCACCTTTATTCGCTGCTTCCATGATACCCGGGCCACCACCACTGACAACAGAGAAGCCGGCATCAGAAAGTTCGCGAGCAATATCAATGGTGAGTTTGTAATAGGGGTGTTCAGATGATGTTCTGGCAGAGCCAAAAATACTGACCGATGGTCGTACACGAGCCATACGTTCAAAACCTTCAACAAATTCAGCCATGATCTGGAATATTTTCCACGACTCGCGACTAAGCATTGAATCATTGATCGGATTCATTCCGGGATGCATCGATTTATCTTCCATAGTACCTCACTATTTGTACTTTAAGTCGAGCGGGCAACAGAGTCTTCGCGTAAAATAACCTAAATTATTTTTGAAGCCTTTTTACGGATAGTGAGAAGGCTGAGAATAAGGCAAAACCGATGAAAAAGCGTAGTGTACGATGAGTACATGAGCATTTTGAAGAGGTTTTAACGCAGTTATCTGGTTTCTCACTATTTGTGAATAGGTCTTCTTAAGTATATGTCAAAAAAATCAAACAAACCCTTCGTTCTGGTCGATGGTTCATCGTATTTATTCCGCGCCTATCATGCCATGCCCGATATGAGTAATTCTAAACGTGAGCCAACAGGAACAATTTACGGCGTCATTAATATGATGCGCCGTTTATTAAAAGATTATGACCCTGAGCATCTTGCAGTTGTTTTTGATGCGAAAGGAAAAACATTTCGTAACGATATGTACAAAGAATATAAAGCGAATCGTCCACCGATGCCAGATGATTTGCGTCAGCAAATAGAACCTATACACGAAATCATTAAAGCAATGGGTTTACCGTTGATTTGTGTTTCGGGTGTTGAAGCTGATGATGTTATTGGCACCTTGTCGGAACAGGCGGCGGCATTAGGAATTGATACGATCATATCAACGGGCGATAAAGACATGGCGCAGTTGGTGAATAAACATGTCAGCCTGGTTAATACCATGACCGACGTTCATATGGATATCGAAGGAGTAAAAGAAAAGTTTGGTGTTCCACCTGAACGTATTATTGATTATCTCGCACTTATTGGCGACACCGTTGATAACGTGCCTGGAGTGCCAAAGGTTGGACCAAAAACAGCGGTTAAATGGTTAGGGCTTTATGATTCGCTTGATGGCGTCATGCAAAATGCTGAAGAAATAAAAGGTAAGGTAGGTGAAAACTTACGTAATTTCATGAGTGAACTACCACTCTCCCGTGATCTGGTAACCATTAAATGTGATGTTGAATTAGAAGAGAATCCGGAAACTTTACAACGGCAAAAACCAGACAATGGAAAATTAAGTGAGCTGTTCGGTCATTTCGAATTTAAAACATGGCTGGCCGAAGCAAATGCAGGTGGTAGTACTAGCAGTAACAACTCAACAACAAATAAAGCGTCTACTGTAGCCAAAGAAATAACCGCAAAATATGAAACTGTTTTTACCGAGAAAGAATTAGATACGTGGTTAAAGAAACTAAAAAAGGCGGATTGTTTTAGTTTTGATTTGGAAACAACCAGTCTTGATTATATGCAAGCTGAAATTGTTGGTTTATCTTTTTCTGTTAAAGAAGGTGAAGCCGCGTATGTACCTGTAGGGCATGACTATTTAGATGCTCCAAAGCAACTTGATCGTGCAATGGTTTTAGAAAAGTTCAAACCATTATTAGAAGATGAAAAAGTATGTAAGTTAGGACAGAATTTAAAATATGATATGAATGTACTAGGTAACTATGACATTCAACTGCAAGGTATACAGCACGATACCATGTTGGCTTCTTATGTGTTGGATAGCACGTTGCGCCATGGTATGGATGACTTAGCAGTTCGACACTTAAGTTATAGCACCATTCATTATGAAGATGTTGCGGGTAAAGGTGCCAAGCAAATTACCTTTAATCATGTTGAAGTAGAAACGGCAGCGCCTTATGCAGCAGAAGATGCAGACATTACGTTACGTTTGCATAATGTTTTATGGCCACAGTTAGAAGAAATAAAATCACTACAACATATCTATCAGGAAATGGAATTACCTTTATTGCCAGTACTCTCTCGTATGGAACGTAATGGTGTTTTGCTTGATGTCATTATGCTGGCTAAACAAAGCAAACAAATTACTCAGCGTTTAAAAGAACTTGAGTTAGGCATTTATGAAATTGCGGGTGAAGAATTTAATATTGGTTCACCAAAACAGTTACAGGTAATTTTATTTGAAAAATTAGAATTACCCATAATTTCAAAAACACCAAAAGGGCAACCATCAACCGCAGAGTCTGTATTGCAAGAGCTGGCACATGATTATCCTTTGCCCAAGTTAATTTTAGAATATCGTAGTTTAAGTAAGCTGAAATCAACCTATACCGATAAATTACCACAACAGGTTGAGCCGACTACCGGTCGGGTACATACCTCCTATCATCAGGCTGTTGCGGCAACAGGTCGATTATCTTCTTCTGATCCAAATTTACAAAATATCCCGGTTCGAACAGAAGAGGGTCGACGTATTCGACAGGCTTTTGTGGCAGCGCCGGGCTATAAAATGGTGGCGGCGGATTACTCGCAAATCGAATTACGAATTATGGCGCATTTATCGGGTGATAAAGGGTTACTTGATGCATTCTCCAAAGGGTTGGACGTGCACAGTGCAACAGCAGCTGAAGTCTTTGGTGTTAGTACCGATGAGGTAACAAAAGATCAACGTCGTTCGGCTAAGGCAATCAATTTTGGTTTAATTTATGGTATGTCTGCTTTTGGTTTAGCCAAGCAACTGGATATCACTCGGCCAGAAGCGCAGGAATATGTTGACCTTTATTTTAAACGTTATCCCGGCGTTAAAGAGTATATGGAACAAACAAAAGAAAAAGCCAGGGAAGATGGTTATGTCGAAACGGTTTTTGGTCGACGTTTATATCTACATGAGATTAATGCCAAAAATGGTATGCGCAGGCAGTATGCAGAACGCACCGCGATAAATGCACCTATGCAAGGTACAGCTGCAGATATTATTAAACGTGCAATGATAAGCTTGGATAAAGACATTCAAACGGGTAAATTTGATATGCGTATGATCATGCAAGTGCATGATGAATTAATATTTGAAATAAAAGAATCGCAAGTTGACGATGCAATAAAATTGATAACAAATAAAATGGAACAAGCTGCCGAGTTATCCGTACCCTTGGTTGTTGATGTAGGTATTGGTAATAATTGGGATGAGGCACATTAATTTAGAGGGATAAAATTTGTTAGATGCAGTAGTAATCTTCTTATGGGTATTCTTTGCTTATACTATTTATTTTAATATATTGGCTTTAATTGTTATTTATTACGATAAAAGTTTGACCCAGTATCAAAAAATTGCTCAGACATTAATTATTTGGCTTGTTCCGGTTGTTGGGGCAGCCTATGTTTTACATTTATTATTTAAAGTTTCACCTAAAACAATACCCCGTTCATGGATTTTATGGCCATTTAAAAATCTTGTTTATGGGCCGCCAATAAAAAGATATGATGATGCACCCCCACGACGCACAGGTGGTCGTCATTAAACTGTATTACTTAAAAAAATTATAAAAACGTAAAAGGAAAAAAGGGGTAGTTATGGAAAGCACAAACACAGAAAACGGAACTAATATAATTAACAAACCATTTGAATTTACCGGTAAATCGGGTGAGTTTTTTGCTATATGGATAGTCAATGTCGCGTTAACAATTCTAACGCTGGGTATTTATTCTGCCTGGGCTAAAGTGAGAACAAACCAGTATTTTTATGGTAATACATTGCTTGATAGCACGTCATTTCGCTATACCGCAAATCCAAAACAAATTCTTAAAGGACGAATCATTGCTTTTATTCTTTTTGTTATTTATTTTGCAGTCTCAAATGTGAGTCCAATTCTTGGTGCCGGCGCATTTTTTGTTCTGATGTTGTTAGTACCGGCCTTTTTGGTCTTGTCGATGGCGTTTAGATTAAAAAATTCTGTTTACCGAAATGTACGCTTTAATTTTGATAAGAATTTTTCAGGTGTGTATAAAATATTTGCCATTCCTGTTGTTGTTATGAGTGCTTATATTTTTGTGATTAGTCAGTTTCAGGAATCGGTAGAAAACAGCGCAGGCGCTGAACCAACATTCCCGATATTTGTTTTTGTTTTATTAGGGCTAATCATGTTAATGGCACCCTGGTGGGAATACATGATTACAAATTTTAAAGTAAAACATGCTAAATATGGTGATGCAGGTTTTTCTTTTTCAGCAAGTACTAAAAATTATTATTGGCTTTATCTAAAAATGGTTTTAATTTTAATTGCTTTCTCTGCTCTTCTTGGGTTTGGTGCCGCATTTATAATTCCATTATTTAAATCTGAATCAGCAGAGCCTTCTGCAATAATGCAATATATGCCTATTTTGATGTTTGTTGTTATCGTGCCTTTTTATTTATGGATATTTGCTTATATGGCCACTAAACGTACTAATTTGTTGTACAACAATATTGATATTGCCGGGCATAAAACCAAGTCAGAACTTAAAACCGGTTATATGATGTATTTGTATTTAACCAATACACTGGGCATGTTATTAACTCTTGGCTTACTCATGCCATGGGCTAAAATCCGAACAGCAAGATACCGTGCTTCGGTTACCTCGGTAGATGTAGCGGGAGATTTAAGTCAGTTCACAGCCGTACAAGCGGATCATCAGTCAGCTCTTGGTGAAGAGATGGGTGAAATGTTTGATCTGGATCTGGGCTTCTAAGGCTGGTTTTGAAAAATGATTAAAGGCAGTTACTTTAACGGCGAGACATCTGCTAAAAAAGATGTCTCGCTTTATTATAAAGAAGATGGTCTGGTTGGCTTTAACGAGCTTGATATTGATGAAATTAGTTTTAATGACATCAATATTTCTTCTCGCATAGGCAACACGCCACGTTATTTAAATTTCCCGGATGGCGCACAATTTGAAACACTCGATAATGCGTCCATTGATGAAATGGTCGAAAAGTTAGCGAATGATCCACTTCATGGTTTAGCGCATAAGCTTGAAAGTGCCAAATCCTTTGTTCTTTTTACAGTAGCAACGGTCATTATCTTTGGCTGGCTGTTTATTCAATATGGTATTCCCGCTTTTAGTAAACAAATTGCAGAACTTTTACCTGATGAAGCATCGCAATACATGGGACAAGGTGTGCTGGATGCAATGGATAAAGGATTCTTTTCTGAAAGCAAATTAACTGAAAAAAGACAAAAGGAATTAACTGCACTATTTAATGGCTTATTAAAAAATATAGAAGGCAGTAAAAACTACCAGTTGAAATTTAGATTAGGCGGGAAAATTAGAGCAAATGCTTTTGCTCTACCTGATGGCACCATTGTTTTTACCGATGAGCTGATTAACCTTGCTGAGCATGATTCAGAAATAGTATCCATTATGTTGCATGAAATTGGTCACCTGAAAAGACACCACAGTCTTCGGGCAACTATTCAGCAATTTAGTCTGGCCATGTTTGTAATGGTGATCACCGGTGATGTATCAACAAGCAGTTCTATTATTACTGCAATCCCGGTCATGCTGGTTGAATCGGGTTTTTCACAGGACATGGAAACAGAGGCGGATAGCTATTCATTAGAGTACATGCTTAAACATAAGATCAATCCTAATAACTTTGCGACTATGATGGAGAAATTGGAAGCGAGTTATATGCCAGAATACACTGTTTGTATGGAAGCCATAAATGGTAGTGTTAATCAGAAGGTTAAGGCAATTAAGTGTATAAACGATGCTGTAAAATTGAGTAAAGATGAAAATAATGAGGATGATAAAAGTACAATGGACTATTTTTCAACTCATCCTTCTTCAAAAGAACGCATGGATAGATTTAGGCTAAAATAGGCATATATGGGTGTTTCCTGTTAAAAGAGCCGTGTTCCGTGGAAGTGCTATTTTTTATATTTGGTAAATGTTTTATCTAATAGCAAAAAAATAGAAAAAGCGTGTAAAAAGTAATAAGCTAGTCAACAGAGTATGTTTGAAAAACAGCTTTACAATAAACTAAACAGCATCATTTTGGGATAATTAATATGCAATTTAAAAATATATTATTACTGCTCAGCACAGCATTATTCGTTATTGCTTGTTCAAGCGCAAAAAAACAGGATGTTGATGATAGCGCTTCAGCAAGAACCGATTTAATGCAAAAAGGTTTTTTATTGTCGTTGCCTGAAGATGAGGGCTGGTCAGTTGTTAAAGTGGGTGACTATAAAGTGCTGTTAAGCAAGCAGGCTGAGAATGGTGTGGATAGATACACAATTCAGACACTGGTTGTTAATTTGCCAACATTTGAAGATGATAATCAGTTTTTAGAATTTATTGAAAATCGTATGACGTCGAGTATGCAAAACGCTAAAGTTTTTGAACAAAATGCAGTATTTTTTACCGGTGACAATCAAATTTGTGTGCAGTACAACAGTAAGGAAAAACGTAAATCTAAAAGTGCTGAAGTATTAACCCTGGAAGTGGTGAGTTTTACCTGTCGTCATCCAGATAATGCAAATGCAGGTGTATATATAGCGTTATCCAAGAGTTATGCACCAGGAACGTCAGAAGAAGATTTAACTGCAACAGCGACTGAAATATTTAATCGTTTATATTTTACTGAGTTATAAGCTTATCCATTTGTCGGGTCTTTATTAAAGGCCTGACAAATCTTTATTTACATCTAATAAAGATCCTTTTCATCGCCACATTTTTTAATTCATTTATTAGTCAGAAATAGTCTGATTTTCTCATCTTTTTTTGAAACTTTTTGAACGATATAACGTCATATGTGTGGTGCACATGCACTCTTCTCACACTCTTCCCCGTATGTGAGGATGTTCGTCCGATTCTTCCCTTATTGGACGATATGATTGCCCCGGACGTTTAACCCCAATCGTTCCGGGGTTTTTTTTGTTTACAAAGTTTCACAAAGGCCGGCTTTAAAGTCAGAGGTGTCTTGCCTATAGTTATATTACTTGATATTGCTTTTAATCCCTTAGCGATATGGAGCGTTTGGTCCCCAATACCAGACAAACTACTTTGCCCCGGAATATGAAGAAAAAGTATTCTTCTACTCTTCCCTATCCCAACCCCTAATTCCGGGGTTTTTTTTTGCCCCTGAAATGTCCTGTGAGCTTAAATTTCGGCGTTATAAATTCACGAAAATCGGTCATTTACTTGAGTAAGCTCCCTCTTTTCGTACAAATTTATGCCTTGAACTTTAAGCTCACAGGACATTTCAGAAAATTGAGTTTAAAAGGTGATTTTGAGAGTTAATATTCACTTAAAATAATCACTTGCAGGCAGGGGCAAGCTCCTATTTTTCGTACAAATTTGTGCCTTGATCTTTAAGCGCACAGGCTTTCTCAGCTGATAATTTTCAAATAAATTGCGGTACTTAATGAACGTGCTTCGCGTTTCGTCAGTATTACCCTAACCTGCTCCTGCGTTGTTCTACCTTCGCCCGTCCATGGGCTCGTCCCTCTTTTCGTACAACAAATGCTTTGAACTTCAAGCTCACAGGACGTTTCAGAAAATTATGTTTAAAAGGTGGTTTTATCCCCTCCCCTTCAAGGGGAGGGTTAGGGAGGGGTGATTAATGCTTAAATTTTGGTGTTGTAAATTCAGACCCTCAGGATGCTTCAGGTTTTTGTGGTAAATCTTGTATAGAAGGACTCGTTATTCAGGCGTGATCTTCACCCTTCGGGTACAAACGAGTCGGAATCCACGTTTTTAGGGTTTACTTGGCTGGAAAATCTAACCAATTATCGAGTACGGCTTGAGCTTCTTCCAGACCGGTGCCTTTTAAGGAGGAGAAGAGCTGAATGCTGACGTTTGCAAGCTCGGCGAGGTCACGTTTAACCGAGAGCAGGACATTTTGTGCGGCGCCGCGCTTGAGTTTGTCGGCTTTGGTGAGCAGGATATGCACTGGCATATTGGAATGTAGGCACCATTCGAGCATTTTCTGATCAAAGTCGGTGAGTGGGTGTCTAACGTCCATTAATAGGATAAGTCCTTGTAATGATTGACGTTCTTGGAGATATTTTTCCAAGGACAGGGCCCATTCTTGCTTTACTCGGTCGGGTACTTTGGCGAAGCCATAACCGGGTAAATCAACAAGACGGCGTTCATCATCCAGACGGAAAAAGACCAAATGTTGGGTGCGACCGGGGGTTTTACTGATGCGTGCGAGTGATTTCTGGCAAGTGATACGATTCAGTGCACTGGATTTACCCGCATTAGAGCGCCCGGCAAAGGCGACTTCACGACCAATATCATCGGGTGCTTGTTCGGGTTTTGGTACGCTTTTGTCAAATTGGGCGATATTGTAGCGTGCTGGATTGTTGCGTGTTTTAGTCAATTTTTCATTACCGGTTATGAGATAAGTATGCTCTGGGGTATAATAATTAGAATTTAGGCGCAGTCCTGCAGATTACGTATATAATGCGACTCATTATTTCAGATGATTTTTGAATGAAAGTCATTTTAGCATGTCATAAACAGAACATGTGTACAGAATTAAATATAAAAATTTTGAATTAAGAGTAGGAGTTTTAAAGTGAAAAAATTAGTTTCAGTTTCAATCGCAGCAGTAGCTTTATTTGGAATGGTATCAACAGCACAAGCTGATATTGGTCAGTACCGTAAAAATGGTTGTGCAGCTTGTCATGCCTCTGGTGCAGCAGGTGCTCCAAAAGTAGGTGACAAAGCAGCATGGAAAGCACGTATTGCAAAAGGCATGGCGGTATTAGATAACAGTGCAATTAAAGGTATACCGGGTACAGCGATGATGGCAAAAGGTGGTCGTGTAAACTTAACTGATGCTCAGGTTAAATCGATTGTTAAGTATATGGTTGACGCATCTAAATAATTTTAAAGGCAGTTAATATTTTATGATTTATAAAACTTTAATTACTGTTGTTGCTCTGTCTATGACAGTTGCATCAACAGGTGTTAGTGCAGCTGAAGGTAATGCAAAAGCGGGTAAAGCTAAATCGGGTGTTTGCGCAGGTTGTCATGGTGCTGATGGTAATAGTGCTAATCCAACGTGGCCTAAGATTGCTGGTCAGCATGCATCATACATCGCTAAGCAATTAGCGGATTTTAAAGGCAAAAAACGTAATGATCCTTTAATGAGTTCACAGGCAACAGGCTTAAGTGAGCAAGATATGGCTGATCTTAGTGCATACTTTGCGAAGCAAACTGGCTCACAAGGTGCAGCAGATGAAAAATTAGCGTCAGCAGGTGCAAAACTTTATCGTGGTGGTAACAAAAAGAAAGGTATCGCTGCGTGTATTGCATGTCATGGACCTACCGGTGCCGGTAATCCAGCAGCGAACTTTCCTGGCTTAAGCGGTCAGCATGCACCTTATGTTGAAAAAGCAATGAAAGATTTTCGCTCTGGTACGCGTAGCAATGATATGAATAGCATGATGCGTAACATTGCAGAAAAAATGAGTGACAAAGAAATTAAGGCTGTTGCTTCATACATTTCTGGTTTGCATTAAGTCGTTTTATTATTAACTCTGAATGAGTTAATTTAGAATGAAGAAGTAATAAAAAAAGGGCGGCTAATTACCGCCTTTTTTTATGTTCGCTCTTTTATTAGTTCTATATATAAAGTTGTAAAAAAATTCTGTGAATAAAGTAAATAAAAAACATTCCCGATTAAGTATTGTTCTTGAGTTTTTTGGTTCAATGAATCTGGCTATTACAATATTGGTTGCAATTGCCTTTGCTTCCGTTATTGGAACAGTGTTACAACAAAACCAGCCTTACAATGATTACATTATTAAGTTTGGACCTTTCTGGCATGAAGTTTTTCAAAGCATAGGCTTATATAATATTTATGGTGCACTCTGGTTTCTTGGTTTGCTGGTGTTTCTGGTACTAAGCACCAGTGTTTGTATTTATCGCAATGCACCGGTTATGTTGCGAGATATGAAACAGTTCAGATTAAACGTAAAAGAAAAATCATTACGTTTAATGAGTAACAGCCAGTCATGGACAACAGATAAAAATTCAGAAGAAGTAGAAAAGAATCTCCAGTATTTTTTAAAGCTTAAAGGCTTCCGTGTTCGCATCAAAGAACATGAAAATCACAAAGTCATTGCAGGTATGAAAGGTGCCTGGAATCGTTCTGGTTATATTTTCACTCATGTTGGTATTGTTGTGCTTTGTATTGGCAGTTTTCTCGATGGTGGTTTTGGTTTAACCATTAAAGAATGGACTGGCCGCATTATTCCTGAAACCAGGGATATTCGAGCGGATCAGGTACCTGCAACTGCACGATTAAAACCCGATGAATCTCTTTCTTTTCGTGGTTCAATTTCTTTGCCAGAAGGATCATCAAGTAACCTCGTTTTTTTAAATATACGTGATGGCTATCTGGTTCAGGAACTTCCATTTGCTATTGAGCTAAAAGATTTTCGTATCGAGCATTACGCATCAGGTATGCCAAAATCATTTGAAAGTGATCTGATTATTCATGATGATCAACTTGAAGAACCACTAGTGCAAACTATTTCGGTAAACCATCCTCTTATCTATCGTGGCTACGCGCTGTACCAGGCAAGCTTTGGCGATGGTGGATCAAACCTTTCGTTACTCGCCTGGCCGTTTAATAGTAAAAAGATTCAAACTCTCGAAGTCAAAGTTGCTGTTAATGGAAAGCGTAGCCTGGATACACTGGCGGGAAAATATACGCTTGAAGTAGATGATTTCAAGATGTTCAATATATTTCCAAACTCAAAAGAAGAAAAGGCGGAGACAGGTAAGCGTTTTAAAAACTTTGGCCCAAGTTTTACTTTTAAAATGCGTGATGCAAGTGGTGCCGCTAAGGAATATCACAATTACATGTTACCGGTAACACAAAATGAACGCCGTTTTTACCTTACCGGAATGCGTGGTTCTGTGGCAGAGTCTTTCCGTTACCTGCACATACCGGTAGATAAAAATGATGGTTTAGATCGTTTTATGACATTTCATGCTTTATTAAATGACGCGGTCAAAGTCAGGCGCATAGCAGAAGCAAGTGTTAAATCGGCAATGAGAGAAGTGAGTAAAGTTGATAAAAAATTACAAAAAGATGTCGTTACGTCTATGATGAATTTATTAACTTTGTTCAATCAAGGCGGCTATGCTGCAATTGATGAAGATATTTTAAAGAAAGTCCCTAAAGATCGACAGGTTAATGTAGCGCAAGCTTATGTTAAAATTTTGCACAACCTTTTACAAAACACGTATCTTGTCTTATTAAAGAAGGAAGGTATAGCTACGAAAGAAGGCGTGAGTGCTGAAGATAGCTTTTTCTTTGAAGATGCTATTACTGCACTTGCCGGAATAGGCGCGTATGGTTCACCGGTATATTTCCAGTTGGCTGAGTTTAAACATCGTGAATCATCGGGTATTCAGATAACCCGGCATCCGGGACAAAATATTTTTTACCTGGGTTGTTTAATGTTAATTGTTGGCATCTTTATGATGTTTTATATTTCATACCAGCGTGTATGGCTTATAGTAAAACCTGAAGGCGAAAAATTAGTAATTACTTTTGCGGGATCAGGAAATAGAAACCAACGTGATTTTGCTGAAGAATTTAAAAAACTTGCAAGTAAAGTAGAAGAGTTTACATCTTAATATTAATTAAGGTAAAACAAGCGCACAGTAAGAACAAAGTAAGGTGATATAAATGTCAGTTACAAATGAATTTATGAACAATGAAATACAGCCGTCATTTTTTAAACAGTTAAATGTTTTTGACTGGGTTTTTGCTGCACTTTTAGTTGTTGGTAGTATTTACGCTTTCCAAAAATATTCTCATCTTATGGATAGCTATGAAGTAGGTATTTTATTCGGTACTGCGATTTCATTTATTGCTATTGGCTGGATATGGAAACCTGCTCGCGCGTTAATGTTTTACGTAGCCCTTATTAGTCTGTTTGCAATTAATTTATATGGCACAGATTTAGCGGCAGCTGAGAACAATTTCTTTTTGAAATTTTTATTCTCTGCACAATCTGCAACCATGTGGATGAGTGCATTATTTGTAATGGCAACAGTTGCTTATTTTATTGAATTATTTTCTGCAAATGAATTCACTGGCAAAGTGGCTACGGCAATGACATGGGCTGCCACAGCGATGGGCTTTATTGGTTTATTGGTTCGCTGGCGTGAAACATATTTACATGGCATTGATATTGGCCATATTCCAGTGAGTAATTTGTATGAAGTTTTTATATTGTTTGCGATTATTACCGCACTGATTTATCTCTATTATGAAAAATTATATGAGACACGTTCATTAGGCGCTTTTGTATTATTAGTGATTACTGCTGCGGTTGCTTTTTTATTGTGGTATCACTTTGAAAAAGATGCATCTGAAATTAAACCTTTAGTACCTGCGTTACAAAGTTACTGGATGAAGATTCATGTACCGGCGAACTTCGTTGGTTATGGGGCATTTGCCCTGGCCGCGATGATCGGTGTGGCGTACATCATTAAAGATGCTGCGTTAAAAAGAAATCCACAAGGGCTGGTTGCTTTACGTTTACCCTCTCTCGATATGATGGATGATGTCATGCATAAATCCATTGCTTTGGGTTTTGCTTTCTTTACCATCGCAACCGTATTAGGTGCAATGTGGGCAGCAGAGGCCTGGGGTGGTTACTGGTCCTGGGATCCTAAAGAAACCTGGGCTCTGATTGTTTGGTTAAACTACGCGGCTTGGTTACACATGCGTCTGATGAAAGGCTTACGTGGCACTCCATTAGCGTGGTGGGCGGTCATTGGCTTATTTGTGACCTTATTTGCTTTCCTTGGCGTGAACATGTTCCTTGCCGGATTACATTCTTATGGCGAGCTATAACTAAAGCTCAAGTTGAGAATATAAAAAAGCCCCGCTCATTTAAATGAGCGGGGCTTTTTTATATGTATTTATAAGGTAATGAGGTTAGCGCATAATTCCACCATACATATATTGGTTAAAGCTTGCGATATCCATGCTTACACCACGAAACAGGTGATCAAGACTCATAATCGCCTGCTCGAGTAACAGTACAGAGATATAAGGGTGCTCGACGCGTAAGCGGTTATACATCACTTTTGAGATGCGCAAAAGACGAGTATTTTTACTCATGGCGCGGATTCGGGCAGAACGTGGCTGGTTGTCAAAAAAGGACATGGATCCCATCAGTTCGCCAGCTTCTAATTCGCCAATTTCAACTTCTTTGCCCTGGTTATCATGAAAAAGCCCCGTTACACCCTCGATAACGAAGAAAAGCGCATCACCAATTTCACCAAAATCAGCAATGATATCGCCTTTTCCATATGAAACCGCTTCG
>JAUVEN010000150.1 GCA_030594815.1 Gammaproteobacteria bacterium
ATTAATATTAGAGTAAAAAGATGCCCCTCTTGTTTCTATCTCGATCCGTATTTAATTAAAATAAAGAACAGTTAAAAAATAATAACCACTTGATATTAAAGTAAATAAAGCGCATCTTGGAAAAACAATAATTAATTAGGCGGCGAGCCGTCTAAACCACAGTTATGAGTAATTATATGAAAAAAATATTTATTATATTGTCAGTATTGGCATTAGTGAGTTGTAGTAAATCACTGGATATTCAGCTGGAACCCGAAGTGACTGTATATCTTAGCAACGACAGTAAGCAAAAAATACGTCTTACTGCAAAAGATAAGGAGTATACAAATCTCAATGAGTGGTTACGTGAACATAGCTCTGGTTGGCATACTACTTCCGGTCGCTATCCCGGCGGCGTGTACATAAAGTCGGGGATTTATGGTATTCAAATCACAAAAACACATGTAGTTCTATATTCAACGACTTCCCCTCAACCAAGGTCAATGTACATACAAGAAATTGGTAAAGGCAAGCTAACTGGAATTAGAAATATTGGTAAATAAACTAATCAATATTTGGGGCAGAGTAAAATTTATTTAATGAATGTAAGTTTGAAACAGCGAAGAGTTTTTACTCTGGCCCCAAATATCTAAAACAACAATAAGGAGATTGTTATGAATTTAATATTTAGAATGATGGAGTTATTAATAAAATCATTTTTCAAGGAGAGACTACCTATTGAAAAACCAAAAAACTCTTTACGCCTTAGAGTTCTACCCAACGACATTGATATAAATTTACATATGAACAATGGCAGGTATTTAACAATATGCGACTTAACAAGAGTCGATATGTTTATTCGAACTGGTTTGGCTAAAACAATGATAAAAGAAAAATGGATTCCCGTTATATCTGAACATACAATGAAATATAAAAAAGGTTTAAAGCTCTTTCAAAAATACACTATAAAAATGGAAGTAACTGGCTGGGATGAAAAATCATTTAAAATGCTACATACCTTTATCGTAGGTGAAAGAGTTGTTGCCGAAGGAACTTCTTGCGGAGTTATTTTAAGCAAAACGGGTGTAATACCACCTGAAAAAGTTATAAAAAAAGTTACATCTCGTTTAAATTCTTAAAACAAGATATTTGGAGCCAGAGTAAAAATTATTTAATGAATGTAAGTTTGAAACGGCGAAGAGTTTTTGCTCTGTCCCCAAATATCTTCAAAGCCCTTAATTACTTTTCGTTGAATAGTTATTGTCTTTGCTAAGATGTAGACGCATGGTATCAATATAGACAACGTTGCGTTTATCTGTGTCAGGTTTAGCAGGCTGTTGTTCGTTACCCGTTAGCCAATCAATAATGGGTTTGAGTTCATCACGTTCCTTACTGATATCATGTTCATCCATTTCATAGACTCCCAATCCTTGTTCTGCAGCAAAAATATAATTATCTGCATCAGACAGTTTTGTCAGGAAGGGAAGTTTTAGCGTGTTCAGGAATCGTTCCATGGGTTCATAAACAGGCATCGTATTGCGTACCTTGTTGGCGACAATACCGGTTTTTACATTGCTGGAACGGATGCCTCCGACTAAAAGAAGTTGTTTGATGAAGTCTGCTGAGGCATGAATGTCAATGGCTGAAGGTGCGACAGGTATCAGGATGAAATTGGATTTACGTACCATTTCCTGTAACAGAATTCCCTCTACACCCGCCGGGGCATCAATGATAAGGTATTCGGTATCTGGTGGAATCGCCATCGCGATACTGCGAAGATGAGTGCGCTTTTTACTGGGGGCGGCGTTAGCACCATGGATGGCTGGTTGATGCGGAGGCCTGACTTTCAACCACTGTAAGCTCGAACCCTGTGGATCGTAATCAAGGATTGCTGTCTTGTGCCCCTTGTTAACAAAATAACTCGCAAGGTTGGTTGTCAGCGTGGTCTTGCCACTGCCACCTTTGGAATTAATCACAAGTATTGTCTGCATTGTGTTCATAACTGCTTACCAGTTGCATGTTACAAGCGCTAAATGTAGTAAAAACAGGGAAATTTGTCGCTCGATTAGTTCACATAATCATTAAAGGGGATGGTGTGAACCTCCCCCGGTTTAACGGATAAATATTTGTTAATATTAAAGAACTAAATTTCATTTGAAGAAAAAGAGCCGGTAACAAATTAAAATCATTAGTATTAGCGTTTGTCACCCTTCCCATTAATACATGAATGTTAATATTAGCAATCGTCGCTGTACTCTTTGCTATTCACATGGTGGTTGCCAGCAACGACCCCGGATAAGAATCAACGGAGTCTGGACTTTGATACATTGATCTCCAGTTAACAAGTGCTATAATTAGCACCAGTTAACAGCACCTAAAAAGAGTACGGTTCAATGAAAACACGATTTTCTCAAGATATCATCCCTTTATCTGAGCTCAAAATAAATCCGGGGAAAATTGTAAATCGAGCTAAAGACTCTCATCGCCCCATATTACTTACAAGCAGAGGCCGTGGTGTTGCCGTTATGCAAGGCTTAGAGGAATATGAACAAATTGAAGAAGAGCGTGCTTTTATAAAAGCCATTGCGCAAGGCTTAATGGAAATAAAAGAAGGCAAAGTGCAAAGCATCAATGACGCCAGGAAAAAACTTGGTATCAACATTTGAAAATATCAATATCTGATTCTGCATTTAACGATTTAGAAGCAATAAAAAAATACTACGCTGAAGAAGGTGTCCCTCAAATAGGTGAGGAGTTTATTGTTGATATATTTACACATATTGAAACATTAATAGACAACCCCGATATAGGTCGAAAAGTACCCGAATTCAACGAAAAAAATATTCGTGAATTAATCCACTCTCCTTTTCGTATAGTTTATTTAAAAGAAGAACACGCTATTAATATTATTAGAGTTTGGCGAAGCGAACAGTTATTAAATTTAATAGATACGCCTGTAAATACAAAAATATAACCAACCATTCAAATAAAAGGAGCCGGTAACAAATTAAAATCATTAGTATTAACGTTTGTCACCAACCCCATTAATACATGAATGTTACCTTCATCTTAATATTGGCAATAGCCGCTGCGCTCTTTGCTATTCACAAGGCCATCCATATTGGATTTCGTGCCCCAAGACTCATCGAACAGGGAAGCCCTGCTGATTTTGGCATAAGCTATCAAGACATTAATATTCCAACCAAACGTGGCAAGCGGCTTTTTGCATGGTGGTTGCCAGCAACGACCGCGGATAAAGTTATGGCACCCACTATCATTCTCATGCATGGATGGGGGTCGAATGCAGAGTTGATGTTGCCACTGGCCGTGCATTTATATCACGCCGGGATGAATGTGCTTTTGCTGGATGCACGTAATCATGGGCGCAGTGATGACGATAATTTCTCCTCGATGCCACGCTTTGCCGAAGATGTATCTGAAGCGATCAACTGGATCAAGCGTCAGGGAAATCTGCAAAATGATCAGCTTGTGTTGCTGGGTCACTCCGTCGGCGCGGCAGCGGTACTGCTTGAAGCCTCCAGGCGAGATGATGTTGCCGCAGTGATCAGCCTGGCAACATTTGCCCATCCCGAATGGATGATGCGCCGTTATTTGGCACGGTTTCCATTGCCTAAGTTGTTTGTTAAAGGCGTGCTGCATTATGTAGAGCGGATTATTGGTCACCGCTACGAGGCCATTGCCCCGATGCATACAACTTGTTTGCTTAAGTGCCCGGTTTTGCTGGTTCATGGTACGGCTGATAAGACCATACCTATGTCGGATGCTTTAGCCATTCGTGACCAGTGCAATAAAAATTCTATAGAGCTGCTTTTGATAGAGGGTGCGGATCATGAATCTATCGATAAGATTGAAGAACACATCAAAGAACTGATAGCATTTCTGCTGCGAGTCGGGGTTATGAAAACAACACAGAAGAAAGAAAAATGACAGATTGCGGATGTGGAATAGAAATTAAGAATCGTGAAGAAAGCCGGGTATTAATAATCCTGCTGAGTATAAATGCATTTATGTTTGTCGTAGAGATTGTGCTTGGCATCATGAGTGAGTCAACA
>JAUVEN010000094.1 GCA_030594815.1 Gammaproteobacteria bacterium
GAGCCAATGCCAGAAATTGATTTTAGTAAGTGGGGTGAGATTGAAACTCAGCCGCTGAGTAAGATTAATAAACTTACTGGTAAATTCCTGCATCGTAACTGGGTGACGATCCCCCATGTGACGCAGTTTGATGAAGCTGACATTACTTCACTGGAAGCATTCCGTAAGCAGTCAAATAAAGAATATGAGAAAGAAGGTGTTAAATTCACTTTGCTTTCTTTCATTATGAAGGCAGTGGCTGCTGGTCTTAAGAAATATCCTCGATTTAATTCTTCACTGGATGCTACAGGCGAAAACCTGATCATGAAAAACTATTTTCATGTTGGTGTTGCCGTCGATACACCGGATGGATTAGTCGTCCCCGTTGTACGTGATGTAGATAAAAAATCGATTGTTGATATTTCTATCGAGCTACGTGAAATTTCTGTAAAAGCACGTGAGAAGAAATTAAAGCCATCGGATATGCAAGGTGGTTGTATGTCGATTTCTAGTTTAGGTGGTATCGGTGGTACTAAGTTCACACCGATAGTTAATGCGCCAGAGGTTGCCATTCTGGGTGTGTCTAAAGCAGATATGAAACCAGTGTGGAACGGTTCAGAGTTTGAGCCAAAGCTTATGTGTCCTCTGTCTCTATCGTATGACCACCGTGTAGTTGATGGTGCAGATGGTGCTCGTTTTGTTACATACATCAGTCAGCTTTTAGCAGATGCGCGTCGTTTACTACTGTAGTCATGATTTAATTCCCCCTCCCTTAACGGGAGGGGGCTAGGGGGAGGGTAATAAAAACTCCCCCACCCTAACCCTCCCCCGAAATGGGGAAGGGGATAAAAATCCAAGGAAGGATTTTATGAATAAGCAGTTAAAAGAAAGGTCACGTGACCTTAGAAAAAATCTTACAGACGCAGAGCAAAAACTCTGGCAGAAATTGAGAAGTAAACAAATACACGGTAATAAATTTCGAAGGCAATTTGTACTTGGAAACTACATTGTTGATTTTATTTGTTTAGACAAACGTTTAATTATTGAAGTGGATGGTGGGCAGCATATGGATAATGTTGGCTACGATTCACAACGTGATGAATGGCTGAAGAACCAAAATTTTAAAGTATTAAGGTTTTGGAATAATCAGGTATTGAACGAAATTGATTCGGTACTTGAAGTTATTGTAAAAAATTTAAAGTAATTATATTCCCCCTCTCTTAACTAGAGGGGGTAAAAACATCAGTTCCCCCTCCCATTTCGGGAGGGGGCTAGGGGGAGGGCAATAAAATGCTTCCCCCCACCCCAGCCCTCCCCCGAAATGGGGGAGGGAGCTTAATTAGTTGGAGTGTTTTTATGAGCACAGTAGAAGTAAAAGTTCCTGACATGGGTGATTTTGATGACGTCGAAGTCATTGAGGTCCTTGTAGCCGTAGGTGATGTGGTCGCTGAAGAAGGCTCGTTAATTACGGTTGAAACAGACAAAGCGACTATGGAAATTCCATCACCTGTTAGCGGTATTGTTCAGTCGTTTGATATTTCTGTAGGTGATAAGGTTTCACAAGGGTCATTGGTTTGTACTGTTGTCGTTGAAGGTGAGTCAGCAGCAGCGTCTGCTGAAGAAGCACCAAAAACCGAAGCCGAAAAAGTAGATACAGCATCAACTGAAACTTCATCTGCACCAGTTGAAGCACCAGCAGCAGCATCTTTCTCAGGTGATGTTAATGAGCAGGCTGAGGTGGTTGTTTTAGGTTCAGGCCCCGGTGGTTATACAGCCGCTTTCCGCGCAGCTGACTTGGGTAAAAAAGTTATCTTGATTGAAAAAGAAGATGTACTCGGCGGTGTTTGCCTAAACGTTGGCTGTATTCCTTCTAAGGCTTTATTACACATTGCAGAAGTCGTGAGTGAAGCCCCTGAATTAGAAGAACTTGGTGTTAAATTTAATAAGCCAAAGATTGATACTGACAAGTTGCGAGCTCATAAAGACGGTGTCATTAGCAAGTTAACCGGTGGCCTTCAACAGATGGCCAAACAGCGTAAAGTTAAAACGGTTAATGGTTATGGAAAATTCACCTCGGCAAACACAATCGAAGTTGAAGCATCAGATGGTTCCAAGACAATTGTAGGTTTTGAAAACTGTATCATTGCAGCCGGTTCATCAGTCACCAAGTTACCCTTTATTCCATGGGAAGATGAGCGAGTATGGGATTCAACTGACGCACTTGAACTGCATAATATTCCAAAACGTTTATTAGTTGTAGGCGGTGGCATTATTGGTTTAGAGATGGCAACTGTTTATTCTGCACTAGGTGCAAACGTCACAGTTGTAGAATTAAGCCCAGGTTTAATTCCAGGTGCAGATAAAGATTTAATTCGCCCGTTTGAAAGAGCGTTGAAGAGTCGTTATGAAAATATCTTCACCAATACCAAAGTAACTGAATTAACACCAAGCAAGAAAGGCATCGTCTGTAAGTTTGAAGGTAAAAAAGCACCGGAAGAAGATACGTTTGATAATGTATTAGTCGCAATTGGTCGTTCACCCAATGGTAAGTTGATTGATGCAGATAAAGCCGGTGTGGTTGTGAATGATCATGGCTTTATTACTGTTGATAACCAGATGCGTACCAATGTTGATAATATTTTTGCAATTGGTGATGTAGTAGGCCAGCCAATGCTTGCGCATAAAGCAACACATGAAGCTAAAGTAGCAGCAGAAGTTATTTCTGGTATGAAACGTTTCTTTGATGCACGAGTAATTCCTTCAGTCGCTTACACAGATCCAGAAGTCGCATGGGTAGGCAAAACAGAAGATCAATTAAAAGAAGAAGGCGTGGCGTACGAGAAGGGTGCATTCCCATGGGCCGCAAGTGGTCGAGCTCTTTCTGTTGGTGCAACAACAGGGTTGACCAAAGTGCTTTATGATGCAGAAACACATCGTATGATTGGCGCAGGTATTCTAGGCAAGAATGCAGGTGAGTTAATTGCTGAAGCAGCACTAGCTATTGAAATGGGAGCAGAGATGGATGACATTGCAATGACAATTCATCCACATCCAACACTTTCAGAAACACTTAATTTTGCAACTGAGGTTGCAGAAGGTACATGTACTGATATCTATATGCCGAAGAAGAAAAAGTAATTCTTAAATATTAAGAAATATAAAAAGGAACCTTCGGGTTCCTTTTTTTGTGTCTGTATAAATACATTCAGTATAGTAACGTTTCGTGTATAGATAACTTGTTGGTGACGTGGTGATTTCAAAGGCATCGAACTTCTTTAAACGCTAAATATAAATATCCAATATTTTTTAGCTAAAAGAGATTTTAAGTTATGAGAGGTCTTTAAGTTTATTCGTTACTATTTTAACAAGTTGGTTTAAATCACCTTTAGTATTGTTTTTTAAAAAATCGTTATAATCATTTATGGCTTGTACTTCATCACCTTTGAAATATTCATTTAATATTCCTAATAAATAAAAGAGAAATGGAGGTGAGTCATTCTCTTTCATGTACCAGCATATGAAGTTTTCAAATTCAGCTATTTTCTCTAACTGTAGAGGCAATGGACTAGTTTTGTTTATATCTATCGCTTTTTGATATAAATTTATAGAGTCTTTTTCTTTACCTAAACTAGCATTTAGAAATCCAACATTTAAATGCCAAACAGAATCTCTATGCTTCTTTTTAATCTTATAAAGGAAGTTTAATGCTTTATTAAATTTATTTGTTAAAATGACTTCTATTATAGCTTTGTAAGTTAATACTTGACCATTTCTTTCATATGCACCAAATAATTTATTTGAAATTTCATTCATTATTGAAATATTGTGTGTGTCATGGGTTTCACTCCATAACTCTAAATATAATTGCATTTGTAATATATATATTTGATTTAGTCTCTTCTTTGTATTTTGTTTTATTGTCCTTATTATTATTTTTGAATTTGCATCGGGTAATTTTATATAATCAATTTCTTCTCTCACTTTAATGAATAAAACTTCTGCATTGTTAAAATTGTATGATGCAAACGCAGCTAATGCGATTATATATTTTGAGCAAATAGAAGTGATTTCTGATGATTTTTCAAACCCTTCTATAATATGTTCTTCACTATTAATGCTGTATCTATGAGCCCATGCTGCTGAAATGTCATACTGGAATCGTTTTGAAGATTCGTCATTTAATGGTGTGTGCAGTACATTTGCAGTAAGATCCATAACATGTTTTTTATCTCTTTTTCTCACGATGCCATGAATTATAAATTCAGCTCTTGTTTTGTAGAGAAGTTTTTGGGATTTATCTGGTGAGTTGTATCTAAGGGCAATATGATACGGAATGACTTTTATATCAGAAAAATTACCAATATTATTTTTAGTTAAAGATTTTTCGAGTGAAGATACAAAATCTTCACGCACTTTCTCATCTGTTTGGGGATCATTACTATAAACGCAAATAATTATTCCTAGCTTATTTTTTTTTGTTTTACCAATTTTGTTTTTTGCTAACCATATAATTATCCAGACAAATGATATAGATGAAAGTACGTACAATGATATGGATCTATCATTTATTATTTGATGTAGTGGTACTACTACTGCAAGTATTAAAAGAAAGCCCATAATGAGGCCTTTTAATTGCCATAACTGGTATGGTTTCAGACTGAATATTTCATTTCCTTTTATATCTTCCATTATCATTACGCTCATAAGTTTTTCAGTACTTATCTATTGTACAGTTATTAATAATCGGGGCCAGAACACATTATTCGTTAATATTAGAGTTAATTGTGATCTTGCCCCCTTTAATTTGAATTTTTATATTACTCAAAAATTATTGATTATTCCTTGAATTTTCCGATTTCTTACCATATCTTAATAATTAGGTTAATCGATAATCTCAGGTCTGGGCGCCCGAAAAATCGAAGGAACTGTAAATAACCTCTTACCATTTGGTAGTAAAACTACATTAAAACGCTGGTAGTGTTGTAATGAACGCCTAGGACAACCGTATATGAAATCCAGCCAAAATTAATGGAGTTTTAACCATGGAACCCAATATTCCAAAGATATGTGCGGATTCACTTCGCACTTTTACCAACGAAAAATATGGCATCAAGTTAATATTAAAGGGGTCAGAGTGATTTAATTTTAACTAATAAATAAATGGTCAGACCTCATTTAATTAAATTAATTATAAACTTAGTCATCTAGATAATTTGGGTAAAGCCAATGAGAAGTATAAAAGCGATTGTTGTTGGTAGTTTATTTATTGCCGTTGTGTTTATTATCTTGCAGCTGGCATATGTATTTATAGCTATTGGCTATAATGCACTGGCAACCGATTTTCCTATTTTAAAAGACATCTCTGGTATATTTAGATATTTAGTTGCTTTACCTATTTTAGTGGTTGTAATGTTCATCGGTGGGTATATCACAGCAGATATTGCTAATGTGCATACCAATATAAAAGTCTGGTTTCATTGTTTTGCTGTGGGATTTATTACAGTCGGTGGCATGATGTATTCTGCGTTACAAAATTCAAGTTTAGCCTTAATGGGTATTGTTGTAATCATACTTGCATTAAGTGCATCGTCCGCAGGCGGTTTCTATTGGCTAAGAGACTATAGAAATAATAGGGGACAGACCACGATTAATTAACTGTTATTGAAAAAACGGGGACAGAAATCATTGTTTCTAATATTAGTTAAAGGTGCAGATGGGGTTTATTTCATAACACCCATTATTCTTTATCTTCTAAAGGCGTGATAAAAACTCGCATAATTTTGGCAGAGAGTTCACCATCAGCAGTGATAGCTGCCGTCCACTTAGGTAAGGCCTGCACAAACCATATAATAAATACAATTAAAATAACCTTTTTACTGGTAGGTAGCCTTTTATAGCGCTGGTACAAACCAGGTGATTTTGGTCTTTGTTTGCTCATTACCATAATGATAGCCTAAGAATAGAAAGGTCTTTTTAAATCATGTCAGACTATAGTGTTGTAAAAGAAACAATTATTCAAAGAAAAACGTCTGGAAAAAATTTCGATATACAATTGATCGCGGCAAATATTAAACAATAGGTGTTAGAGACTAATTGTTTCTAATATTAGAGAGTATTGATCTCTGACACCATTTATTTGCAAATATTAACAACGACTAAAACATTGGCTAAACTGGGGTAAAAACAATAAGTGGGTCAGAGCCCTTTAAATACAATTATTCACTTTCACTATTAATTTTTGCATAACACTCGTCACAAAGTTTATCTTCAAACCCTAACTCTTCATGATCTGGGATTGTTTTAATACCACATACTGGACAGCGTACTAATTCTGCTTCGGCCATAATTTAATCCTATCGTTATTCATTAAGTGCGATGGATGCCATTTTCATCGTGCTTTCAAATGATTCTGCACCCGCAATAAATAAACCATTATGATAAAACATGGCATCATCAATATCTGTGACTTCTTGAAGATCATTATCCGATAAGCCTGCCAATAAATGGGGTCAGAGCACAGTATCCTGGAATTTTCTTTAAATAGCCATTTAACTGCTTTAGCTAAAGTCTCATTTGATTTTAGCGTAAGCACAGATCATCGTTACTACAAAGGCTAATTGGGCTCAGAACACAATTGTTTGAAATATGAGTGAATAATTTGTCCTGAATCCAATTAACGCGAATTTCAATTTCTATGATTTAGTTAGTTACTGACGTGTGTATGAAATGTGATGCTGTTCACATATTAAATGTGGGTGTAAACATGCTGTGTGTTATATTGGCGGAAATATAATAATTTTACGAATAATTAAGATACTAATTGGGATTCGTAAGATACTTGGTAATTTTTACTCAAGTAATAAAAATAGATGTAATTACAAATTAAGAATTTGGTTATTAGTGACTATTAACTAATTTCAACAATGTTCTGAAAAAGGCTAACTCACTCGTGAGGCTGAGGGCGCAAAGTTACCGATCTTGGTGCAAACTCAAGAATGCGGGACTGCCAGAATTAAAGTCATTATTTTCTTAATGAACTTCATTTCTGACATTTTATAAAATTAAAAATTATCAGGGGAAGTTCATGCAAAGGTGTTTTTTTTCAGGTTTCGTAAAGAGAAATTTTGACCTGAAATTATTTATGTTTCTTGTCAGTATATTATTGTTAACCGCCTGTGGTACTGACTCAACAAGTCCCACAATTACTAATTCTGTAAATAATACATCAAACTTTGTTACTCGTTCTTGTAATCAATCTGATCCTGTACGGACTCTGCAAGCAGTTAATAATTCAGCATTTGTTTGTCGACAAAATATTAAGCTTAGCTTTGATATTCATGGCAATGGTATTGCCGTTTGGGAAATTGAAAAAGAAAGTAGAATTAAACTCGTTTATTCTTTATTTAATTCGAATAATAAAACATGGTCTAAAGAAACAGAAATAGCAGGGGTAGAAAATGTAACGGATCTGACTACTTTTAATCATATTCTGGCAAGTAATGGTCCTGGTTTTTCTGTTAGGTGGGAACAATCTGATGAAACACATAATAAAGAATTTTTTGTTGCGACTTTTAGTAGTACAAGTTTAATATCAATAAAGCGTATTGAATCTGTTGATGGATATTCTGTGGATTTGCATAGACTTATTGCACAATTAAAGAGTGAAAAGCAATTAAATAGATCAGAGTAATTTTTTAACCACTGTAATAAATGGGGTCAGAACCTGACGAATCCCCACGAAAATAATAAAAAAACCGATCAAAAACAACAACTTAGTAAAATAACCATTGATACTAGAGTAAAAGCTGTCTTTGCGAGGGAATAAAATGACCGCGGCAATCTCATGATTAAGCGTTATAAACTTGAGATTGCCGCGTCAACACTTAAAAACACTTGTTTTTAAGTGTTTCCTCGCAATGACCGGTAACTTTAAAATTCGTGGGGATCCCTCAGGGTCAGAACACATTATTCTCTAATATAGATAATAATAGGTAAAGGTGCTAGAGATAAATTGTTTCTAATATTAGAGAGTATTGATCTCTGACACCATTTATTGGAAATTTGGGTGGTTTTTTAGAATTTATGCAGATTGTATGAGCTGTAATATGTGTTGAATTTGGTGAATAGGGTGTTTATTCTTCTTATACTTCGAGTAGGAGCGAATGGGTTTTTAGGAAAACCAGTTAATCGTTTTGAACTTTTTCATGTTCTGGGTGAACATTTACCGCAAGTACAAATAATTTAAATTATTTACCATAAAATAAGTATTGTTGTTTTTTATTATAAGTTAAATTGAATAATGAATTTATCAAAATTGAAATTTTTTAAATCAAGCCAGTTTTCTAAAACGCTTTCTTTCGTTTTGTTTGGTGTTTCTGTTGTTAGTTTATTACAAATTCTTGGTTATGTTTTATTACCTGTTGAATTTTATAGTCTGATATTTATTATACTTTCAATTTTAGTGTTTTTTAATTTTAGTGCGCGTGAACCAGGTAACTTATCTGCCTATTCTGAAGTATTAAATGTTTTACAATTGCGCGATCCTTTAACTCAATTACCTAACCATCAACTCTTTCTGGAACATCTTGAGCAAGGCATTTCTATGGCTAAAAGACAAAAAAAATACATGATGGTGATTAAGCTGGATATCGATAAGTTATCTGAGCTTAATAAACATTATGGATATAAAAATGGTGATCAGGTGATCCGCAATCTTGCAATGAGGTTAACGGATTTAACTCGTGAAAGTGATAACGTCGCTCGTTTAAGTGGTAACGAGTTTGGTTTAATCCTGAATTTAATTGAACACGATGAAGAAGCAGACCGGGCTCTGCAACGTGTTATTGAGGAAATGCGTACTCCGTTTTTAATAAAAAATGAAGATGTTGTTCTAAATATTAGTTATGGGATTTGTGTGTATCCCACTGAGCAAGGCACTATTGAAGATATTACCCAGTATGCTTCAATGGCACTTGAAAGCGCCAAAAAAATGGGCGGTAATACTTATAAATATTTTAATAGTTTTAAAACTTAGCCTTAGCTAAGCTGATCAGATTATTCATATCTATTTCTAACAATATAAATAAGTGGGGTCAGAGCGCTTAGGAACCCCTACGGTTTTCATCGAGCACTCCCTAAACGTACTTTGTTCGTTCTGGTCGCACATTATTCTCTAATATAGATTAAAAATAAACGTGCATAGTCTCTATTAATCGGTTTAGCTCACTTTGATTTCCATGATATAAATAACAAAAATAAAAGGGGTCGGTGACAACTGATAATCATTTGCAATTAGTTTTTGATGTGTTAAGTTTCTATTAACCACAGGATGTGGCCGATTTATATGAAAAGGATTTTATTATGCCAAGAAAACCACGAATGTACCTTGCCGGTATACCTAGTCATGTCATTCAGCGAGGAAATAACAGAGATGTTTGTTTCTTTGCGGAACAGGATTATTTATTTTACCTTGAATGTTTAGAAGGCGCGTGTAAACGTTATCATGTTAGTGTTCATGCTTATATTTTGATCACTAATCATGTTCATTTACTCATGACACCTGAAGAGTCACAGGGTATTTCACAGGTTATGCAATCGCTAGGTCGGCGTTAATATATTAATTATGAATATCGTCGTAGTGGTACGTTATGGGAGGGTAGGCATAAAGCCAGTTTGGTTGATGCTGAAAATTATCTTTTTACGTGTATGAGATATATTGAACTAAACCCAGTTAGAGCGAACATGGTTAAACATCCGGCTGATTATCGTTGGTCAAGTTATCGAACTAATGCACAAGGCGAAAATTCTGGACTGGTTAAACCTCATACATTATATTTACAGATAGATCAGAATCCCATTGAAAGACAATATGCATATCGAAGCTTGTTTGAACATCAATTAGATGATCAGGATATACATAATATTCGTGAAGCAGCTCAATTTTCAATGCCCTTGGGTAATGAGCGATTTAGTCAACAAATAGAAGCTACTCTTGGAAGAGCGATAGGTCAGGCAAAACGAGGTAGACCTTGTGTTAAAGAACCTTATTTGGAATATTTTTAATGAGAATGAGATGCATTTGTCACCGACC
>JAUVEN010000106.1 GCA_030594815.1 Gammaproteobacteria bacterium
GTAGCCAGACACGGCCGAAGCCATGCATAAGGTTGTATTGCCATCGTAATTATTGGTACCGATCAATCCACGCGTCAGCTTACCCAACGTATAAAATTCTTCAGTCAACATTTGCCCGGTAGAAATGATAGCAAAAGAGTCAGGGCCATATTTTTCCTGAATGCGTACAATCTCGTCATGTACTTTATCCAGCGCATTGTCCCAGTTAGTCGTCTGCCATGGCTGATGCCATTGCTCACGAATCTTAGGTTGCAACCCTCGACCATCCGAATCAAAAAGCTCATGTTCAAAGATGCCTTTTAAGCAGAGCTTACCGCGATTAACATCAGCGTCTGCCACACCACGGGATGCCACGGCCTTGCCACCGGTATTTAAACCGACTTCAATAGAACAACCGGTGGAACAATAACCGCAAGCAGCATACTTCCATTCCACTACACCCTTATCGGCAATCTTAATGGGATTCTTTTTCTTACGACCAAACAGCATGCTTATATCCTGGTTTATTTTCAACGCAAAGGCGCAAAGAACGCAAAGTTTCGCAGAGGAATATTTTTTAACTTTGCGCACCTCTGCGTTCTTTGCGGCTCTGCGTTAGGTTTTTCTATTTATTGGGACAGCCTTCATTCGGTGTCAGAGATAACATAATTTTTTCGCCTTCCATTTTAATCGGAAAACTTGCTGCACAACCTTCATCAGGAGCAATTGCAATTCCGTTATCAAGACCAATTTTCCAGTCATGCATTGGGCAAGCAACACGATCACCGTGAACAATGCCCTGAGATAATTGGCCACCTTTGTGTGGACATTTATCACGCAGCGCAAAAACTTTATCGTCAGCTGTTCTGAATACAGCAATGTCACCTTCTGCACGGCTTACAACACGTGCGCCTAATTTAGGTATATCGTTTAATGTTCCAACTTCAATCCAATCACTCATAATTTTTTACCATTTTATAAATTCATTTAAGCCACGAAGAACACAAAGGACACCAAGTAGAATGTTTTTGCATAGAAAAACTTTGTGTTCTTCGTGTCCTTTGTGGCTAATATTTTTTATCCAATCACTTTAATTGGTGTGAATTCGTGCGCTTCTGCACCTTTCGCACGTTCTTCCCATGGATCATCCTGCATAAAGGTTTGCGAGAAGTTAAAACGTTCAGCTAGTTCTTTACGCTTTTCAGGATTATCAATCAATGCTTCTTTAACATGATTCAATCCCACTCTTTCGATCCACGGCGCAGTACGTTCAAGGTAATGCGCTTCTTCACGATATAACTGGATATAAGCCGCACTGTATTCCAATACTTCTTCTTCCGTTTCTACGTTACAAAGTAAATCTGTTGCACGAACTTTAATACCACCGTTACCACCGACGTGTATTTCATAACCAGAGTCTACACAAACAACACCGTAATCTTTAATGGTTGCTTCTGCACAGTTACGCGGGCAACCTGATGCAGCCATCTTAAACTTATGTGGCATCCATGAGCCCCAGCTCATTTTTTCAAGTTTAATTCCCAGACCTGTAGAATCTTGTGTTCCAAAACGACACCAGTCTTTACCAACACAAGTTTTAACTGTACGAAGTGCTTTACCGTATGCATGTCCAGAAACCATACCGGCTTTATTTAAATCATCCCAAATCTCAGGTAGTTCTTCTTTCTTTAATCCATAAAGCCCAATACGTTGTCCACCTGTGACATGAACCGTTTCAAGATTGAATTTTTCGGCAGCATCCGCAACAGCACGTAATTCTTGCGGTGTAGTCATCCCACCCCACATACGCGGGATAACAGAATATGTACCATCACCTTGAATGTTTGCGTGAGCACGTTCATTAATGAAACGTGACTGAGCATCATCCAATTTTAATTCAGGGAATTTGCAGACTAAGTAATAGTTAATTGCCGGACGACATTTGCTACAACCGTTGGGCGTTTTCCATTCCATGGCTTCCATAACCGTTTGCACAGATTTATATTCTTGAGTTTCAATTGCTTCACGAACGGCATCATGTGATTTATCTGTACAACCACACATAGGTTTAAGATGTGGAGCCGTTGAAAATTCACCACCCAACACATGAGACATTAATGATTCAACTAAACCAGTACACGAACCACATGAGCTTGATGCTTTTGTATGAGCACGAACTTCATCAAGAGTGAAAATTTTGTTTACTGTAATTGCATTTACGATGTCACCTTTAGTTACACCATTACAACCACAGATTTCTGCGCTGTCTGACATCGCGGCAACACGGCTATCATCACCATGACCGGAATCACCTAAATGAGCCTGACCAAAGAGTAAATTTTCACGGAATTCTGAAATATCTGTTTCATCACGCATAAGATCGAAGTACCAGGTACCATCAATGGTATCGCCATACATAACCGCACCAAGAATCTTATTATCTTTAACAACTATCTTGCGGTATACACCACGCGCTTTATCCTGGAATACCAGCTCATCCGTCGTTTCATCACCAATGAAATCACCCGCAGAAAACAAATCAATACCGGTCACTTTTAACTTGGTTGACGTCATGGTGCCTTCGTAGATACCAATACCCATTTTTGCTAAATGGTTGGCACATACTTTAGCCATTTCAAATAAGGGAGCAACTAAACCGTAAGCAATACCACGATGCTGAGCACATTCACCTACTGAGTAAATTGAAGGATCATATGTTTGAAGCGTATCGTTAACAACAATACCGCGTTCACAATGAATACCCGCTTCTTTTGCTAACTTAACATTTGGCTTAATACCCACAGCCATGACAACTAAGTCTGCATAAATTTCTGAACCATCTTTAAAGTGAACTTTTTCTACCCGGTTTTTACCGATAATAGATTCTGTTGCTGCTTCCATTAAGAAGTGTAAGCCACGTTCTTCAAGAGATTCTTTTAGCATTGCTGCTGCTGGACCATCCATTTGACGTTCCATTAGTTTATCCATTAAATGAACAACCGTTACACTCATGCCTTGTTGCATTAAACCATTTGCCGCTTCAAGACCGAGCAGGCCACCACCAATAACAACAGCGTGTTTGTGTTCTTTAGCGGCAGCTATCATGCTGTCGACATCTTTAATGTCACGGAATGAAATAACACCCTCAAGGTCGTTACCTGGAACAGGAATAATGAAAGGATCTGAACCTGTCGCAATCAATAAACGATCATACGATTCTTCTGTACCATCATCCGCAATAACTTTTTTATTAACACGGTCGATGGAAGTCACTTCTTTGCCGCTGTGCAAGGTCACATTGTTATCTTTATACCATTGCATATCATTGAGCATGATTTCATCAATGGTCTTATCTCCCGCCAGCACAGGCGAAAGCATAATACGGTTATAGTTTCCGTACGGCTCCGCACCAAAAACGGTTATGTCATAGCGTTCTTCGTCTATTTTCAGCAGTTCCTCAACGGTACGAATACCCGCCATGCCATTGCCAATTACAACCAGTTTCTCTTTCATCCTATGCTCCAACTATGTTCTAAATTATTCAGATTAGATTAATCTGCTATCGCTGGCATCCTATAGAGCAACATGTGTGCCAGAATATAAGGACTTGCTAAACAAGATGGTAACCTATTGATTTCATTAAGTTAAAAAGATAAAATAGATGAGAAAATGGTGTGGTTGCAACATTATAAAATGCTCAATATTGGTGCACCAAAATAGCGCATGCTTCCAAATAAGGCGAAATGTAATAAATGGTGACTTTTTATAAAACACCTACTAATTAGTGTAATATTCACGGAATACGCAATTAAAATAATAACAATATGCCAAACATCATTAAAACACTCACCTATTGTCTAATATGTTTTATACCCTTTGTATCTCCGTTATATGCCAGGCATTCGGCCCACCAGTTAGATGTATTAGCCATTCATTCATATCATCAGGAATATCCATGGACATCGTCACAATATAAAGCTTTTAAAGAACAGTTCAAAAATAACTTACCTGAATATAGTATTAATTTTTCGAATGAATATTTAGACACCAAAAGAATTGCTCCATCGGCTAAATATCAAAAAAGTTTTTTATATTACCTAAATGCAAAATACGGTGACTATCGACCAGACATTATTTATGTAACAGATGATAATGCACTCAATTTTATATATTCTGAATCGAACTCATTAAACTGGGATGTACCTGTTGTTTTTTCAGGAATAAATAATACCAACCTGAACAAATCCAAAGCTAAATATCCACTAGATGGAATCTTTGAGTATAAGGATATTATCTCTTCAATAACACTGGCTAAAAAGATAACCAAAAAGGGAGATAAAATTATTTTTATTGGTGATGGTGGCGTGACTGATAAAGCCATTAGAAAAATAATAATCAATGGTAATTATAATAATAAAATTGAAGTTGCTCATCGAAGTTTTACAAATATAAATACTTTAATTGCCCAACTGGATTCGATTGAAGAAGCTACTGTTATTTTAACTACGATAGGAGGAATACGAGATAACGAGAACAATACTCTAAAATTACGAGAAACGATTAAAAAAGTTACCGATACAGGAAGAAAAGTATTAGTAATGGAAGATGCCTATTTATTTAAAGGCGTATTGGGTGGTTACGTAACAAGTGGCCGTATCCAGGGAGAATCTGCAGCACATGTTGCAAGCAGAATACTACTCGGAAATAAAAAAGGCACAGCAAAGATTAAAAGTTCAAGTGAATTTATTTTGAGTCTGCCAGAAATAAAAAAATTCAATATAAATGTAGATGATACATTACTCAAAAAAGCCAAAATCATTAATAAACCACTCCCCTTTTTAGAGCGATATCCGGAAATAAGTAAATGGCTTTTATGGTTAGCTTCTATTCTACTTATCATTATATTTGGTTTTATTTTAAATACCCGCCGAAAGAACATTCAATTAAAAGAACAATATACAGATTCGATAACAGGTCTGCCAAATCGAGTTAAATTAATAAATGATATCAATCAATCAACAACACCCAGTTTAATAATACTCGACATAAACAATTTCAAAACAATTAATAACCTCTATGGTTTAAATGTTGGTGATAGTTTATTACGTGATTTCGGGAAAAAAGTTAAACAACATATTGGCGATGAATATCCAATATACCGATTAGGCGGCAATCAATTTGCAATATTAAGTGAAATGGGACGTCTGAATGAAAAACCAGATGAAAGCATAAAGATACTATTAAGCAACATTCAAAACAGTAATTATCACATAGGCAATGTCGATATCAATATTACATTAACAGCAGGAATAAGCCGAAATGAACGAGAGTTTTTAATACCTCGAGCGGAACAAGCTCTTCAAAAAGCAAAAGACAGCAATAAAGATTATGCTTTATTTGAAAGCACTACTGAAAATACCGAGCAACATCGAGAAAATCTTCTCTGGGCTCAAAAACTAAATACAGCGTTAGCAGATGATCGTATCATCCCTTATTTTCAGTTGATCACGCATAACAAGACAAATAAAAAAGATAAGTATGAAGCCTTAGTAAGACTCATAGATGAAGATGGAGAAGTTATCCCCCCCTTCTTTTTTCTTGAAACGGCAAAAAGTACGCGGCAATACGCCACCTTAACCAAAGTTATGATTGAAAAAACATTTCAGACTATTGGCGATCAGGACATCAGCATCTCGATTAATTTAACCGTTGAAGACATTAGAGACAAGAAAACAATTAAATTCTTTAAAGAAAAATTAAATAAATATCAGGTCGCGAAAAAAGTAATCGTTGAATTAACAGAAAGCGAAGGTATTGAGAGTTATTCCGAAGTCGCTACATTTATTAAAGAAATAAAAGAGCTTGGCTGTCGTGTTGCTATTGATGACTTCGGTACAGGATATTCTAACTTCACTCACCTTATACACTTTAATGTCGATTATTTGAAAATTGATGGTTCAATTATTCAAAATATTCTTAAAGACAAAAATGCAGAAATCGTAGCTATAACGCTTGTTGATTTTGCTAAACAACTTGGCATAGAGACAATTGCAGAATTTGTCGATTCAGAAGAGATACTCAAAAAAGTTACAGAAATTGGTATTGATTATTCGCAGGGTTTCCTACTAGGAAAACCTCAGAGTACGCTATCAAATTAATCTGCCTTATATTATTTATAAAAATCAGTAGCGATTAAGATTTAAATCTAAATTTTGGCAGGCTGAGGTTATATCGAATAGCTAAAAGTCGAACGACAAAAATACTGCTACCCGCACAAATTGCAGATAGAGTCACATCAAACTCCAGGTGCAATAAGAAAATAAATAGCAGGGAACCGCCCCATGACACTGTTCCATAAAGTGTACTTTGAAAAACAACAGGCGGTTCATGGCTTAAGATATCGCGAAATATCCCCCCCATCGTACCGGTCATCACTCCCATAAAACTAGCGATTAACCATGGCGCACCAACCATTAAAGAAACCAATGTACCGGCTATACCAAATGTTGCAAGACCAGCGGCATCTGGAACCAGGAAAAACTGGGTGGGAATAACTTTAAGCCGCGCAATAATAAAAATAACAATAGCACTGGCCAATGATGCAATGAAGAAGCTCTGATCGTAAATCCAGAAAACTTCACGATCAAGCAACATATCACGTAAAGACCCTCCGCCCAGACCGGTTGCTACTGCAATAATAATGACACCAAAGAGGTCATATTTTTTAAAGCCCGCTTTCAAAACACCTGAGGCAGAGGAAACAATAACCGCGATAAGCGTGATCCAATATAAGCTTTCAAGTAGTGCAGGAGTGGGATTTAAATTCATATGATTATTCTAATTAAAAATCTCTAATTAGTCATTTCTTATTTTTAGGTGAAATTCGAAAAATTTTCCCACTATCTGTTGAGAAATAGATCCAACCCTGAGGGCTTTGTACTAAGGCTCTTATACGCTCATCAAGGGATCGAAGTAATCGTTCTTCTTTTATTGTTTCTCCTTTAGTATTTAAAACAATACGATTGATATGACGTAGTTTTAATGCACCAGAAAATAAGTTTCCTTTCCATTTAGGAAAGGCATTACCTGAATAAATCATTAAACTACCAGGAGCAATAGAAGGAATATACACTTTTACAGGCTGCGCAATGTCATCACGATGGGTGCCCTCGCCCACAGCAAAGGGTCCCCAGTATTCCTTGCCGTAAGAAATCTCCGGCCAGCCATAATTTACAGCGGGTTTAATCAGGTTAATTTCATCTCCACCTCTTGGGCCATGCTCAATTTCCCACAGACGTTTATTATTAAAGTCATAACTGAGACCTTGAGGATTACGATGTCCATAACTCCATATTTCAGGTAAAGCTGATTTATGCTTTATAAATGGATTATCTTTTGGGATGGAGCCATCAAGGTTTAAACGAAGAATAGAACCGGCATGATTTGTTAAATTTTGCGCATTTGGGCGTACGCCTCGATCACCTATTCCAAAATATACATGGCCTTTATCATCAAAAGCGATTCGACTTCCGAAGTGATAACTCTCTGCTGTTCTGGAATTTGTTAGCAACAAGTCTTGCCATTGAATAAAACTATTCTGCTTTAATTTTGCCCTTGCCAGAACGGTAATACCTTCACCATCATCGTTCCTTACATAGGTAAAATAAATCCAGCCATTTTTCTTATAATCAGGAGATAGTACTATATCAAGCATACCACCCTGACCATCATGCATAACTTCTGGCACATTCCTTAAAGCAATCTTTTTAGTCGTCTCTAAATTAATCAGAAGTACAGAACCCGAACGTTCAGTAACAAGTAACTTATTTTCTGATATAAAAGTCATTCCCCATGGCACACCTAGACCATCAATTATTTTTTCAACATCTAACTTCATCCCCTCACTTTTTATTGTAAAGGGTGATTCTTCTGCATTTAAAATTGATATCAGGCTCAACCATGATATCAATAGAAGAAGCTTTTTATTTTTTAGTGGGTAATTCATCGTACTTTATCAAACTATCCACATTTTCATACCAGCAGGCTTTATCAGAATAATAAATATTGTGCATAGGTTTAACTTTAGGATCATTATCTAATGTTCCTGCCGGAACAATCATTGCTTTTTTACTCTGCGTAATCCATGGCAGTGTTGAACCACATGTTTTACAAAATGAACTTGCGAAATGCCTGGCTTCGGGTAACTCATATCTTCCAATGTTACCTTCACCCTTAATCCATTTAAAATGATCAGGTTCAATAATTATATTTGATGCATGAGCCG
>JAUVEN010000105.1 GCA_030594815.1 Gammaproteobacteria bacterium
AAATCAAGCGCAGAGAAACTCGAAGAAGAACGTATAAAAATGGAAACAGATATGAATAACTTAAGTGAAGTTGCTAAAGAGGCGTTTTAAGTTTTAAAAAAATAATCACTTCGAACAGGAGATTGCTTCGTTACACTCGGCAACTGCGTCCTGCGTTGCTCTACCTCCTGCGTCCATGCAGTCGTCGCAATGACAGCATAAAAATTATCCAGCAAGTTCTGAGCGAACTTGCTCCAGTACATTTTTCATATGCATAGAGTCTTGCTGAATTTTAGTAAACTCATCTACGGATAAGGGTTTACTGAAAAGAAAACCCTGAATAGTTTTACAGCCAAGGGCATGCAAGTAAGCAAGCTCTTGTGCGGTCTCTACACCTTCGGCAACAACATCTAAACGTAAGCTATGTGATAAAGCCATAATAGCAGTCACAATAGCGGCATTATCTCCACCACTTCTATCTTGTACATTAGTGATAAAAGAACGATCAATTTTCAAGGTGTCGATAGGGAATTTTTTCAAATAACTTAAAGAAGAATAACCGGTACCAAAATCATCAATTGATATTGCAACCCCCATCTTTTTAATTTCATACAAGACATCAATATTTTTTGTCACATCATCCATCAAGCAACTTTCTGTCAATTCTACTTCAAGATAATCAGCCGAAAGCCCGGTATCTTTTAATGCCAGTGCAATACGCTCAACAAAATCACCCTGCTTAAATTGTACACTTGAAACATTAACGGAAACTCGCAGTGGTTCCAGACCTTGATCCTGCCATAATTTATTCAAGCGACATGATTCGCGTAACACCCAGTCACCCGCTTCAACAATCATCCCGCTTTCTTCCAACAAAGGAATAAACTCAAGAGGAGAAACAATACCTCGTTCAGGATGAAGCCAACGAATTAATGCCTCCATGCCTTTAATATTACCGTTGGCAGCATCTACTTTTGGCTGGAAATATAAAACAAACTCTCCATTCTCTAATGCTTTGCGTAAATCATATTCTTCGCTCAAGCGTTTAGAGTTATCAACATTCATTTCGCTATTGTAATAACGATGGACATTTCCACCTGCTTGCCTGGCATTGTTTAATGCCAAAGTGGAATAGTGGCTTAATTCATCTACACTGCCCTGATCAGTTGGGTACACACAGATGCCATAACTGATTTTCAAAATAATATTTTCACCTGCGACAGAGAATGGCATTTTCATCCCCTTCATAATTCTCTGTAGAGCTTTATCTACTTCTTCACCATGTTCAATAAAGTTCATAATTAGACCAAAGCCACTACCACCAAGACGAGCAATGGTGTCGCAATCCCGAGTTAAATCAATCAGACGGTTAGCAACCTCGGTAATTAAGGTATCACCGTTTTTATAACCGTATTGCTGATTCACACCAGATAATTTTTCGATATCCAGATTCACTACCGCGAGCACTTTCTCATGCCGCTTTGCTAATGAGAGAGCGTAATCAAGATGTTCAATGAACAACGAATGTGTGGGTAGATGCGTTAAATGATCATGCAGCTTGTCACCAAATTTCACCTCTGCAGTAGCAAGTGAATTTTGTCTAATGAAGCTGACAATTGAGAGTCCAGCCAACGACACAAAGGCCAGCGCATAATAAATAATTGAAAGAGAGAGATAACCCAACATCTGTAACCCGCTCAGAAGCAATACCGAGAGAGATAACATCAAGAGCAGGAAAGTAAAACGACTCGACTGAGAAAGCTTAATTTTGGATTGTTTCAACATTATCTGTAAGGTCAGAATTCTTATTAATATATATTTATATCGGTAAGAGACTTAAAACCTTTAAGACTCTTTAAAGAATATATGAGGAAATAGTGGTGATGAAATAGAAATCCCGCCGCAAAAAACAGCAGGGTAACTGATTGATTTTATTAGGATTATAGCACTTCAGCATTAGGCAGGTGTTCACGTAATAGATGGAAAAGCTCAGCTCGATCAACCGGCTTCGCTAAAAATCCATTTGCCCCTACCCGCAAGCCCCAAAATTTCTCTGTTGCCTGCTCATTACCACTAATTATGACAATAGGAATATCTTGTGTATCAGCATCTTTACGCAAAATTCGTGTTGCCTGAAAGCCATTTAAGCCAGGCATAATAATATCCATCAGGATTAAGTCTGGCCGATGTAATTTCGCCATCTCAATACCCTCTTCACCATCTGCTGCACTAAGAATGTCATATCCAGTAGGAGCCAGGGCTTTCTTTAATACTGCGATTGCCGTTCGAGAATCATCAACAATTAAGAGCGTTGCACTATCTGGCAGTTTTACCCGCTCTTCGCCGCGTCTTTCATCAGATGTACTATCGCCACCCAAGAAAAATGATTTCAGATTAAAAGCCATGTCTATTCCATTAAGATGTATAAAAACGCTATTTTATCGCATATTACAAAAACAGCAAGAAATCACTTTACTATAAATTGTGATATACATTCTGAAAAATTCCATCTACTATTTCTGCACAACTTCAAGAGTAAAGGGATCTTAATCATATGCAATTAATATCAATTTCATTAAGAACTCTGCTTTCTCGTTCTCTTATTTTCAGTATTCTAATTTTCAATATTTTATTCATAAATTCGAGTTTTGCGGAAAACGAAATCACAGTAACTGTTCCATCCGGAGACGAAATAACGATCGAAATTTTTCCCGCTAAAGGAAAATCCCTCATCTTATGGCTCGCCCCCGAATATGGCATACGTGAAGGTCATCGCGCACTTGCACGTTTATTAACTCAACAAAACCTGGAGATTTGGCAAGCAAATATCGTTGAATCTCTTTTTATGCCGCAAGGAACCAGTTCATTAAAAAAACTTAACGGACAACATGTTGCTGAATTAATACAATACGCGCATAAAACAAGCGGCAAGAAAATTATTATTTTAGGTGATTCATATGCATCATTAAGTGTTTTGCGTGGTGCACATAAATGGCAAGAAAAAAGGCAGAACAAACCTTATTTAATTGGCGCTATTCTTTTTTCTCCTTACACTTTTGCGTCAATCCCACCACTTGGCCAGTTACCTGAATACATGCAGATTGTATCTGCAACGAATATTCCCATGATGATCTACCAGGCAAAACGAGGCGGTACATACAGTCAATTTAAAACGCTCATCTCAAAACTGGAACAACATGGTAGTCCAGTGTATACACGTTTTTTACCTAATATAATGAGTTTGTTTTATGAAGATAAACCGACAAAAATAATGATTGAACAAGTTAGACCGATAGCAAATAACATAAAAAAAATGATTCCAATTTTAGAAAAACATCCTGTACCAGCTAAACCTGTCGCCTTGAAAAAGCCTCATAAAATTAGAAGCGGCATTGATATTTATTTAAAACAATATAAAGGTTTCATATCTCCTCTGGCAATAAAACTTGAAAACACAAATGGAAAAATTATACAAAAAACCAACTATAAAGGTCAGGTTACTGTTATTAATTTCTGGGCAACATGGTGCCCTCCTTGTGTTCAGGAAATCCCATCATTAAATCGGTTAAAGAAAAAAATGCACGGCTTACCATTTGAATTAATTTCAATAAATTATGCTGAAGAGAAGAAAAAAATTATCGAATTTATGAAAAAAGTAAATGTGGAATTCCCTGTCTTACTCGATAAAGATGGCGGCTTTGCAAAAAAATGGAATATTATAACTTACCCTTCAACCTTCATTATCGATAAAGAAGGTAAAATAAAATATGGTGTGAATGCGGCCATCGAATGGGATGACCCTGAATTCATTAAAAAAATAAAAGCACTCTTATAAAAACTCCTACAGTTAAATTCCAGAATTTTATATACAACATGAGACGTTAAACATGGCAACAGTATTTTTAGTCAACATTTCAATCATCGGGCTTGCTGTACTTATACACTATGAATTTTTATATCAGATGACGACGCACCTGCCTAAAATGACAATAAAACACCGCTTTAGAATTGTTATCGGTGTTTTTGGCGCACTCATAGCTCACTCCCTTGAAATATGGCTTTTTGCCAGCGCTTATTATTTTCTTCCACACGCTGAAGGCTGGGGACATTTCACCGGAGAATTTAATGGTTCATTTATGGACTGTGTTTATTTTTCATATACCACCTTTACCACATTAGGCTTTGGCGATATTCAACCTCATGGTTTAATTCGTCACCTTGTAGGTATTGAGTCATTAACAGGCTTGCTTTTAATTACCTGGACGGCTTCATTCCTCTACTTTGAGATGCAACGCTACTGGGATCGTGGCTAAAACAGGATAGATAAACCCATTATTTTTAAGTTATACTCGATGCAAACTATCATACATATTAAAGGGGAAAATATGATTAATTTAATAAGAAATATTATTGCGCTTGCCATAGTAGCTTTTGCATTTACGGCATGCTCTACAATGAATAAAAGTGAATGTATAAATGCAGACTGGGATACAATTGGTTATGGAGATGGCACAAACGGTTATCCTGCTTCAAGAATTAGCCGACATCGTTCTGCTTGTGCAGAACACGGCACAAAACCAAATTTAAATGCCTACACTAATGGTAGAAATAAAGGATTAAATCAATATTGCATCCCATCACGAGGTTATTATAAAGGTCTTGCAGGCAGCAGATATAACGGCGTTTGCACAAACCATAGTGAAGCCGCATATGTAGATGCTTTCAATTATGGATCAGCGGTATATAAAGAAGTCAAAACATTAGATAATCTCAAACGTGAATATTCTGGTGAAGAGCATCGTATACAACAGATGGAAAGAAGTCTGAAACATAAAGAACATGAAATGATTAATGGCAAGCTTTCAAAACTAAAAGCTTACAAGTTATTGCAAGAAACGAAAGAAATGGCCGAAGAGCTGGGCAAAGCTAAACTTAACCTAGACAACTTATCTGCTAATATTGATAATCAGTCAGGCCATGTTGCTGATATGAAAAGAGGAAGAAGCTATAACTAAAAATAGCTTTATACCCTAAAATCAACTAATTGATTGCGCTAACATCTGCAATCAATTAGTTTTTTTTGCCTTAAATTTATAAAAGCACTTTGAATCACATACACTAAAACTCATGAATATCAAATTCAATAATATTCCATACATTAGCACCAATGATAAAGTCATCCTTTTTGATGGGGTATGCAAGTTATGTAATGCATGGTGTCGATTTATTATTAAATACGACAAAAACCACCTTTTCAAATTAGCATCTATGCAATCAGAAAAAGGGCAAGCTATTCTTAAATATTTAAATTTGTCTACGGAACATTTTGAAACCATGTTATATATTGAGAATAATACCATTTACGAAAAGAGCAGTGCATTTATAAAAATAGTTAAACATCTTCCTTTACCAATAAAATTATTGTATTTGTTAAAATATATTCCTAACCTGATTCGGGATTTCATATATGATCGTATAGCACGTAATCGATATAAAGTATTTGGAAAATATAACGAATGCACTCTCTCTACAGAAGATCATAACAATCGTTATTTATGAGTTTTTTAAAACCAATAAAACTATTACTTCCTGCATTAATTCCATCATGGAATTTTTTTGATGTAATTGCACCGTCACCACGCATTCAATTTTCTTTATTAAATTCAGCAAGTGAGTCAGTTCAACAATGGCAGGAATTTCGTCCGCGACCAGCACGACTATCATTCTTACAAATGCTAAAACGCATGTTATGGAACCCAAAGTGGAATGAATCTTTATTTATGGTTAGTTGTGCTGAACGCATTATGGGTGATGCCACCCAACAGTTGATTCAACACAGCGAAAATGAAATATTAAAACGTATTGAAAACGAGCTTCTTCACACAGAAGCTACATTTGATACCACAGCAACACATCTACAGTTTCGGTTAATCTTCGTGAAGCGACAAGGAACAGAGCTGTATGAAGAAATCACCTTCCACTCACGTATCCAGCCATTAGCTATAGATAAAACATCATGAGTTTTGAAATTGCAATTCGATTAACTGAGATATTGATGGGTTTTGCATTTATTCAGCAAAGCATTGAACATTTAACTGTATTTACAAATGAACGACGCTTGTTCCTGACGCGTCTTATTTTATCACTATTGCTTATTATCGGGTTTCAAACAGCCTGGATATTACTCTTGTTACTTCTAATCGCTCTGGCCATTTTGCATCGTTTCCAGGGACCCTATAATGGTGGTGCCGATCGTATGAGTTTACTAATTTTATCTTGCTTAACATTAGTACATTTTGCACCTTCATTACGCTGGCAAGAAATGGCCTTTGGTTATCTTGCAATACAATTAATATTGTCTTACTTCATATCAGGATGGGTCAAAGCCACAAAGCCGGAATGGCGCAATGGCCGTGCGCTCCGTGATGTTTTTCAGTTCTCAGCCTATCCAGTGAGTGAACATCTAAGACAATGGTCCCAATCACCACGGTTACTTTTATCTATGTCCTGGGGCGTCATTCTGTTTGAATTACTTTTTCCCTTCTCTCTCATTTCAAGTACCAGCCTTACGATAGCACTTATTATTACTGCGAGTTTTCATTTTTCAAATGCATGTTTATTTGGGCTTAATCGCTTCTTTTGGATCTGGTTTACAGCCTATCCCTCAATACTCTGGTTCCAACAACGCATGTTCATATCATTTAGTTAAAAAGATTCAAAATAATATTATTTAGTGGAACTAAAGCAACTCACAGCTTACTAATTTAGTCATTCATATATGCGATGAGGTGAATTTATGCGAATAATGACCGGTTCCAAAATAAAACACATCCGTCTCCCAGACATTGATGGTTCTATTTTTGATTCTGAAAGTATTAAAGGGAAACCCATCATGCTTTCTTTTTTCCGTTTTGCCAGTTGTCCATTTTGTAATCTGCGAGTAAGCGAACTTGTACGACGCTTTGATGAGTTCAGCGATGACTTTACCATAATCGCAATTTTTGATTCACCTCTTGATAACTTAACTCGCCATACTGAAGCACATAAAGCACCCTTTCCAATCTTAGCGGATGAAGGAAATAAATATTACAAGGAATACGGTATCGAATATTCTTTTATAGGAATGTTAAAAGGCATGTTCTTTCGTATGCCGACATTAATTAAGGGAATGTTTAAGGGATACATCCCTCTTATCATTAAAGGCAGCATGACAACAATGCCTGCTGACTTCTTAATTGATCGTGAAGGAAATATTAAAACAGCACATTATGGAAAAGACGAAGGCGATCATTTATCTTTTAATGAAATAAAAGCCTTCGCTAATAGTTAAAATGATTTTTCTAAAAAGCGTTGCATCTCAGCCCACGATTTTTTATCGGCTTTTGCATTATACGCTAATGGGATTTTGAATTTTTTGCCAAACTTATCTGCACCCGGATTGGTGAAGGCATGTTTTGCACCAGGATAATTGATAAATTTGAAATTAACTCCAGCAGCCTTCATCTCATTTTTGAAACTTGCAATACTCTCTGCTTTTACAAAAGGGTCAGCCTTGCCATTTAATACCAAAACCTTTGCTTTAACCTTTCCTTTGATTGCTTTAGCTTTTGTTCCAAGGCTACCGTGAAAACTTACTACAGCATCCAGATCAACTCCGCGACGTGCCATTTCAAGAACAATACCACCACCAAAACAGTATCCAATGGCCGCCATTTTATCTTTTACGACATTATCCTGTTTCTGTAATAAATTATAAGCGGCCATAAAACGTTTTTCTGCCACCGCCATATTGGCTTTAACTGCACCAGAAAACTTACCAGCATCTTTTGGGTGTGATGCATTTTTCCCGTTACCGTACATATCGAGAGCTAATGCTCTATACCCTAGTTTGGCCAACATGCGGGCACGTTTTTTAGCATAATCATTATGTCCCCACCATTCATGAACAACAATGATGCCCGGCCGTTGTCCTTTTATGCTGTCATCATAAGCAAGGTAGCCTTTCATTTTTATATCACCATCTGAGTAATCAACTGTTTCAGTTATGACTTCTGCCTGCACATGTATTGATAATAGTGAACATACTAAAGCTACTGCTGGAACAACTAATTTAATTTTCATCACTCTCTCCTTAAGTTTTATCTATCGTACCCAGTTAGGACAATTAGCCTGGTCGGCCATCTATTCGAGGTCTGATCCACATAGGAGTATAGACCAAGAAGAAAATAATAAAAGCGGATACCCACAACCAACCTGAAAGCTGTATAAAGAATAAATAAGAATGAGGCCAAATCATTGGTATA
>JAUVEN010000113.1 GCA_030594815.1 Gammaproteobacteria bacterium
AGGTCGCTAGCGACGGAACCAACAAAATCTGATTAAGACAATACTTTCGCTATATATTGTAGGTCGGTTTTTAACCCGACATCTGCGTCAGACTGAAGTCTGACCTACCTTTTTAAAAAGAGAATATTATGTATCCAAATATGAAAATTAAATCTGTAATGGTTGATAACAAAGAAATACAAACCTGCGGAGAAGGCTACATCGTTAACCGTGATGAATGGACGGAAGGTTTCGTACTGGCTCAGGCAGATGCAGAAGGGCTTGAGTTAACCGAAGAGCATTGGGATGTGGTGCGTTTCTTACGCGACTTCTATGAACTCCATGGTGCTCAGGCAGAAGTACGTAAAATGGTTAAACATTTTAAAAAGGAATGGGGTGAAGAACGCGGTAACAGTAAATATTTACACAGAATTTTTCCTCGTGGTGGACCGCAAAAACAAGGTAATCGCTTAGCAGGTTTGTTACGTACCAAAGGTGAACATTAATTCTTGAATTTTGCCGATCTGACTTTATTGTTTGTAGGTCAGGCTTCAGCCTGACAGCAGGTTAAAACAAGCCCACAATCAGAGGATATTAGTCTGTTTTCTACTATAGTTAAGAGAAAAGGGCTGACTAGATGTCTGATGAAAAACTTCTCAAACAAAAACTAACTGCTATTGATAAGCAGGACTATGGAAACTATCAGTCTCTATTAGGTAGTTATGATTTCTCTTTGTTTAAGTTGATTGTTCAACAAATCCCTAAAGATCCTTATGCACCACCACACACGGGTATTTATCGTATCCAGGTTCAGCGTAGTGATGAGCGTATTATTAATCTGAAGATTAATTCTAAAGTACAGCTGATTGCCTTTGCAGATTATCTGGCAAGAGTTTTTTATGATGCCAGTGAAAGAATTTCTAAAGGACTTCGTGGAACAGGTTTTAGTGGTCTTATTACTCTTAATCAACCTGGACAGGCAATTTTAGAGCGAAACAATGTAGTTATTAGCGATGACCTTATTGAAGTGCGTTGCTTTATCGGGCTTCCCGGAGAAGGTCGGAAAGTGACTGCGGATATAGCTGAGCACATGCTTTTAACAGAACTTCCTGAAATTGTTGAAGCCTCTTTATTAAAAAAGAACATTGATTTTGATGCTCTGCAAAATCACATTGAAACGGCAGAAGATGCAGATTATCTTCGCAACAAACTTGATTCTCTGGGTTTAATTGCATTTATTGCTAATGATTCTATTTTACCGCGGGAAAGTGGTCGTAGTGATAAACCTATGTCTGATAAACGGACAATAATACCTTTTATTGCGCCTGAAAGTTTAAGTTTGGAGATCGAGTTACCTCATGCTGGCGGCGTAAGAGGACTGGTTATTAAAAAAGGTGTCACCTTAATTGCCGGTGGTGGTTATCACGGTAAATCAACGTTACTGAATACTTTAGAAACGGGAATTTATAATCATATTCCTGGTGATGGCAGAGAGTATTGTGTTTCAAGTAATAAAACGGCAAAAGTAAGAGCTTATAGTGGCCGTCGAGTTATTAAGACAGACATTTCAGCATTTATTAATAATCTTCCCTTTGATCAGGATACAACATCTTTTTCTACCGCAAATGCCAGTGGCAGCACATCGCAAGCCGTTAACATTGTAGAAGCTATAGAAGTCGGTGCAGAAATTCTATTAATGGATGAAGATACTTGTGCGACTAATTTTATGATCCGCGATAGTAAGATGCAGCAGCTAGTTAATAAATCTGATGAACCTATAACGGCATTTATTGACAAGGTAAAACAACTTTACCTGGAAAAAGATATTTCGACAATTTTAGTTTTAGGTGGAGTTGGCGATTATTTTGATGTCTCTGATCATGTCATACAAATGATTAATTATCAACCGTTTGATGTAACTGATAGGGCGCATCAAATTGCCACTGACTCGCCAACTAAACGTTTGTTTGAAAGCGAAGGGATTCCGCTTCATATTCATGAACGTATTCCGTTAGCGAACAGTATTGTTCCTGTTAATGAGTATGGGAAGTTTTCAGTTTATGCTAAAGAGGTGCATCGTCTTTATTTTGGTAAGAATGCTGTCGATCTTACTGATGTAGAACAATTGATTGAGCTATCTCAAACAAAAGCCATAGGCTACGCCATTGAATATGCAAAAAAACATATGGATGACAAAAAAACATTACGCGAAGTAGTAGAACGTGTTGTCACGGATATTGAAAAAAATGGACTTGATGTTATTAGCGATAAGATTTCAGGGCATTTTGCCTGTTTTAGGGCTTTTGAACTTGCTTTCGCCATGAATCGTCTTGGAGATTTCGATGTAACGCAAAAAAGGTGAACATTATCTGAAAAATAAACTTCGGAAGGTGCGCTAGTGGGGGGGATCAAGCGAAGCGGATCCACCATAAACAATAAAAGTTGGATCCGTCGTTTTACTCCTTGATCCAACCTACATGTCAAAGTGGATTAGAGTTCAAAGTTCTTAGGTATTGCGTAAATTCTTCACCGATTTCATGGTGCTTCATTCCTAATTCTACATTTGCCTGTAAATATCCCAATTTACTGCCGCAGTCATAACGTATCCCTTCGAACGGATAAGCAAATACTTTTTCGTCAGCTAATAAATCAGCAATAGCATCTGTTAATTGTATTTCGTTGCCTGCCCCTTTTTGAGTATTTTCCAGAAAATGAAAAATACGTGGGTTAAGAATATAACGTCCGACAACCGCTAAGGTTGATGGGGCATCAGCAGGAGCAGGCTTTTCAACAATACCGGTTATAAAGCCTTCGTTTTTGGCATTGTTTTCCAGGCTAACAATGCCATATTTATCCGTTTCATCTTTCTCAACTTGCTGTACCGCTAAAATACTAGAGTTGTGTTCTCCATAAGATTCAACCATTTGTTTAACGCAGCCATTACCAGCATTATCGATCAAATCATCAGCAAGAATGACCGAGAAAGGTTCGTCACCAACAACAGGTTTTGCACATAACACTGCATGCCCCAAACCTAAAGCTTCTGCTTGGCGTAAATAGATACATGTAACGTGTGGCGGAACGATATCTTTTATGAGTTGTAATAACTTATCTTTACCCTTGGCTTCGAGTTCAGATTCAAGTTCATAGGCTTTATCAAAATGGTCGGGGATAGAACGTTTATTGCGTCCTGTGACAAAAATAAGATCTTCAATTCCTGCTTCAACAGCTTCTTCAACCGCATATTGAATTAAGGGCTTGTCTACAACGGGTAACATTTCTTTTGGGCTGGCTTTCGTTGCAGGTAAAAAACGTGTGCCTAAACCTGCAACAGGAAATACTGCTTTTCTTATTTTTGTCATCTGAATGAAGAACCTGTTGTTTATAATACGGCTAGTTTAGCATGAGACTAACCTATATATAAACAGGTTCTTATGTAGGTGGGGCACTACGAGCCCAACCTACAAAGGGTAATAGAAGCGGGGTTAAATAAAAAAGGCATCCGAAGATGCCTTTTTATAATCACAATATCAATTATTTATTTTTCAACAATAATTGTATCTGTATTCTTCTCAAGTAACTTAACACCGATACCTTTTACTTTCTTTAAATCTTCAACTTTTGTAAAAGCCCCATTTTTTTCACGGTAAGCAACAATGGCTTGTGCTTTTTTCAAGCCGACACCTTTGATATTTTTGCTTAGTGCTTGTGCATCAGCAGTATTAATATTAACGGGTTCAGCATATACAAATGCAGAGAGGGTTAAAGCAAGAAAGGTAACAACGATCCGTATCATTTTCATATTGAGACTCCATGTCTATTTTTTAAGAGACTTCATAATAGCTGAAATCAAAGAAAATTCCTTGTAGGATATTGCTGAAAATAATGTAGGATTTGTCTTACATAATAGCAGAGCAGTTAAAAGGACAGTCTAGAGTCGAAAGTCAAAGTCAAAAAATAAAGACGTTTTGGCCACGGAAAACACGGACAGATCAAAGCCTTTTTCTTGTCTTTTGATTTTTCCGTGTGGGTCTGTGTGGTTCCGTGGCCAAAACGTCCTTATTTTTTGACCTTCAACTGCCTTTTTACAGGTCTAGTTCTTTTTCAATTTTTTCTAAGGCCTGCATAGGTTGTTCAGCTTGTGTAATAGGGCGGCCAATAACCAGGTAATTACTTCCTGCCTGTACTGCCTGAGCTGGAGTCATTATTCTTTTTTGGTCGCCTGTTACGCTCCATTCTGGACGAATGCCGGGTGTAATTAATTCAAAACTACTGTCCAAATCTTCTCTCAATAAAGTGATTTCCTGAGGAGAACAAACGACACCATCAAGTCCACAGTCATTGGTAAGTGTTGCAAGGTGCTTAACTTGTTCTGCGGGAGATTTAGTTAAACCAATTTCTTTTAAGTCTTCTGCGCCCATACTGGTTAGAACCGTTACTGCGATGAGTTTTGGATTACTAGTATTAGCGGGTAAGGCTTCTCGAGCGGCTTCTAACATCTTGCGCCCACCCATGGCATGGACATTGATCATCCATATACCTAAATCAGCACCAGCCTGACAGGCGCGGGCAACAGTATTAGGAATATCATGAAATTTTAAATCCAGAAAGACATCAAAGTTTTGTTTAACCAGTTTTTTGACAAACTCAGGACCTGAACGAGTAAAGAGTTCTTTACCGACTTTTAAACGACAACGGCCCGGTTCTAATTGTTCAACCAGTGTTAACGCTTCTTTTTCATTTGGAAAATCTAATGCAACAATAATGGGTGACGAACTCACTTTATTCCCCTTCTACACCTTGAATTGGTTTAACCGTATCCCAGCGTTTACAGCCCGGACATTGCCAATGTAATGTTTTGCCGCTAAAGCCACAAACATGACAGCTATAGACCGGTTTATCTTCTAATAATTGGCTGGTTACTGATTTTAAAATACGTAATTTTTCCTGTACCGGTTCTTTTGCGTGTTTGATATTAATCTCAATCAGGCGATCCATACCTCGTAAGGAAGGACGGTGATGCAAAAACTCTTCTATAAAAGCTTCTGCAGTTTCATCATCCTGATAAAATTGTAATAAACCTGAAAGATTTAGCATGATACTAATGGCATCATGACGAGCTAAAATTTCACGTAAATAAACAAGCATTTCTTCAGGTTTGCCTATGCTTCGATAACAATGGAGCAAAGGACCAAGAACTTCAGGAAGATAATCGGCATCTTGCTGTTCAATACGTTTTAATGCACGTATTGCAGCGTTTTCATTGCCTGATTCATGTTCAATTTGTCCTTCTAATAAGCTGGCTCGTACACTATTTCTATTAATGCTTAATGCTTTTTTGCATAGTTTCATCGCTCGAGCAGGCTCACCTTGTTTATAAGCCGTTTCCGCTTGCTCACAATAAAAATGTGAAATAATAGCGCTAAAGTTTTTACCTGTTTTAGTACTAATGCGTTGTGCTATTTTTATTGCATTGGTCCAGTCTTTTTCTTGCTGATAAATATCGAGTAAATATTCCAGTGCCTGTTCACTGTGTGGGCTACTTTCAACGAGTTCGCCAAATAAAGTCTCTGCGCGATCAAACAATCCCGCTTTCATGTAATCCTGACCGAGTTCAAATAAGGCATGAGCACGTTGTGCGGGTAATAGTGTAGGACGGGCAATGAGGTTTTGATGAATACGAATTGCGCGATCAACTTCGCCGCGTCGTCTAAAAAGACTGCCTAAGGCTAAATGAGTTTCTACCGTATCATTATTAACTTCAAGCATTTGAATAAAGAGATCAATGGCTTTATCTGGCTGCTCATCGAGTAAAAAATTTAACCCTTTTAAGTAATCAATAGGGATATCAGAATATTTTGGATCTTTTTTTGTAAACGAGCGCCGTCCCATAATCCAACCGGATAGGGCGGCAACAGGCAATAATAAAAAAAGAGTTTCAAATAGCATGACAGGAATTAATGTTTATCTTTAATTGGAATATTTCTGAGATTGACGATTTCTTTTTCTGCCACTTCGACTGATCGTTTGAGTTTTGAAGCACTTCGGCGTGAACCAATGATAAAGCTTAAGCTGGCAAAAATGCCTAATAAAGCACCAAAGATCATTGCAAGAACTAAAACGAGTGATAAAGGTAATTCAGCTGAACCGAGATAATAGTTGAGTTGCACACTCTCCGCGTTAAGCACCGCAAAGACAACACCAAAAATAATAACGAATAATGCTAGTAATAGATAAACAAGTCGTAGCATGGGAGTATCTCTTAATAATCAAATAGATAGTTGATTAAAGTGTACACGGGAATAGTGATTATTTCAGGCGATATTTTGTATTCCAAACATATTTCGTCCTGCATAATTATATTCTACGAAATATTGTTGGCTCCACTTCGCCTGAGCCAAGCTACAAACCGGAGGGTAGGTGGGTTCAAGGAGTACTGTAGAACCGCTATGCGTTTCATTCAGCACTTCTTCGCTTTGCTTAGGTCGTCCATGACGGAACCAACAAAATGAAAAAGCTCGATTCTGCGAAATATTGTTGGCTCCACTTCGCTTGAGCCAACCTACAGGTACAAGCCTGAGGTAGGTGGGTTCAAGGAATAAAATGACGGAACCAACAAAACACAGTGTTGGATCCGCTGCGCTTGATCCCACCTACACGATTGGATGAAAGGAGTAGGTGGGTTCAAGGAATGAAGTGACGGAACCAACAAAACGAAAAAAGCCAGACTTTCGAAAAAGTCTGGCTTTGAATATGGCTCCCCAACCTGGGCTCGAACCAGGGACACAAGGATTAACAGTCCTTTGCTCTACCAACTGAGCTATTGGGGAATCGAGGCGTATAGTACTGATCTGACCCCCATGGGTCAACATTGTTTCCATTAAAATATGTGATTTAATCGCAAGTTATTGCTGATCCATTCGTTTGTTTCTTACTGAGTCGCAACCGACCAGAGTGAGCCATGATAAGAGCTTTACCAACCCCAATATCAGGGTTACAAATGAGAAATGATCCATTTGGAGTGGCTCGACCTGAAGGTTTGTATTTCATGTAATATTTTATTCCTGCGCCACTTCCTTTGAATATAGCCCGGGTACCATTATTCGCTGCTGCAAAAACACGCAGTAGCATTTCATTGGAATCTCTTTGTCTATTTTTATTGGTGTCGACAAAAGTAATCCAACCATTGTGCCAGTTTGCTGATTTGTTGCATTCACTGCCATTATCGCTTTGACAGGTAAGAATGGTTATGTTTTTTGTAATTGCTTCAGAACGAGCATAAGCGAGTGCACTAGCGAGGGTATTGGTTAAAATAGTACTTCTTTCCTGAGCAATAAGAGCAGAGAGATTCGGAAGCGCAGTAAGAGCGAGTATTGATGCGACGGATAGAGTAATGAGTAACTCTATTAAGGTAAAACCACGTAAAGTAAAACCATGATTTTTATTAAGAGGTTTGCCCCAGCCAAATCCCTGGCCGGGACAATATTTTCTAACATCCATGTTAATCCCACTTCCTTGCAGGTAATATAATAGGCATCTTGCCCAAATTTGCTGCTCCAGCCCAATCCATGGCCAGAACAATAAGTAAGGACTTCCATGTCACCCCCCACGTCCTTGTAGGTCATACAATAGGTAAAAAGGCTAAAAGTTGGAAGCGATCATTTGTAGGGATCTTCGGTCACTTTTTGTAGGATTTGTCC
>JAUVEN010000108.1 GCA_030594815.1 Gammaproteobacteria bacterium
CAAAGGTTCGCAAAGGTTCGCAAAGGTTCGCAAAGGTAAATATAAGATAATTATTGCTCGTTACTCAATTACAAAAGTAGAAATTATGAACTACGGTGTCATCCTAAAGACTGACCAATATAAAATAATAAAACTTTGCGAACCTTTGCGCTCTCTGCGCCTTTGCGTTGGATCGGTTGACTTTAACTTTTAGTTAAAACAAATCAATCTCACCCGCGGAATCTTCACCGGTACTTTCAAACTGTTTTTTCTCATCAACAAGTTTGCCTAATAAACCGAGAAGCTGAGAGCTTGAGTTTTCAGCACATTGCATATTGAGCAATAATTGATTCTGTATTTCAATGTTGTTCTTCCAGTCACCTTGCAGCATATTGATCATAACTACAACATAAAGGTGAACAGCCGCATGTGGCGTGTCAATTTTGCTGTAACTTGGTAAGTGACTATAAGCTCTACCTCCATCATCAGACTTTAACCATTTGCCAAAACGACATTGTGTTTCATCTACTTTAACTGCCTGTGCTTCTTCTGAATCTGCACCAAGTTCAATTGCACGATAAGCTCGTTGCATATATAAAATATGATCAATTTTAGCGAGCGTTAATGCGCTTATCATTCGAGAATGGGCGATTGATTCAGATGTGCGTTGTGCTACATCTGAAAACTCACTGAAGTTGCTGTCAAACTCCGTTACAAGTTGGTGCGAAACGCTACTGTATTCTTCTATGTGAGCAGATTCTTCGAGGATCTTCTTGCTTGATTTAACAACACGTCCAATAATGTTCGTTATTTTTAATGTTGCTTCCTTGGTATTATCTGCCAGGGTACGAACTTCATCTGCAACAACAGCAAAGCCTCGACCGTACTCGCCTGCGCGCGCAGCTTCAATAGCGGCATTAAGTGCAAGAAGATTAGTTTGATCTGCAATACTTGCAATAAAAGAAATAATATCTGAAATTTCAGTGCTGCTTTCATCAAGTTCGATTGACGAACTTTTGAGTTGGGAAATCTTATCTACTATTTGACTGGTATTTTCAATTACTTTTGAAACTGAAAGTTTGCTGGCAAGGGCACTGTTAGCAGCATTTTTTGTTGCCACCTCAACTTCGGTGAGTTCATTATTTACAACAGCTATATCTGACTGACTTGTTATCAGGTTGTCGAGTAAATGTGTAGCTTTTGAATCGCTTAGTTTTGTGAATAAATTAGTGACATGCTGCTCTATATTTCTTTGTTTCATTATTTCAAATGAAAAACTAATGTTTTTTAATGTTTCTGAAAAGACACCATTTAAACCTTGTGTAAAGGGACTCCGGTAATAAATATGTTGTTGTGCAAAAGTAAAACATGTTTTTACTTCACGCATAAATGTTTCAACTTGATCTGCCATCATGTTTAATTCATTTATAGTTTTTATTGAGTTTTTATCACCTTTAAAATGTGTTATTCGATATTCAAGTTTACCTTGAGCCATATTTGAGGCCAGGGCGCTTACTTTTTCGTATCGCCTGTCTTGGATTATAAATTTTCTTTGGATTTTAATATTAAGAAAAACAAGAATAATACCAGCAACAATAAACACAACATCAAATTCATAAGTTAATAGTGCATAGATTACTATTGCAATAATAATTAAAATATTTAATAAAAATGATTTGGATTTAAATAGAGAGAACAAATTCATCGTATCCCATTTCACGACCATTCAATACACTATCTAACTTGTATCGAGATTCAGCAATTGCATTTTTAGCTGTTGACTGTTGCTCTATTTCAAATAATTCGAGATATAGATTTTGTATGTAATTTAATTTATCCGGTTCAGGTTTTCGTCGAACAGAGTAATAACCCTGTATTTCATTATTAGAGGAATAACTCGGAGTAATATTTGCGAAAACCCAGTAATAATCACCATTTTTTGCCATATTTTTAATGTAAGCATTGAATTCACGTTTAGACTTCAATGTTTCCCATAACAAACTAAAAATTACACGAGGCATATCTGGATGGCGCACAAGCTTGTGTGGCTGGCCCAGTAATTCAGACTCTCTATATCCCGAAATTTCTATGAAAGAATCATTACAATAGGTAATAATACCTTCTGTGTTGGTCTTTGATACTAAAATTCTATCTTCAGGAAAAAAAACTTCATGTTTAGTTGGTTTAATCTTGTTCTTCATGCCAGATAAATTTTGTAGTGACTATACGTAATGTAACGGCTGAAATGGGTAAAACTTTAGCTCTGGAATAAGCTACGCTATTACCCATTAAATATGTGTGTGAAATTAATTTTTGACATTAAATAAATAGCATTAGGATTATTTACTTAATTCCAGATTATTAAAACGAACATTTTGACTATATGATAAAAAATACAATACGATAGACTAATAAAGATATTTCAATACAATATATTTATTAACTTCAAAAATTTTATACACATGGAGCTGTAAGTTGATATTTCATCTTAGTAACTTCTATAAGTTAAAAAGAATAACTCATACCTAACAAAAGCTGGAAATCATCCTGTTCAGGTTCAAACCCCGTGTCATCTGATGTGGGGTAGGTAATTCGATCCCAGACAGCAGATACATCCAGATCAAGAGCTTTGGATATTTCACTTTTAAGAGTTGTAATCATATGATGACTGTATCCACCGGATTTTTTTCTGAAATAAGTATGTTGTATTTATAAATAAAATCAATTGTTTTGCTTAACTCTGTATCTAATTCTGTACTGATTTTTAATGAACCACTATCGACACGAATGTCATCACCTGCTTGTACTGAAATATATTTGGTTGTAATGAATGCCGGACCGACGGTTATATTCCATTCTGTTTTCCCTGTATCAATAAAGGTATAACCTAAACCAGCACCAATAGTTGTGCGTAACTCTATATTCTGAAAGGGATCAATATAAAATTCGGCATTAATTGGATTATAAAAAAAGTATCGAGTGACATAAATATCTAATGCACCTGATAAGCGATGGTTGTTAATAGTTTCTATCAAATTACCAGATATAGCATTTGTTTTTGATACGTTACCAATATAATCAAGCAAAAATCTGGAGTCTGCAGTACGACGTTTTGCTGACAACTTGCTGTTTATATCAACTTGTTCGGTATTACCACTTTTGAGATTCATTCCTAAGGTGAATTTCAACGACCATAAATCAATCTCTCTATCTCCAGCAGGTGAGAAAGATATAATCTCATCGCGGTTAAATTCTATACTTTCTTGCTTGTTTTTCACCGTGATTTTTTTTCATTAATGGTTAATATCCCGGTAATTGAACCATTATTTTCAATTTTGACATTGTCAGGCTGAAAACTTTGTAGATACTTTACATCTTTCCAATCAATAGTGAGTAATTTGAGCTTATCACTATCAAACTCAAGTTTTTTATTGTACATGGATTTAAGCCGACCCCTGAGCCATTCACCAGAAGTGAGTTGCACCCAGTCAAACTTAATGGCTTGAGGTCTCCATTCCTTATTGCCATTTTCAGCATATATTGAAGATGAAATGAAAAATGAAATAATAAAAATTAAAGTTAAAAGGCGAGTGCAATGCATAAAGGTACTATTAAATCAGGTTAATTAAATGACAATTTTAAACTGGATATAATATAAATGTCTAACATCACCAGATTGACTTCGGTATTTATGTGGAACAGACTCAGTAACATATATACAAGTTGGAGAACAACCATGATATTTAATATTAAAGGCACACTTTTAGCTGCACTCATATTGTTGTTTTTGTCTGCGCCGACATTTGCTGGCTGGGATCCTAATGCTGAAAAAAAAGCAGCAAAAACTGTAGCTGCATTTAAAAAAGGAGACCCTGATATGTCTGCCTTTTTCTCAAAAGCACGTGGATATGCAGTCTACCCCGTTGTAGGAAAGGCAGGGTTTGGTATTGGTGGTGCACACGGTACAGGTGTGGTTTATGAAGGCGGTAAAGCAATCGGAACGACATCTCTTACTCAGGTCAGTATTGGTTTTCAGTTTGGTGGTCAGGTTTATAGTGAAATTGTTTTTTTTCAAAACAAAGCTGTAATGGACAAGTTTAAAAAAGGCAATGTTGAGCTTAGTGCGCAGGCTTCTGCTGTCGCGGTAACAAAAGGTATCGCTGCCAAGACAGATTTCAAAGACGGTGTTGCAATATTTACTTTGACTAAGGGTGGTTTAATGTACGAAGCTTCAGTAGCAGGCCAAAAATTGTCATTCCAGAAAAAATAAAGAGTGATGCCTAAAAGATGGCAATCTATAGTCATCTTTTATTTTCACAACTTTAAATTAGTATGTGAATCTTCATGGTTTAATTTCTCAATAAGAAGATAGTTTCATAAAATAGTAAATTTTTCTTTTTCTAACATTTTTACTAAACGAATCAACGGCAAGCCCATTAGAGTATTGGGATCTTCACCTTCAAGTTTTTCGAACAAAATAATACCCAGTGCTTCAGACTTAAAACTACCCGCGCAATTATAGGGTTCTTCTTTTCTTAAGTAGTTTTCGATTTGCTGATCAGAGATAGTTCGGAAGACAACATTAAAAGGTACAACTTCTGACTGATATTTATTCGTTGATGAGTTATACAAGCAAAGGCCCGTGTAAAAGGTAACGGTTTTTCCCGAAGCATTTTGTAACTGTTTAACGGCATTTTTATGGTTATGCGGTTTACCAATAATTACACCATCGATAACTGAAACCTGATCAGAGCCAATCACTAATGCATTTTCATATTTACCCGCGACAGCTTTTGCTTTTGCGATTGATAAACGCTCAACCAGTTGTTGTGGAGTTTCATTTTCTAATGCTGTTTCATCTGTTTCAGGTGAAGTAGTTTCAAAGTTGATACTTAACTTATCTAATATAGCTTTTCGAAAGGGAGAAGTTGAGGCCAGGATGAGTTTCATAATTATACTGTTTTAAATTTAAAAAAGAATATTACCACGAAGAACACGAAGATAATAAAAGATTAAACCACTGGGGACACGGGGAACACGGTGAAAAGCAATATTTTCCCTGTGTCCCCCGTGGTGTATTAATTTTGTTTTTATTTTTCTTCGTGTTCTTCGTGGCTATCTTTATTGAATCTCTACCAGAGTTTCATCCGGTGTTACACTATCTCCTTTAACAACATGGATAGCCGTTACTTTTCCTGAAATAGATGCTTGTATTTCAGTTTCCATTTTCATGGCTTCTGTAATTAAGACAGGCGCTCCTGCTTCTATCTCATCCCCTATATTTACCAGGACTTCAACAATAACACCCGGCATTGATGTTGTGACATGCCCAGGCTCAGTTGCACGGGGACGTTTTCCTGAAGCCGACATTTTACGTTGTTGATTATCAGAACCATCAATATCAAGTTCGCTTAATGTCTCAACCATAATTTCTTCTGGTACACCGTCAATGCTTAAATAATAAGGACGCATATCCTGAGTTCGATGACCTGCACCGGTTAGACCAATATGATACGTTTCACCGTGAATAGTAACATTGAATTCAGTTGCCGCATTCTGACCATTACTATCTACATTTGCAGGCTCAAGTGCTTCCGGTACAAGTTTTCCCTGCTCACGTTCTTCTAAAAATGTACGACCAATATCAGGGAACATGGCATACGTTAAAACATCATCTTCACTATGGGCAAGCGTACCAATTTCTTTACGCAATTTATCCATTTCATCTTTTAGAAGATCTGCGGGACGACATTCAATAACATCTTCATTGCCAATGGCCATATGTTGAACTTGAGGGCTTATTTTACCAGGCGCTTTACCGTAGCGACCTTGTAAGTAGAGTTTTACTTCGTTGGTAATGGTTTTATAACGCTCACCACCAAGAACATTTAATACCGCTTGTGTGCCAACAATTTGAGAAGTAGGTGTGACAAGAGGAGGGTAACCTAGCTCTTTTCGTACGATTGGAATCTCGGTTAACACTTCATTCATACGTGTTAGCGCACCTTGTTCTTTAAGTTGGTGGGATAAGTTTGAAATCATACCGCCAGGGACCTGGTTAACCTGAACACGTGTATCTAAGCCTGTGAATTCACTTTCAAACTGGTGATATTTTTTTCGAACTTCATAAAAGTAAAAACCAATTTCCTGTAAGGCAACAAGATCCAAACCCGTATCAAATTTAGTGTTTTTAAATGCGGCAACCATACTTTCAGTAGGAGGGTGACTTGTACCTTCTGAAAAGGAGGATATTGCAGTATCAATTCCAAAGGCGCCATTTTCTACTGCTTTATACTGACACATAGCCGCAAGTCCAGCGGTAGCATGAGAATGTAGATGAACAGGAATGCTAACTTGATCAACTAATGCTTTAACTAACTCTGCGGTAATTTCAGGTGTAAGTAGACCAGCCATGTCTTTTATTACAATACTATCGCACCCCATTTTTTCCAGTTCTCTGCCCAAACTAACAAAGTATTGCAGGTTATGTTCTGGACTGGTTGTATAACAAAGGCTGCCTTGAGCGTGTTTATTTGCGTCTTTCACCGAGCTAATCGAAACTTCTAAATTTCGTAAATCATTCATCGCATCAAAAATACGAAAAACATCAATTCCGTTTTCAGCAGACTGTTTTACAAAAGCACGCACAACATCATCAGCATAGTGGCGATAACCTAAAAGATTCTGACCCCGTAATAACATTTGTAAACGCGTGTTGGGTAACGCTTGTCGAAGTAAACGTAAACGTTCCCACGGATCTTCTTTTAAAAAACGAACACAAGCATCAAAGGTGGCACCGCCCCACACTTCAAGTGACCAGTAACCGATCTTATCGAGACGTTCACAGATGGGTAACATGTCTTCTGTTCGCATACGTGTTGCAATTAAAGACTGATGTGCATCTCTTAAAATGGTATCGGTTATGTTGACCTTTGACATCGAATCAAATCCTTAGAGTTATATTTTAGAGTTATATTCCTGCATTAGCCGCAAGTGCGGCAGCAATGGCCGCAGCCACTTCTCGGGTAGAACGTTTTACAGAATAATTTGTTAGTTCAGGATGTTTCTCAACAAAACTGGTATTAAATTTACCCGTTTGAAAATCAGCTGATGCAAGTATCTCTATATAATAAGGTATCGTTGTTTTTACACCGTAAAGAGTAATGTCTCTGAGTGCTCGACGAGACCGATCTATTAATGAGTCCCAATCCAGGGCCCAAACAATCAACTTGGCACACATAGAATCGTAATAGGGAGGAATGACATAGCCACTATAGATTGCTCCATCTGTACGAACACCGGGACCGCCTGCCGCAAAGTAGCGATTTATTTTTCCGAAACTTGGTAGAAAATCGTTCTTTGGATCTTCGGCATTGATTCGAAACTCCATTGCAAATCCACGACGAGTAATATCAGATTGTTGATAGCGAAGTTTTAACCCGGACGCGATACGAATTTGTTCTTGCACAATATCTATGCCGGTAATTTCTTCGGTAATGGTATGTTCAACCTGTAACCGTGTATTCATTTCCATAAAATAGAAGTTGTCATTTTCATCAAGTAAAAACTCGACCGTTCCCGCATTTTTGTAACCGGATGCCAGGCAGGCTTTCACGGCTAAATCGCCAATATAATTGCGTTGCTCTTCCGACAATTGTGGGGAAGGGGCGATTTCAATCAGTTTTTGATGGCGGCGTTGAATGGAGCAATCACGTTCAAACAAGTGAATGGCATTACCATGGTGATCGGCCAGTACCTGAACTTCGATATGACGAGGATCTGCAATGAATTTTTCAATAAATACTTCAGCACTGCCAAATGCTTTTTCGGCTTCTGAGATAACGCGTGGATAATTTCGTTTTAATTCAGATTCACTATCGCAGCGTCGAATACCACGTCCACCACCACCCGATGTCGCTTTGAGCATCACTGGATAGCCAATCTCACTGGCAATTTTCTTTGCTTCTTCAATATTGGCAACATTGTCATTGCTGCCTGGTGTGACCGGAATTCCAGCAGAGGTCATTGTTTGTCGGGCTATGGTTTTATCACCTAATTTATGGATGGTTTCTGCGTCGGGGCCGACAAAATAAATTCCGCGGCGTTTGCACGTTTCGGCTAACTCCGGGTTTTCAGAAAGAAAACCATATCCCGGGTGCAGTGCATCACAACCAGCAGCAACAGCAATATTCACTAAATG
>JAUVEN010000124.1 GCA_030594815.1 Gammaproteobacteria bacterium
ATTCGTCATCATCAACCATGTCCGCTTTGTTCATGTATACGATGATATATGGAACACCTACTTGGCGTGATAATAGGATGTGCTCACGTGTTTGTGGCATTGGACCGTCTGCTGCTGATACTACAAGTATCGCGCCATCCATCTGAGCTGCGCCAGTAATCATGTTTTTTACATAATCGGCATGGCCCGGGCAATCTACGTGTGCGTAGTGACGGTTTGCTGATTCGTATTCTACGTGTGCGGTTGCAATCGTGATTCCACGTTCGCGTTCTTCCGGCGCACTATCAATGTTTGCGTAGTCTTTGAATTCACCACCGTGTGCTTCTGCCATTACTTTTGTAATCGCTGCGGTCAGTGTTGTTTTTCCATGATCGACGTGACCAATTGTGCCTACGTTGACATGGGGTTTGTTACGTTCAAACTTTTCCTTGGACATGGCTGTCGCCCCTTTAATAGTGCGTTTATCGCGTTAAATTTCAAATTAAAAAACATCAAACTAAAACAATTTTGGAGCCCATACCCAGATTTGAACTGGGGACCTCTTCCTTACCAAGGAAGTGCTCTACCCCTGAGCTATATGGGCAAATAACCAGTTACTAGCCGCTCGTTACTTGCCACTCAAATTAGTGGAGCGGGTGGCGGGAATCGAACCCGCGTGATCAGCTTGGAAGGCTGAAGTTCTACCATTAAACTACACCCGCCTCTATATATTCACTTTTTCCGTTCTTCGCACCTGTGGTGGCTTGTACCTCAAAGCCAAATAAATGACTTTGTGCCACTATATAAATGGAATCCTTATTCCACTTACATAAAAAATGGTGGAGGGGGGTGGATTCGAACCACCGAAGGCGGAGCCGTCAGATTTACAGTCTGATCCCTTTAGCCACTCGGGAACCCCTCCGCGCGAACGAAGCTGCGTATTGTCCTTGAGAGGACACAAGCTGTCAACACAGAAACTCATTTATTCCCTTAATTTTCCGTAACCTGCGTAACTAACATGAAGCAGGTTAATGAAAAGTCAAAAGAATAAAAAAACCCGAGGAATATTTCCCCGGGTTTAATTTTTCAGACCTGGATTATTCGTCTAATCCAAGCCTTAAATATGGTGCCGGCACCAAGAGTCGAACTCGGGACCTACTGATTACAAGTCAGTTGCTCTACCAACTGAGCTATGCCGGCATACCGTCTTTTGCTGCAAAATCCTTCTTCGCATCACGAACAGTGCGGCGCATTTTAGAGATTTAGTTCGGACAAATCAACTAGATAAGACCTCTTATTTGTGTCATTGGGTCTTTTATTTACAACTTCTTTCAATTTTTGAAATTTGCTGATACTGCTCTTTGATATTGCTCAACATTGTTTCACCTGGCTGGTTTTTAGCATCTTTATACCAATTTAACCAATATACTTTGCGTGGTAACGAAACACTCTCCATTCTCGGAATAAAACCGAGCCGGATCATCTCATCAACTCGCCTTCTTGCTAGTTTTTTCTGAGAATACACACCTAATGAGACAGCATTCTCATGCGGGCCTGTGGCAACAAGGAAATAATCATTCACTTTAAGTTTTTTCAATCGCCAGATATGTTTACTGGCTTCTTTTCGCGTTTCGCTAGCAGGTAGTATTACCCAATAGCCACTGCGACTCGTGTCTCGTAAACGAATCCGTTTAGATTCAACATTTTTAGCTTTTAACAATACTTGTGCTTTTTCAGATTCAGACTTTTTGGTGAAAGGTCCGAGGCTATAACAAAGTTTGCCACCTGACGCCGTTTTTGACTTCTTCTGTTGCTGTTGAAACTCGCTCAGCAGTATCAATTGATTTTCATTATTTATATCCAGTACATCCGCCGCACCATCTTCTCGCATATCAAGGCCACGAAAATGCCATGCGGCAAAACCGATATTAAAAATTAATAAAAGATAGATAAGCCATTTCATAAATTTACTCGTTTCTAATTATTTTTATTTTCTGATTGAGCCGTAGCAGTGACAGCTAAACCACGTAAAACAAGATCAGGAACCTTAACGCATTTAAATGATAATAAATCTGCAATTAACGCCGCGTTGCCACCCGCTAAATAACACTGCAAATTTTTCACATGTTTAGACTCTTGCTCATAAACCGCTTCGATTAATTTTACAACAGATAAATGTATACCAGCCTCAACACAAGCTTTAGTCGAATTTGCTAATGAAAGAGATGGCGTTAAATCTTTACTTATTTGCACTTTTACCTGTGCGGTATATGCACCTAAACTTTGTCTCATCATGCTTATACCTGGTGTAATAAGTCCTCCCAAATGATGTCCTATGTCATTAACCATATCGATGGTAAGAGCACTACCGGCACTAACAACAAGAAAAGCACTATCATCTAATTGATTCGCCCCAATCATTGCACACCAGCGATCACTACCCAGGTCTGCAGCATTCTCATAAGCATTGATTAAACCAAAACCTTTCTTTAAAGAAATCACTTTATCGATTTCAATATTCCATAATTCTTTACACGTTTTTTGTAAAGCTTGCCAAACAGATTCCGAAGCAACGCAACTTACAACAACCTTTAAAGGCTTATTTAACGATCTCCATTGATTGGTAAAAAAATCCACAGTCGTATTTTCAGGATACGTCTGAGTTAACATATCAGACAAACCTTCCGTTCCATACAAAGCCCATTTTATTGCGCTATTTCCGGCATCAATCAGTAATATCATTTGTTCAGTTTTATTATCCACGTCGAATACTCACGTCACCAGAATGACAAACAATCTCTTTATTTTCATACAGAACTTTTAATGCCCCATCTGAATTGATACCCAACGCCTTACCATGAATAACTTTATCTGCAAAATGAACTTCGATTTCTTTACCGTTTAGTACGTCCATATCCTGCCATTCTTGTATTAATTCTTTTTGTTTATCCGGTATTGCATTTAACACGTCAAATAAGGAATCGATCACTAATGCCGTAAAATAATTACGCTCCACTTTTGATCCTGTTATCGTTTCAATATCACTCCATGGTTGGCCAATATTTTCAGCAGTATCAATATAATCTGACTTCATTGACATATTCAGTCCAAGCCCAATTACAACGGCACTTGGTCCGTTAGCTTCACCTCTCATCTCTAATAAAATACCCGCCAATTTTTTATTTTGCCAATAGATATCATTCGGCCACTTTACCCCGACATCATCTATACCTAATTTATTTAACGCTCTAACAATGGCAACCGCAATAAATAAACTCAAGCAACCCAACTGGGCAGGACCATATGGATAACGCCATAATAAAGATAAATATAAATTACTGCCAAAAGGAGAATACCAGGAACGTCCTCGGCGTCCTTGTCCATTTGATTGTCGTTCCGCAAGCACGATATAACCACTTGCAGCACCATCAATACTTTTATTTGTTAAATAGCTGTTTGTTGAATCAATATCAAAAAAAATATCCAGCTGAGAAAGTTGACACTTGGTTTTATTATCCAACTGTCCAATAATAACGTCTTTATTTAACAGCTCGATCGACTTTTGTAATTTATAACCTTTACCTTTCACAGCAAATACTGTGATTTTAAAAGTTTGTTCAATTTTTTGTATGACCTTCCAAATTGCCGCTCGACTGACACCAAAATGTTTTCCCAATGCAGCACCCGAATGATATTTACCATTCGCTAATATTTTTAATAGAGAGTGCTGTGAAACCATAATGTATTTATACCCGGGAGAAATGATATTTTATTTTTTTATTATTGAGAATTTAATTGTTGTTTACTATTCTGATAACTTTTTAATTATTGATTTAACATTTATATTGTGCGCATGTGGTTCAAGAATCTTTACGATTTCAACTTTTGTACCACTACTTTTTTGCCAGACATCACTTGATAAGTTCAACATCTTAATTGTTTCATAAGGTTCTTTTTTTCTATTCAGCGCTAAACCTACGATCGGCTTTAAACGATTTTTTTCGTTTAGCTTAACTATGACCCCGGTATGTCCCGTATTTAATTCCACAATACTCCCAACAGGATATATACCGATACATTTAATAAAGCCTTCAACTAAATCCTGATCCAATTCATCCGGAGACATATTATATAATTCATTTAAAGCATGTTGTGGTTGAAAAGCATCTTGATAACAACGATCACTGGTCATAGCATCAAACACATCAACAATAGATACTATCCTTGTTAGCATTGAAATCTCATCACCTCTTCGACCATTTGGGTAACCTTTACCATTCAACCGCTCATGATGATTTAATATGATTTCAAGAGATGCTTGAGGAATCTTCTTATTCTCTTCTAATGTTGCATATCCAAGAAAGGCATGCGCTTTCATTAATAAAAACTCATTGTCTGTTAACGAGTCTGTTTTTTTCAGAATATTGTCTGGTATCTTGCTTTTGCCTATATCGAATAATAAAGCGCCCAGACCCAATTCATTTAATTCTGATTCAGATAACCCTAAGGTACGGCCAAAGGTAAGAGCCAAAATACAAACATTAACAGAATGAATTGCGGTGTATTCATCCTTATCTTTCAAGTGACTTAACCAAATCATGGTGTCCGGATTTGAAATAATACTTTCAACAAGTTCACTGACAACATTTTTTACTGAGTCAACATCCAGCTGTCCGCCCTTATTGAGTACTTTAAAAATACCATCAACATATTCACACGTTTTATCGTGTAATGCTTTACCTTTACTAATCTCTTTACCAACATTTTCATCATAAAGATCATTTACATTCATGATGACGGTGTCGACAAATTCCAACCCTTTATTATTTATTCCAGAATCATTGGCATGAGTTAAAGACTTTGCCGCACCATATGATTTTTCAGTATCGATATAAACAAATGAACATTCTTTTTGCAGATCTGAGAGAATTTTATCCGATGTAATTTCAAAGCCCTGAAAGGTAAATGATGACTCAATCCAGGGGCGATCAAGGTCAGATACGTGCATACCAATTTGTAGTTCACTTACATCTTTTTTTATTTTCATCTTGTATGCCGAGTGTAAAAATTCAGATATTTAAATTCTGTTAGTAAGTAATAGTAAAGAGTTGCCATAAATTAAACCAGAGAGACATATATTACATGCAAAAAAAAAACCTCGATACAAAAGTATCGAGGGTTTTTAGGATTAAAAGCCTGGCACGCCCAGAACCATCGGAGATGGTTGGGGTGCTCACAATGCAACCTGAGCTTTAGCGAAGTAGTGCTGAATGCAACTCGAACAGGTTCTACAGTGAACCCGGTAGGGTTCTGTGATAGACCTAGAATAGAAAATAACCGGTTTTGACCAGGGATGGTCTTATGTCGCGAGAGCACAAGGAAGCGCGAAGCGACTACTGCTCACGAATTTACCTTCGCGCAAGAAAAAACCCCAGCTGCTTACGCAACTGGGGTTTTTTGGTATTAAAAACCTGGCAGTTTTGGGCCATGGATGGCCCTTATGCCGTGTGTCCATGGATGGACAACACACGGTGACCTACTTATAAATAGCAGGTCGCTGCCTATATGCTTTACCTTCGCGCAAAAAAAAACCCTCGACACTTTCGCATCGAGGGTTTTTGGTATTAAAAGCCTGGCAGTGACCTACTTTCACATAGGGAAACCCTACACTATCATCGGCGCTAAGCAGTTTCACTTCCGAGTTCGGTATGGGATCGGGTGGGTCCTACTTGCCATTGCCGCCAAGCAAACTGGCTTAAATCAATGTCGTAAATGACACTAACAAAAATTCGGTGAATGAGTGTTGCTTTAGTATATTACTTAAGTATTCAAGATGTTTCGATATGTAAACATATCGTCTCTTACTGTGATTGCAAGCAATCATGTGTCTGTCAAAATACTCAACCAACTAAACAGTTTATTACTTAGTTTAAATATAACCCAAAACTATTTGGGTGTTATATGGTCAAGCCTCACGGGCAATTAGTATTGGTTAGCTTCATACATTACTGTACTTCCACACCCAACCTATCAACGTTGTAGTCTCCAACGGCCCTACAGAGTGATCAAGTCACTAGTGAGATCTCATCTTATGGGGGGCTTCCCGCTTAGATGCTTTCAGCGGTTATCCCGTCCGTTCATAGCTACCCGGCAATGCCACTGGCGTGACAACCGGAACACCAGAGGAACGTCCACTCCGGTCCTCTCGTACTAGGAGCAGCTCCTCTCAAATCTCAGGCGCCCACGGCAGATAGGGACCGAACTGTCTCACGACGTTCTGAACCCAGCTCGCGTACCACTTTAAATGGCGAACACAGCCGAACATAAAGGCGGTTTTGATGCGACTGAGCTTATTTGTGAAGCGATGAGGGGATACACACTGGTTCTCATTGTGGGGTCCGCGGACATACCCCCCGAGGTGATGAATGCATTTCGCTCTAAAGCGGATCAGCATGGAGTGGGACTTGATGTGAAATACAGATTGACGGATCGTGAAAAGTTTCGGGAAATTAAGCGTGCTTCGCTCATGGTTTTCCCTTCTTTTTTTGAGGGCTTTGGAC
>JAUVEN010000144.1 GCA_030594815.1 Gammaproteobacteria bacterium
CCAGCCAATTTACAAAACTACAACCTGATCAGGCTATGCTTGCGGGTTTGGTACATGATATTGGAGCCCTACCGATATTAACAAGAGCAGAAGACCACCCTGAGTTATTAGAAGATGAAGCAACACTGGATCGTATTATTGAGAATGTTCATACCACCATTGGTGCAGAAATTTTACGTAAATGGAATTTCCCTGAAGAACTCATCGCAGTTGCTGAACAACATGAAGATTTAGATCGTGATTCTGATAATGGCCCTGATTATGTTGATGTAGTTATTGTTGCCAATCTTCAAAGTCTCATTGATACCAAGCACCGTCATACTGAAGTCGATTGGAATACAGTACCAGCATTTTCAAAATTAGGTCTTCAGGCAGATGTTAGTGTTGTTGATATGGATGAAACAAATGCTAATATTGAGGCGGCACGTGCAGCGTTAAGTTAATTACTCGTAAGATAATGTTGTTCGATTAAGAATTTATAAGTACGAATTTATTTGTACGCTGATTTAAAAATCATCTAATAAAGTTAATGCAAACACCGCGTTCGAATAAGTTCGAACCTACAAAAAAGCATCCTTAAAGGATAATGCCGATCAGTTAAGCTAATAAATGGTTCCCTCCCCTCCAAGGGGAGGGTTAGGGAGGGGTGGTTTATAACTACTCCCTCCCCCTAGCCCCCTCCCTGAGGGAGGGGGAATAAAATGAAAACCTTAAGTGATCGGCATTATCCTTTAAGGATGCTTTTTTATCTGCTTAAGGAAACAATTAAGCTTCTGACCGCACTTAGGAACCTCGTCGAGTACTTCCCAACCTTAATCAGAGATTAAGCTTCTGGCCGCACCCCAAGAGTACTTCTTCGGCTTGAATGCTTTCAAGCCTCAGGGCGCACTTATGAAACTTCGTCGAGCAAGACCCAATCTTAATCTCTGATTAAGCTTCTGGCCGCACCCCAAGAGTACTTCTTCGGCTTGAGTGCTTTCAAGCCTCAGGGCGCATATGCGGGAAGAGTAATACGTCGCGTATTGATGGCGAGTCAGTGAATAACATCACCAAACGATCGATACCGATACCCTCACCTGCTGTCGGTGGCATACCGTGTTCAAGTGCAGTAATGTAATCTTGATCAAAGAACATGGCTTCGTCATCACCGGCTTCTTTTTCTTCAACTTGTGCTTTAAAACGTTGTTCCTGGTCTTCAGCATCATTAAGCTCAGAGAAGCCATTTGCTATTTCTCGTCCACCTACAAAAAACTCAAAACGGTCGGTAACAAAAGGATCATCATCATTACGTCTTGCTAAAGGTGAAACTTCTGTTGGATAAGCAGTGATAAAAGTTGGATTCATTAAACGGTGTTCTACCGTTTTTTCAAATATTTCAATTTGAACTTTACCTAAACCATATCCATCTTTAAGAGGAATACCCAGACGTTCAGCAATAGCTCGTGCTTTTGTCGCATCGTCTAACTCTGCTTCAGTGATATCATCATTAAAATGTAGAATAGATTCTTTAATCGTCATACGATCAAAGGGCTTACCAAAATCATAAACATCACCTTGATAATCAATTTTTGTATTACCTACAACATTTTCTGCAATAGAACGTAACATTTCTTCGGTAATATCCATGAGGTCTTTATAGTCAGCATACGCTTCATAAAATTCGATCATGGTAAACTCAGGGTTATGACGTGTTGATAATCCTTCGTTACGGAAGTTACGATTAATTTCAAACACACGTTCAAAACCACCTACCACTAAACGCTTTAAATATAACTCTGGTGCGATGCGTAAAAACAAATCCATATCTAAAGCATTGTGATAAGTCGTAAATGGACGTGCCGTTGCTCCGCCAGGAATCACTTGCATCATTGGCGTTTCAACTTCCAGGAAATCTTTCTTGGTTAAGAACTCACGGATATGCGCAACGATTTTTGAGCGCATAATAAAAGTCTTGCGTGAATCTTCATTCATGATCAAATCAAGATAACGTTGACGGTAACGTGTTTCCTGATCCGTCACACCTTTGAATTTTTCAGGCAATGGACGTAATGATTTTGTTAATAAACGAATGCTATCTAATTTTACCGATAACTCACCTTTATTGGTTTTCATTAAAACACCTTCGCCACCAATGATGTCGCCGATATCCCATTTTTTAAATTGTTCGTTATAAACACCTTCTGGTAAATCATCACGCGCAACATAAAACTGAATACGACCAGACATATCCTGTACAGTGGCAAAACTTGCTTTACCCATGACGCGTTTCAGCATCATACGACCTGCAACGCTAACGCGAATATTTAACTCGGCAAGTTCTTCTTTCTCTTTATCAGCGTATTCAGCTTGTAACTCACCCGCCATAACATTACGACGAAAATCATTTGGGAATGCTGTACCCTCAGCTTCGCGTATACCTGCCAATTTTTGGCGACGTTCAGCAATTAGTTTGTTTTCATCTACAGGTTGTTGTTCAACTTTATCATTCATTCTCTTTTCTCTAAAAAATAAAACCTAACGCAAAGGCGCTAAGAACGCAAAGGTTCGCAGAGTTAGATATTTTATCTGCATAATTCTCAATATTTCGCTATAACAATATTAAAACTCACACAAAAACTAAAGAGAGTAATTACGCAATATTTTTCCTTTGCGTTTCTTAGCATTCTTTGCGCCTTTGCGTTGAAATCTTTTATCTATAAACCACTTTTCAGACTAGCTTCAATAAATATATTTAAACCACCATCAAGAACAGCTTGAGTATTACTGGTTTCAACATTTGTTCTTAAATCTTTAATCCGCGATTGATCCAAAACATAAGATCGGATCTGACTGCCCCAGCCAATATCTGTTTTACTGTCTTCCATTACTCGTTTTTCTTCATTCTGCTTCTGCAGTTCAAACTCATAAAGCTTGGATTTCAACTGCTTCATTGCATTATCTTTATTTTGATGTTGCGAGCGACCGCTTTGGCACTGTACCACGATCCCCGTTGGTTCATGGGTTAAACGTACCGCAGAATCGGTCTTATTAACATGCTGACCACCCGCCCCACTTGCGCGGTAGGTATCAATTCGCAAATCAGACGGATTGATCTCAATTTCAATATTATCATCCACTTCTGGCGAAACAAAAATAGAAGAAAAAGAGGTGTGACGGCGGTTGCCCGAATCAAAAGGAGATTTTCTAACTAGACGATGCACGCCAGTTTCAGTACGTAACCAGCCAAAGGCATATTCACCGGTAAATTTGATCGTCGCACTTTTGATGCCCGCAACTTCACCTGACGAAGCTTCAACAAGCTCAGTCTTAAAACCATTGCTTTCACCCCAACGCAAATACATACGAAGGATCATCTCCGCCCAATCTTGTGCTTCGGTACCACCTGAGCCAGATTGAATATCTAAGAAGGCATTGTTCGCATCCATTTTGCCAGAAAACATTCGTTTGAATTCGAGTTGTTCGAGTGCTTTTTCTTTGCCGTCTAACTCAGTTGTAACTGACTGAACCGTTTCTTCATCATCTTCTTCTGCTGCCATTTCGAGTAATTCTGAAGCATCAGCAAGACTGGTATCGAGTTCATCAATAATATGAACAATTTTTTCAAGAGTAACGCGTTCGCGTCCTAATTCTTGAGCACGTTCAGGGTTATCCCATACAGTCGGCTCTTCGAGTTCGCGAATGACTTCGGCTAATTGTTCTTGTCTGGCCTCATAGTCAAAGATACCCCCTCAGGATGTCAGTGCGACCCTGAAAATCTTTGATTCGAGTTTTAATTGGCTGGATTTCTAACATGTTAAAACCTTAAAAATAAAGGCCGAATTCTACCTTAAAATGGTATTCCATGTCATTGTGGGAACCGAAAAGGATAGAGGAATTATTAACTTTAGCTTCGCGCTGTAACCCGATCCACATTAAAACTGCTGATTTTGTAGGTCGGACTTCAGTCCGACGCCAAGCTACAAAAATGAGTAAAATCTAATTATTTTAAGCATACTCACATTTTAAGATAAAGTTTTTCGGTATAGCTTACCCTTACCTCTGCTTCAGGCTGAAGCCTGACCTACGAAAAGCACTCTTATGTAGGTCAGACTCATAGTGCCCCTCTAAATAAAAAGATTGGAGGGTATCAGTCTGACAACAGTGTAAAGTTAACAAGGCTCAATATATTCAACCATCAACTGCAAACTCTTATTGCCACGAAACACATTCACATCCAAACGATACGCAACGTTTGCTTGCTTCACTTCAGGAGACCATTCTTCATCGGTGATATTAAAAGCAATCGCATCTATTTCTAAATTTGAATTTACAGGTTGTAATGACAACTTTAAATGCTTCTCACCCACAATACGCTTATTGATAATATTAAACACACCATCAAAAACCGGCTCCTGAAAAGTTTGTCCCCAAGGCCCTGCGAAACGTAATTCTTCTGCTGTTGTCATGCTAAATTCAGAGGATAATAATTCA
>JAUVEN010000098.1 GCA_030594815.1 Gammaproteobacteria bacterium
GCGAATCAAGATAGAAGCGATATCATGCAACCGCCCTAAATCACGTGCAGCACTTAGTCCTTCCCAAAACATGACGGTTAGTTACTCCTTGTCAGATTTGTTTTTACTTTCAGACTGCAACGCATCGGCAATGCCTTCAAGTATACCTGCTGAAGCATTCGCGATGTGTGCGACAACATTTGCAGTTGCTTGAATACTGGCAGATGCTGTATCTTTTAGTGTGTTGCTCAATTTCTGGTTCAGTGAACTGGTAGCATCTAAAGCAGTCTTACCAACATTAGTACCATTTTGTTCTGCATGCTTTACCAAGTCACCTAATGTTTCTTTGACTGTTTCATTTGTACCTTTTGCAACATCACGCACTGTGTCAAAAAATAATTCTTCTAAAGCCAGCAGATCATCCAGTGCTCCTTTTAAATCATGACTACTAAAGTCTTTAACATGTCCAGCAGCCTCTTCAATGGCAAGTTTAGATGCTTCAGCTGATTTCGCCAATGCGTCATCCATACCTGACATCGCATCCGTTAGTGCATCTTTAGCCTGTTCACCCTTGGCTTCTGCACCAATGCTGACACCTTCCATGACGGCACGAATCACTTTATTTATTTTTTTTGTATCAAGATGTCCTTCGCTTAGAGCCTTCAATGTTAAGGAACGAACATCATGACGAATATCATCACTTCGTTCTACAGCGGTACGTGCAATTTCTTTTACTACTTCAGTATCAATTTCTTGTTTATTTTCTTTGCTCATTGTTTTTCTCCCTTTAAATTAAATTTGATTCTTACGTTTAATTAAATTTATATATTATGAAAATATAGTTAATCAGTTTTTCATCATACGTTGATACAATAGAGGAATAATAAAAACTGCAAATATTGCAGAACTAATAGAGCCGGAAATAAGTGCTATCGCCAGCCCACCAAAAACAGCATATTGTACCATGATAGCTGTTCCTAGTGCGATTGCTAAAGTTGTTAATAAAATAGGTCGTAATCGTATTGCGCCTGCTTCACGAACCGTATCAACAAGATCATAACCTTGTTGTTGATAGTCTTGTGCAAAATCAATAATCAATAATCAATAATCAGTTACGCACCACGACACCCGCTAAGGCAATGTGGGTTCAACCGGTCAACGCAACACTGTATCTTTATAATAAAAAGAGGCAGTGTAATCTATGAATTATCGAACCTGAGTAAAATACTCTCCACAACAAAAAGCAGAAATGTGGGATCGCTGGCAACGTGGTGAATCTCTTAGTTCAATCGGTCGTTTATTTGGCAGAGAATCATCTTCTGTCTTTGGGATACTATCACCAACAGGTGGTATTCGACCTAAACCCCGTCAACGATCTTGTTTAGCTTTAACACTTTCTGAGCGTGAAGAAATTTCACGAGGGCTTGTTATTGGAAACTCAATGCGAGAAATTGCAGCAACTTTAAATCGTTCACCTTCAACTATTAGCCGTGAAATAAATCGTAATGGTGGTTATGATAGTTATCGTGCTACAAAAGCGGAGCAAGCTGCATGGGATCGCGCGCGTCGACCTAAGAGATGTAAATTAGCTTGCCATCCCATGTTAAAACACATGGTTGCAACAAAGTTAAAACGAAACTGGTCACCCAAACAAATTGACGGTTGGCTTAAAAGAACCTATCCAAAACAAGAGCATAAGCAGGTGTCACACGAAACAATTTATCGTAGTCTTTTTATTCAAACACGTGGAGTCCTTAAAAAAGAGCTTCAACTGTACCTTCGTACTCAACGTGCCATCCGTCGCTCTAAACAACACAGCATTAAAAAGATGGATCTCGGTAAAATTACAAATGCAGTTTCCATTAGTAAGCGACCTGCATCAGTGGAAGATCGTGCTGTACCAGGTCATTGGGAAGGTGACCTGATTTCAGGTTCTAACAACTCTCATATTGCAACATTAGTCGAACGTCATTCTCGCTATGTCATGTTGGTAAAGTTAAAAGGTAAGGACAGTAAAACAGTCATATCTGCATTGATTAAACATTCGAAAAAACTACCTATAGAACTTTATAAATCTTTAACATGGGATCGCGGTACAGAAATGGCTGAACACCAACGATTTACGTTAGCGACAAACATTGATGTGTATTTCTGTGATCCACAAAGTCCATGGCAACGCGGCACTAATGAAAATACAAACCGTTTATTGCGACAATATTTTCCTAAAGGAACTGATTTATCTATACACTCACAAGCAGCGTTGAATAAAGTTGCTCGTCAGTTAAATGAGCGACCACGTGAGACGTTAGAATTTGAAACACCAGCAGAAAGATTTAATGCATGTGTTGCATCGACCAGTTGAACTCACAGCCAGAAGCAGACATTGGTCAAAATTAAATCACTCCGACCCCTTTAATTCCTATTTCCTTTTTTCATCGCGATAACATAAAGGGATGGGTACCCAAGATGCTAGCAACTTCATTAACAGGGATATCCGGATGACTGGAAAAGAGTACTGCTTGTTGTTTAAATTCTAAACTATACGTCGTATGTTTTTGACCTTTCATGTGACACCTCATCTAGTTTGTTAGAGTGAAGTGTCTACTTTATCGGGGGATGTTCAGAATCAACTGGAGGGCCTTGTTAGCTGGTTTTAAAAAAATTGAAATAACCATTCTCTATATAGCCTTTTGTTTTCATCATTTCATCAACCATTTTTTCACTACTTTTACCTTCGATATCCTATTGCCATAGTTCTTTCCACCATTCAGGTGTATTTTTATCATGGCATGGTATCACCTTTATTTTTGAATTCCTCCATCCTTTATGGTTACAGAATTAACTAATCAGTGACCTCTTCTTATAGATATAAAAAAGTATCGGCAGTAAAAACATCGAAACCAGTGGCGCTGTTAACATGCCACCTATCATTGGCACAGCAACTGGTCGCATGACTTCAAGGCCTATCCCATCGCCTATTAATATGGGCAGCAAACCGCCAATAATAATCACTACAGTCATTGTTTTTGGACGTACTCTTTTTAGGGCCCCCTCGAGGACTGCCTGCTTGAGTTGTTGTTGCGTTTTAGGTGCATTGCGTTTTATCGATTCATTAAGATACATCAGCATCACAATCCCAAACTCTGCCGCAACTCCTGCTAATGCGATAAAACCTATTGCCACGGCAACTGACAGATTGATACCGTAAAAATAGACTAACCAAATACCACCAAGTAATGCGAATGGCACCGAGAGCATAACCAGAAGTGGCTCAATGATATTTTTAAAACTCAAAAACAGAAGGATAAAAATAATGACGATTGTTAATGGAATAATATAGATAAGTTTTTCTTTAGCTCGTTCATAGTACTCTAACTTTCCTGTCCAGGATAAACTATATCCAGCGGGTAGCTTGACTTGCTTCTGAATAATCGATTTCAATTCTTCAGTATAAGCACCAAAATCGCGATTTCGAATATCAATATACACATAACTACTTAGGCGGCCATTTTCACTTGAGATCATTGCTGGGCCATCCGTGTATTTAATTTCCGAAAACTCACTAAGTGGTAGTAAATCACCATGTCGAGTCACTATCGGAAGCTCGCGTAATTTGGCGATAGAGTTACGCAGATCATATGGATAGCGAACGATGACAGGGTAGCGCTCTCGTCCTTCAACAGTTTCTGTTATTTTAACGCCACCGACCGCAGTTGCTATAATTTGCTGTAAATCGGCGATATTAAATAGCTGTTGCCCCGCATTATAACGATCAAGTGTTATATCGATATATCGTCCTTTAGATGCTCTTTCTGCAATAGCGGAACGCGTGCCGTGCAGTGTGCGTGCAAGCGCTTCTATTTGCAGGGATATTGTTTCAATACCATTTAGTTCAGGACCTGAAACTTTAATACCGAGTGGTGTTTTAACACCCGTCGCCAACATATCAATTCTCGCTCCAATCGGCATTAACCAGGCATTCACCAGACCAGGTACTTTCACCCTATTATCAAGCTCGGCCTTAATTTTTTCTAGCGTCATGCCTTGCCGCCATTGTGCTTTTGGTTTTAATTGAATAGTGGTTTCTAACATCGTTAAAGGTGCAGGATCGGTAGCTGTTTCTGCTCGACCTATTTTGCCGAAAACTTGTTTTACTTCTGGAACAGTTAATATTAATCGGTCTGTTTGTTGCAGTAACTCACGGCCTTTACCTATTGAAATACCCGGTAGTGTGCTTGGCATATAAAGAAGATCGCCTTCGTTTAGTTCGGGCATAAATTCTGAACCTAACTCCGACCATGGCCATGCAGCACTTAAAAATAAAACAAGCGCAATCAAAATAACTTTTATCGGCGATTCTAAAGCGGAAATAATGTAAGGCTGATAGACACGGGTAAACCATCGGTTCAGTGGGTTGGCATCTTCATTTCTTATTTTGCCACGAATAAAATACACCGCCAGAACAGGAACAAGCGTAATAGAAAGTGCCGCGGCGGCAGCCATGGCATAGGTTTTTGTATAGGCCAGTGGAGCAAACATTCTGCCTTCTTGTGCTTCTAATGCAAATACCGGCAAAAAACTTAATGTAATAATAATTAGTGAGTAAAATAGGGGAGGCCCAACTTCCATTGTTGCATCGGTGATAATCTTTATTCTGCTTTCTTCCCTGTAATCATTAAGCTCTAGATGTTTATGCACATTTTCTATCATCACTATTGCAGCATCCAGCATGGCACCTATTGCAATGGCAATACCACCGAGTGACATAATATTGGCGTTGATTCCCTGATGCTTCATCACAATAAATGCAGATAAAATACCAACAGGCAAACTGATCGCAACTATTAATGATGATCGAATATGCAGTAAAAACAGTGCGCAAACCAGAACAACAATAATAATTTCTTCGATTAATCGGCGACTTAAAGATTCGATAGATTGATTGATCAAAGTAGAACGATTATAGGTTTCAATCAATTCGACGCCTGCAGGCAGTGATAATTTTAATTCTTTAATTTTCTGTTCAACACGTTTAATGGTTTCCAATGCATTTTCTTTCCAACGCATTATCACTATGCCACCAACGACTTCGCCTTTTCCATCAAGTTCTGCCACACCTCGTCTTGGTGCGGGGCCTTCTCTAATCTCAGCGATGTCTTTTAAAAAAACCGCCTCTCCAACTGAATTGACGCCTAACGGCCCGACCATACCAAGATCTTCTTTTCCTGATAAATAGCCATGAACGCGAATCATGTACTCTGCTTCAGAAACTTCTATAACAGAGGCGCCGGTTTCCTGATTGCCTTGCTTGAGTGCATTAATCACGGAAGATAGTGTGACGAGTTCGTTATGCAGAACATTGGGATCGACGATAATCTGGTATTGTTTTACCATGCCTCCCAGTGAAGCGACTTCTGCAACACCTGGAATAGTTTCTAATTCATATTTTAAAAACCAGTCCTGTATGGAACGCAACTCACTTAAATCATGTTGCCCGCTTCTATCAACTAAAGCATATTCATAAACCCAGCCAACACCACTCGCATCTGGGCCGAGTGATGCTTTAGCACCGGTGGGTAATGATTTCTCAATTTCAGATAAGTACTCAGAAACACGCGACCTTGCCCAATAAGGATCAACGCCCTCGTTAAATAAAACGTAGACATAGGAATCACCAAAAAAAGAATAACCCCGAACAGTCGTTGCTCCTGGCACACCTAATAAGCCTGTCGTTATAGGGTAAGTTATCTGATCTTCGATAAGTTGTGGTGCTTGTCCTGGATAGCTTGTTTTAACGATAACTTGAGTGTCAGACAAATCAGGAATAGCATCGAGCGGAATACTCTCGATGGAACGAAGACCCCAGACCAAGAGGATGACACTGACTAGTAAAATTAGCGGCCTGTTTTCGATAGACCAGCGAATGATCACTTTAATCAATGCTTATTCCTTCTGCAGCTGTAGAAAAGTTGAAGATGAACGGATACGTGAAATTCCCGCAGCTAGCTGGCTTTCAGAGTCCAACAAAAATTGCCCTGAAACGACAACGTTCATTCCCTCTTTTAGCCCAGACGTAATTTCTGCATACTCACCGTTATCAATACCTGTTACTACATCAACCGGTTGAAAACGTCCTCCAGCATTTGCAATCACAACCACATTTTTAGTTCCTGTTCGTATCACCGCAGAAGAAGGCACCTGGAGCACATTATCTTTTGTCTCGGTGGAAACTATCATTTCAGCCTGCATGCCCAGTCTTAATTTTACTTTCTTATTTTCTTCAAAATCAGCCAGCATTTTTACCGCTGTTGTGCTGCTCTGCCCTAAGTCATTCACCTTTCTAATTTCTCCAGACCAGCTAACACCAGGAAAGCTACGCATTGACATAGAAACGCTCTGGCCTGCCTTAAGCCAGATCCATTGCGTTTCAAAAACCTTGGAATAAACTGAAATCGAATAGAGTGGAGTCATCATAGCCACAGTTTGACCTGCTTTAATATTTTTTTTCAGCTTTAAACTTGAATCAAAGAATATTCCTGTACTGGGTGAACGAAAGGTGTAAATATTTGTTGGTGTTTTTGTTTTGATTAATTGTTTTAGTTGTTTAAAAGTAAAGCCATAAGTTTTCAGCTTTTTCTTTAAACTTCGAATCAATTTTACATTGTTTTGATTAATTGCTTTTAAATATCGTTTTTGACTCTGTAAAATTTCATCAGACTCAAGTGTGAAAATAATTTCGTCTTTATAGTATTTATTACCCTCACTAGGAAAGTTAATATATCTGACAACACCCGATACGGTGGCCTTTAATTCATGCTGCTGGGGATTTTTGATCTGATTGACATAACCATAAAGCCTGATGTTTCGCTGCATTCTATCTCGGATAACGGGTTCTGTTTTAATGGCAAAATTATTGATCACCGATGATTGGACTAACACTTCAGGATAACTCTGATCATCATTCAGTCCAGCACTTAACTTGCCCGATTTTTTACTGACAAAGGACATACCACAAATCGGGCATTGCCCATCTTGCTCGCCAACGATATGTGGATGCATTGGACAGGTAAAATATTCTGCAGGGTATGTGGCAGCTTCAATATCTAACTGTTCATTTTTATTTTCATTAGCAGACTTAAACCATAATGGTCCGATATAAAGCCCTGCAATAAAGGCAATAACCGTTGCTATAAAAATTGGTATAACTGTTTTACGCATAATAACAACTGTATTCTAAATAATGCATTTAACATGAGTTAGACATCAATAAAATAAAAATGAAAAAGCCGGCATATAGCCGGCTTTAACTTGATGACTAACAATTACAATTATAGTGTTCCACAAACCGCACCAGGTACAGCTGTAAAATCCTGTAAGGTAGGATGTGTAATACTTGTAACACAGAAAGTAAGGGTGACACCTCCTTTTGCTGTCTGCGTAGTACTCACTGATGTTTGACCACTTGCATTCGTCGCAGTGCTTGCAGAGATAACTTCATTAATTGATCCTGTAAACTCACCGGCTACTACCGCATTCTCAATCGGGTTGCCAAACTCATCAACAACAACTATATCGGCATTACCAGTCTTGTTTCCACCACCCACATTGACAGTGCTCACTACGATAGAGTCAACTTGTACGCTGGTACCTGTTCCGCCACCGCTACTATCGGTTGTAGCACTTACTATATCGGTATAACCCGATGCGCCAGCCGTATTAGATGCGTTAACCTGGTAGAAATAAGTGGTTGCTGGATCCAGCCCTGTATTTGAGTAGCTGGTAACATCAGCAGCAAGTGTCGCAATAACAGAAAAGCTTGTGCCATCTAATGATTGCTCAAGCTGATAGTTATCTTCATCCGTGGCATTGTCTGTCCAGCTTAAATCAATTTGATTACTTGAAATTGTAGCCGCTAACAAGTTAGTTGGATCGGCAGGTACGTTTGGTGCGGGTGTGCCACCATCAACGGGGTAATAAGTTTGGTAAGCCGTTGCCATACTATCGTCGAGTGGAAATAGTGGTGCAGGATCACCGCCGATAACATCCATCCAGCCCATGGCTCCCGTATCTTCGTGATCAAGAATGTGGCAATGCAAGATTGTCCGGCCTTCATAAACCGTAGACGTTGCTGGATTCAGATCAAATCGGACATCACATGAACTTGCCATTGTATCGTAGTACTCACCTGCTTCGTAACTACCACAATCCGTTTGCGCTTGAAAATGATAAATGTGTAAATGGAAAGGATGGTTAAGCGCTCCTTTTATAGTCCACTCCTGAACACCATCAGCAACAGTGGTAAACGTGGGGATTTCAGCATCAAACTTTTTACCATTGATAGTTCGTGCACCCATATTCACGCTTTCAAAATTCGACACCGCTTCACTTCTCAGGTCTCGAAGATAAGCGGGGCGATTTGATGCCCACTGAGACACACCATCCTCTGCAAAGGGATGCACACTCGTATCGCTGACACCATCAACAAAAATATTTGCAACCAAGGTATTATTCACCGAGATTGATGAGTCACCGCTACAACGAATAGCGATATCTGCACGTGATGCCCCGTTTAGTGTTAGTTTATTGTCGGTGATTGCTTTAGGTACAATAGTCCTCCAAACACCATCTCGTGCCATTAATGCCACTTCACATTGGCCGCCAATGATAACGTCCTTCTCTTTCGCATCGGCATCTGCAATCAACATACGCCAGTGCTGCCAGGTATTAGGTGGCAGGCAAACATTGCCCGTCACTTTGCCATTAACAGTCCAGCCAGGGTTTAATGTTCCTGAAATGAGCGAGTCACCACCTGTGCCTGCAACGCTGGGATCAAGGTATGCAACGATAAGTTGTTTTTCCTGCATATCCGCAACATTTTGTGGAATGCCATCAAAACGATCGTCGATAATGATATTACCAAAAGCACCGCTTGATACCTGTAAGAAAGTTGAGCCATGATGATGTGCGTGATACCAGTAAGATCCACCCATATGATCAGCAGGAATTTCGTAAACAAAGTCCCCACCAAAACCACCTTCAAAAAAACGAGTGACATCATCACTGGGGCTTTCGCCTGAAATATGAATTCCATGGGTATGCACATTAGTGACGTTAGGATCTTTAAATACATTATGATCAGGGCTGAGTGGTTGGTACGGTAAAGTATTTTTGAATCTTAGTACGTACTTATTGCCTGGAGCCATGCCCATCGTTGGCCCCGGTATGGAATACGTTGATCCTTCCTGACGGTAGGCGCGTGTAGTTAAGGTTTCACCGTTGATAGTTAATGTGACCGTCCCCATTTCCAGCGTACCGCTATAATACTCTTCCGGGTTATCAGCCGAGACAGGATGATGTGTCCAAAGAAATTGAGGTGGGTCGGTCACAACATTGGTTGCTGGACATTGCGTTGCATTTGCAAGTAATGGCATCAACAGCATTATAGAAATTAAATAGGTAGATAGTTTCAGCATTTTGTAACCCCTTAAATTTTATTTTTATGGTGGAGTTTTAACTTTCAGTCGGGTCTAGCTCTTAGATAAGATGATGTCGATTACCTGCATCATCCTTTAAACCCTATCTTAATAACCCCGTTATTTTTATTTTATGATTACTAAATTAACAAAAATTGCTTACAACAATAATTCTATGTAAATTACTTATTTTTATATAAATGTTTGAAGCCCTCAGTTTTTGACATACTAAAAATGCCTGAGAAACCACGCACTAAAT
>JAUVEN010000141.1 GCA_030594815.1 Gammaproteobacteria bacterium
ACCCACTGTAATAGTAACTGTTAGGTCAACGTTGTCTAATACGCCATTGCCGTCAGCAGAATCATTGATGAAGACAACACCTTCATTTGTTGTTGCATCAATAAGAGGGCCCGCAGCAAAAGCAGATAGAGGTACGTATGGTGATTTTTTTCCACCTGCATTTAATGTGTCAACAAGATTTATTGAGCTTGTGCCATCACCAGCAGCCATTTTTGCGACTTCATTTTTCGCTAAACGGAATGCAGCATCCGCATTAGTATGCGCTGCGTTCATTTTTGCCTGAGCGATATAACCGTTATAAGCAGGAATTGCGATAGCAGCCAGAATACCGATAATCGCGATTACGATCATCAGTTCGATAAGAGTAAAACCTTGTTGTACTTTTTTCATGATGTTCTCCGGTGTACGGGTTAAAAAATTATGTAATTCATTTTCAATTGTTATTTCTAGTAGTTTTTATAGCAGCTTGTGTGCCAACTCACAATAGAGGCTATCGGCAGAACGATTGATATCTTTAAGTGTTTATAATAATAGTTTAAATTCATGTACTTACTGTGATTATAGTCACGTTTTTATTTTTGTTAGTGACATCTTTAGCGTAAAATTAGAGCATCTTCATTGTATGGAATTATGCTTTAATGTGACCATAATTGTCACTATATGACAAAAGCTTGATCAATCTAGAGGGTGTACCGTATTCATTTTATAATATGGCTTAGGATATAATCCTCTAAAGAAATTTTTATGTCTTTGCGAGCATAGCGAAGCAATCTCAAGAAAAGAGCGTTTCATTATGAGATTACTACGAGCTTCCTGCTCTTCGCCCTGCGGGCCAAGCAAAGCTTGTTAAAAATCGTTCCAAACGATTTTATGTTGCGGTCACAGACTGCCACGCTTTGCTTGCAGCTAAAGGTTCCCTCGATGCCAGAACGTGTGGAGCAGGTTAGGGTAATACTGACGAAACGCGAAGCGGTTCATTAAGTGCAATGACAGAAACAGTGATAGGAATATTAGAAAACATTAATATGAATAAAGCACAATTAATAAGCTCTTGGCATGAGTTGTCATGGAATGAAATTAAGCTCAAGGCAAATAAATATTTGCCCAAGGTTATTTTTATTCTACTCATAATATTGATAACACAGACGTTTGCTGAAATGACATGGCGCGTATTTGCTCCCGCACAAGAGTTTGTATCTAACCAGGTAAAAAGTAATATTACAGGTATTATTCCAATAGAACCAAATACGAGTTTGAAAGAGGTAAGTGCTTACCATTTATTTGGTGATGCTAGGAAACAAGCTGTTGTTCAGCAAAAAGTTATTGATGCACCTGACACCCGCTTACGTCTAGATTTAAAAGGGGTGTTTGCGACCACAATTGCAAGTAATGCTTTAGCTATTATTTCAAGCAGTAAAGATAAGGATAAAACCTATCACATTGGCGATAAGGTTGTAGGGGGAGCAGTATTGCATGCGGTTTATGCTGATCGGGTTATTCTTAAACGAAATGGCAAGTTAGAGACTCTGCGTTTACCAAAACATAAGATGGATAGTAAGGCATTTTACAACACTAAACCGACCACGGCTTATTCTGCGCAGCCGGCAAAAAATACAAACATGAGAGCGACTGCAGCTCAAAAACAACCATCATCCCGGCGTTTACGAGATATCCGTGAGAACTTATTAAAAGATCCGGCAAAAGTCTGGCAACAAGTGCGAATTAATCCTGTAATGAAAAAGGGGAAGATTCAAGGTTATACGCTGGCTCATAATGACCAAGCTTTAATGTCTGCCCTGAATATTAGAAAAACAGATATTATAACGGCTGTAAACGGTGAGTCATTAAGTGATCCTGCGACTTTATATGGTTTGATGGGGAGTTTGACTAAGCAGGAATCTATGGAATTAACCATTGAACGAAATGGACAAGAACAAACGGTTCAGCTGACCTTTTAACTGGGTTTTTGGCAGGGTACTAGTGTAATATTAGCGGTTCAAGCACGATATAATTAAAATAAATACAAAGGATTAGATAAATGGGGCGGGATGCAAAATTATATTTTAGGCAAATAGGGCAATTAAGTCTTGCCAGCCTGTTTGCTGTTTTGGTTTTTGCCTCATTTTCTGTAAATGCAGCCAATGTTGCAAAAACATCTGCAAAATCCAAAGTCACACTTAATTTTAATGCAACCGATATTAATGCTGTTATCTCTGCAGTTTCAGAAATGACAGGGCGTAATTTTATTGTTGACCCTCGAGTTAAAGGTAAAGTCACGGTAATTTCGCATCGCGCCCTGAAAGCGTCAGAGATTTACCAGGTTTTTCTTTCTGTACTAAAGGTACATGGCTTTGCCGCCATTCCAGGAAAGAACGTCACAAAAATTGTTCCTGAAGTAAATGCCAAACAAGATGCGATTCGTACGGGTAGAACCTCTATTCCTTATAGTGATGAGTTTATTACCCAGGTTTTAGAAATTAAAAATGTTGATGCTGCGCAGCTTGTGCCTATATTAAGACCCTTGGTACCTCAACGGGGACATTTAGCAGCCTATCCCGGTTCTAACGTTTTGGTCATTTCAGATTCGGCTGCAAATATTCGCCGTTTAAAGAAAATTATTAAAAGTATCGATCAAGCAACAGGAGATGAAATTGAAATCGTTGCACTACAAAATGCCTCGGCAAGTGAGGTTGTCCGTATTATTCAACAATTATCCTCGCAAGATCCCAAGAAAAAGAAAAACAACTTAATTGCAGATGACAGAACTAATAGTATTTTATTGGGCGGTAACAAAGCTTCTCGTTTAAGAGTGAAAGCTTTAATTGCTCATTTAGATACGTCTGTTGATGTGGGGGGAGCCACTCAAGTGGTGTACTTGCGTAATGCGGTTGCTAAAGATTTGGTCACCGTATTAACAGGGGTAAGTAAGAGTGTAAGTAAAGCAAAAGGAAAAAAAGCCGGTGCAGCAGCAAGTAACATTAGCATTCAGGCAGATGAAAATACCAATGCGTTAGTGATCACCGCGCCACCGGATATTTTTAGATCGTTACGGGCGGTTATTCGTCGTCTAGATGTGCGTCGTGCACAAGTGCTTGTTGAGGCAGTTATTGCTGAGGTCTCAACAAATTCGGCTGAAGAATTTGGTGTGCAGTGGGCGGCGGGTTCAGAAGAGAATGGTTTTGCGAGTGTGGTTAACTTTAGTATAGGCAATAGTATTACTGGTTTACTTAGCTCTCCTCCTATCATAGGGGATGGCATAAGCATTGCGGCAGGAAATCCTGATGGAAGCAATCCTATTGGTGCTTTAATTCGAGCATTAAGTTCAGATGGCAAATCAAATATCCTTTCTACACCTTCACTTTTAACTTTAGACAATGAAGAAGCAGAAATCGTTGTTGGACAAAATGTGCCTTTTGTAACGGGGTCTTTTTCAAGCACTGGCGGTGGTAGCACACCGGATAACCCATTCCAAACAGTACAACGTGAAGATGTTGGTCTGACATTAAGGATTACACCACAGATCAATGAAGGTGATGCAATTAAACTTAAAGTTGAACAGGAAGTCTCAACAGTAACACCAAGCACCCAGGGTGTTGATATCATCACCAATAAGCGTTCAATTAAAACAAATGTTGTGGTGGATGATGGGCAAATGATAGTGCTGGGTGGACTCATTCAGGAAGAATTACGTGAATCTGAACAGCGTGTTCCGGGCTTAGGTGATATACCTTTGCTAGGTTGGTTTTTTCGTTATAACAGCACCGGTCTGGTGAAAACAAATTTAATGGTATTTTTACAGCCTACTATTTTGAAAGATGCGGCAATTACTGCTGCACATACGGGTGATAAATATAACTACATTCGCGCCAAACAATTAAAAATGCGTGAAGAGGGTTTACGTTTAGCGAATGAAGAAGAATCTCCATTACTGGCAGAAAATAAACAGTTCTTGAAGTTGCCGTTACCTTACAGTGAAGCAGTAGAAATAGAAGATGGGAAAACTAAATCATCAGTAATAGCAGTACCACCCACCATGATGGAGCAGGTTAATGACAAGCAGTCAGAATCAACCGACGGTGGAAACCAGTAATATAGAAAACACCGAGCGCTTTGCTGAGGATAATTTACCTTTTGCATTTGCACGTCGTCACGGTGTTATGGTTAATCAAGGTGTCATGATAAAGCAAAGCTTCAATCATGACCTCAATGAGAGCGAGACGAATATTATCTCTCTCATTTGTCGTAATAAAATAGAACCCTCTGTTCTTTTAGAAATTCAACGCCATTTTCAAAAAACACCAAAAATACAAACGGTTGAAGATAAGGAGTTTGATGCTTTATTGCAGCAAAGTTACGAAACGCAGTCACAACAAGTGACCATGGAATCATTTGATGATGAGATAGATTTATCCGGTGTTGCCGAAGCTTTGCCCGAACCTGAAGACTTACTCGAAGCAGAAGATGATGCTCCCATCATTCGATTAATTAATGCTTTATTAGCACGTGCGGTAAAACAAAATGCTTCAGATATTCATATTGAACCTTTTGAAAGCCGTTTATTAATTCGTATACGTGTAGATGGTATTTTGCAGGAAGTGATGCAACCACCACGTGCCTTAGCGCCGCTCATTGCTTCTCGAATCAAGGTCATGGCTAAGCTTGATATTGCCGAAAAACGTTTACCACAAGATGGCCGTATCTCGTTACGTATAGCAGGTCGAGCAGTTGATGTCCGTGTTTCAACCATGCCATCAGGGCATGGTGAGCGTGTTGTCTTGCGTATCCTGGATAAACAAGCAGGTCGTTTAGATCTACAAAACCTGGGGATGGATGATGAGACGTTAAAACGTATGGATCAATTAGTGCGTC
>JAUVEN010000073.1 GCA_030594815.1 Gammaproteobacteria bacterium
AATATTAATATCATGTTCAATACGATCAAGCAGCAATGTTCTGTTAGGCAGAGAGGTTAATGAATCATGCAACGCTCGATACTCAAGTTCGGTTTGACGCAGATGAACTTGCCGACTCATTTCATTAAATGCATTTACTAAATCTTCAGTTTCTTTTGCCTGTACAACGGGTAAATCTTCACTGGTTTTTCCTAATGCCTCAAACTTTAATGCTTTACTTATAATGGCTATAGGTTGGAATATAAGCTTGTCCAGGGACATAACGACTGCCACTGTAAAAAATATTCCAATAAAAGCAATTAACCATAATATTCTGTTTTGTGAGTCTCCAAACGATGCCGCCGAATCCATATCATCTTGTGATGATTCTGAGATTATTTTTTCCAGGTCAAGCAGCAACTCAATAATAGAATCAATTGCCGGTGAAATGGTTTGTTTCATTATTTTTGCATCTTTGCGCCATTCATCTGAATGATGAATAATTTTTATTTTTTTGAACCCGCTAAACCAGGTCGTTGAAGATTCAATCATATCTTCCACGGCCGATGTCGTTTCAAAGCCCAACTCACCAGCATCACCTGACTTTTTAAGAACAAGTAGTTTTGATTGAAGCTGATTAAACATATCTTCAATACTTTTTTCCTGCCGGGTTAATAATTTTACGCTAAAAGAACCTACTCGATTTGCAAGATAAATTCTTGATACTGACAATATCTGAGTCCATAAATATCTTGTGCTAATAAAATCTCGAAATATTTCAGGGGCTTTTATTTGAGTGTTCTCAGCATCCATTTCATTCATTGCTAATGAAAGAGAACTGGTCATCTGGTCACTATTAGGCTGCATGATAAATGCGCCAACAGCGAGCGAAGGAAATTGATTATTTACATTAAGTCGAATCTTGATGAGTTGAATAATTTTTGTCTTGAGTAAACGTAGATTTTTATTTAATTTAACGGAAATATCTTTCCTTTTATATTTAATTACCCATTCATTTTTACTTAACTTGTCGCTTAAACGCAGAGTCTCATCAAGACTAATTAAAATATTATTTTTATGCTTTGTATCTTGAGGTTCCAGTAAGAAACTATTTAATTCTTTATATGAATCAAATAATTCATTACGTATCAAACTTATTTGAACCAATAACTGGTCACGTTTAACTAAATTTTCAGAAGATGAATTATATAACTCTTTGAAGTTGAGATAACCGGAAATAGATATCACTACAATCAAGAGACTAATCGCGGCAGAGAAGAAAATGGCACGCTCTCGCAAACTATGCAATTTTGGGCTAGGAGGCTTATTAATCAACTAAATTCTCTTTTTTATTATAGTAGAACATAAATATTAACCACATTTATAACATAGCATATTATTCAGGTATTCCTTTCATCACACCGAAAAATGCATGCTCTTATTTGTGAAAGTATGTAAATTGCACTAAAACATGCTAAATAAAAAGCCTTGAATTCACTAAAGCCGCAATACTGAGAAAACAGAAATATTTATTACTTCATTAGATTAATAGCTCTATAAATCACTATTCCATTACGTCAGGCAATTCCTATATAATGACACTCTTATACGATGGGGCTGTCTCAGTGAAAACGCCTATAATCCGGTATAAGTTCACATTTTCCCCTGAAACTATAAAATAGGAAACTGGTTTGTCTTCATTTGATTTTGTTCCCGGCCAACGCTGGATTAGTAACAGCGAAAGTGAGTTAGGTTTAGGCCTTATTCAATCACTCGACCACCGCACCATTACCATTGATTTTCCAGCTAGTGATGAAATTCGCACCTACGCTATTGAACAGGCACCATTAAGCCGGGTCAGTTTTGCGGTTGGTGATTCAATCAAGAATAAAGAAAATGAAAAATTTACTATCACTGCATTACAGGAACATGAAGGTATTATTAGCTACGAAGTTAATGATGCCGAAGGTAACGCAAGCCTATTATGTGAAACTGAGTTAAGTGCCGCCATTAAACTTAACCGACCCCAGGATCGCTTATTTACCGCACAATTTGATCCAGAAAAAGCCTATATTTTACGCCACGATACATTAAAGCAAAAACACCTTTTATCAACATCCTCGGTAAACGGTTTGTATGGCGTACGTATGAGTTTAATTCCACACCAGTTATATATCGCCCATGAAGTTGCATTACGTCCTTCACCTCGGGTATTACTCGCTGATGAAGTTGGTCTGGGTAAAACTATTGAAGCCGGATTAATACTCCATCACCAACTCATCTCTGGTCGTGCCCAACGTATATTAATTGTTGTTCCGGATGCTCTGTTACATCAATGGTTAGTTGAAATGTTACGTCGCTTCAATTTGAAATTCAGCTTATTCAATGAAGAACGTTGTCTTTCTATAGATGAAGAGAACGGAGTCAATTTAGATGAAGAAACCGACTCACTAGATCAGGAATTAAACCCTTTTCAAAGTGAACAACTGGTTTTATGTAGTCTGGACTTTTTGATGCAAAACCCAAAACGTCATCAGCAAATTATTGATGGTGAATGGGATACTCTCATTGTTGATGAGGCACATCATCTTAAATGGGAAGTGAATAACGTTAGTCCGGAATATCAACTTATAGATGTACTTGCACAAAACACTTCCAGTGTTTTACTACTCACGGCAACACCGGAGCAACTAGGACCTTCAAGTCACTTTGCTCGTTTGCGTTTACTCGACCCTCACCGTTTCCACGATCTTGAAACATTTTTAGCAGAAGAGTCACATTATACGAGGTTAGCGGAAACTGCTGAACTACTCATAGATGATATGCTGTTAGGGAAACATGATATTAAGGTACTGGAAGAATTTATACCGCATGATAATCAGAATTTATTAACATCACTTACTTCAACAACAGGCGATGAGCTGTCTGCAATGAAACAAAAGATTGTTGATTTATTAATTGATCAACACGGTACTGGTCGGGTGCTATTTCGAAATACGCGCCATGCAATAAAAGGATTCCCTGAACGACGAGTCAATGGATATGCACTGGATACGAGTGAGACATATTCTTCGTTATTTAGTAAAATATTTACCTCAGAAGAAAAGAAAGAGCAATTTTCTCTCGACTTTAAGCGGTCCTATGCAGAGCTTATGCTCACACCAGAGATTGCTTATCAATCCTTAAAGGACTTAGGGATTTCCATACTTAAAGATGCTCCGCACTGGTCAACCTTTGATCCTCGCGTAGACTGGATTATTAATTTACTGAAAGAATTAAAACATAAAAAAGTTTTAGTTATTTGTGCACATGCGCAGACCGCGCTTGAACTTGAAGATATCTTAAAAAACAAACATGCTATCCGTGCTTCAGTTTTTCATGAAAACCTGAGTATTATTGAACGTGATCGCGCAGCCGCATATTTTGCCGATGAAGAAATTGGTGCCCAGGTACTTATTTGTTCTGAAATTGGTAGTGAAGGTCGTAACTTCCAATTCTCACATAATCTTGTCTTATTTGATCTACCCTTAAACCCGGACTTGCTTGAACAACGCATTGGTCGACTCGATCGTATCGGGCAAAAAGAAATTATTCAGATTCACATTCCCTATATAAAAGAATCTGCACAGGAAATCTTATTTCATTGGTATAAAGAAGGTTTAAATGCCTTTGCCCACACCTGCCCTGCCGGACAAGGTATGGTGGCTCAACTTGGTGAGGAATTAAATACACAACTCGAACAAGCCACTTATAGTGTTGATAACGTTATTTCCTTGCTCGATAAAGCAAAACCTCTATACACCGAGTTAAATAATGAATTGCAAAAAGGTCGCGACCGCTTATTAGAAATGAATGCCTTTCGTAAACCCGTGGCAGAAAAGCTGGTTAATGCAATTCATGAAATTGAAGATAACAATATCCTTGAAGATTATATGATGCGTGTATGTGATACCTACGGTGTTGAACAAACCGATCATAGTTCACACAGTTATGTTTTACATCCCGGCAACCACATGTTGACGCCTCATTTTCCTGAACTTCCAGATGATGGCGTAACCATCACCTTTGACCGGGAAACAGCTTTAGTGCATGAAGACAGATTATTCATGAGCTGGGAACATCCAATGGTCACCGGTGTTATGGAAATGGTGTCTGAAGGTGAGCATGGTAATGTCGCTTTTAGTATTATTAAAAATAAAAAGTTTAAAACCGGTACCGTACTGCTTGAAATGTTATTTGTTGTACAGTGTATAGCACCATCGAATTTGCAAATTGATCGGTTTATGCCCGCTCAACTAATTCGTCTTATGATGGACAAAGATAACACTGACTACAGTGACGTAATCAGTTTTGAGCAATGCAAGAGCCTTGTACCGTCCATTGATGCTCATACCTGCCAGCAAATTGTCGCAAGCCATCGTGAAAAATTAAGAACAATTATTACACATGCTGAATCTCAACTTTCACTAAATATGCCCGCGTTAATATCTTCTGCTGAAGAACAAGTTGAAGAACAACTTGGTGAACAAATTTCTCGTTTACGTTCACTGCAACAAACTAATCCGAATGTACGTGATGATGAAATCAAACAGTTATCTGATGAGAAAGATCAGTTACTTGAATATATTCAGCATCCACAATTAAGACTGGATGCTTTAAGGTTAATTATTGCAGGGTAAGTATTGTTTATGTAGGTCGGGCTCGCCGTGCTCAACAAAATAATATCTTAAATAGAGAGTGTCAGCCCGACGCAGAAGTATAATAAATGAATAATATTTAGTTATGAAGCGCATAACAAAATTTGATTTTTTATTTTTTGATTATTATTTAATAATTACGTAGTTATCTAATCACCGCGTCAGACTAAAGTCTGACCTACAAAAGTACTTTTTTTGAATATTCATCAATATCAAGAAAAAATTCATCCCTCAACCTAGCATCTAAAAAATCCTCCTCATCTATGACGGGCAATGATGGCAAACTCTTCAGAATAGCCGCAATATAAATACCCTGCCCTTTTCTTTCATATTGTCCATGCGTATTCAAAACTTTTACATCTTCAAACCCACAACTCGGCGAGTTCTTTTTAAAGATATAGCCACAAATATCTGGATAAGCCTCAGCAAACTCATTTCCATATTGAGTTATTGGTTTTGTCATATTGCATTCCGGGTTATCGAGACCCACTGCTTGTATACTACTTCCATCATCAACCAGGTGAATCGGTGGTCGGGGAACGCCCATCCCTACCGCCATTTCAGGGCATAATGAAATAAGGTTATAATTCAGAGAAAGTACCTGGGTAATATATTTAATGTGTTTATCTGTACCGTCGTAACGAACAGCTTCACCCAACAAACAACTACTAACCGCTACTTTTATTTTATTTATACGCATACTAATAGAACTAAATCCTTATGATTGAAACGCTCTCATATACTCAATACAGTTTAGCATTACTAACTCTTATTATTGCCTATATTTTTCGCGGCGTTACTGGATTTGGTTCAGGGTTAATAGCAATACCAATGCTTGCCTTTTTCTTACCGCTTACGTTTATTGTTCCCTTTATTGGCTTATTAGATATGTCTGCTTCCATTGTCCATGTCAGCCACACTCGCCAACACATCGCATGGAAAGTACTCCTTCGCGCAATTCCATTTGCCATACTTGGTGTAAGCAGCGGCTTATTTATTATAAATACCATTAACACATTAATTTTAGTGAAAGCATTGGCTATATTTATTATTCTCTTTGCAATTTATAGCTTAGCCTCACCCTCACTAAAAAAGAATAACTCTTTTATCTGGCCAGTTTTTGCTGGTTATTTTGGTGGTCTCATCGGTTCGCTATTTGGAACGGGAGGGCCCTTTTATGTTTTTTATTTTCAATTACAGAAATTAGATAAAAGTGTCTTCAGAGCGACTTGTGCAGCAGTCTTTTTAGTCGACGGGCTAATTCGTGCGGCAGGGTTTGCCTATTCAGGCTTTTACACTTCAAGTGTGTTGCTCACCATCCTTTATTCCTTACCTGTTATGGTTCTCGCAATGTACATTGGTAACCACTTACACACAAATATCAGTCAACGCACATTCCAAAAAGCCATTGGTGTTTTTCTTATTATTAGCGGGATCGCACTTTTACTTAAATAAAGCGTCATTGCGCGCACCGAGTATTGTTGAAAACTATGTGAGGAAGTACTCTTGGGGTGAGCGATAGCGCAGCAATCTTTCTGAGTTATACTGTTTTCCATACAGATTGCCACGCTATCGCTCTCGATGACCTGTTTTATTGTTTACAAGACCACTGTAATATTTATGTAACATAACTTTGCTTTAATACCGTTTATGACAAACATATCAATTCATGTGAAAGAAAAATGACAAGTGAAAATGATTACATTTTAGTGATAGATGATGAACGTGCAATTCGAGACATGGTTTGTATGGCTCTTGCGCAAGAACTTTATCAATGGAAAGAAGCAAGTGACGCACACAAAGCAGAAGTCATAATAAAGAAACACCCACCACAACTTATTTTACTCGACTGGATGATGCCAGGTATTAGCGGCATCGACTTTGCGCGCAAACTTCGCCGTATGCCAGAAACAGAGAATATTCCTATTATAATGCTCACAGCAAAAACTGAAGAAGACAATGTTATTCGTGGTCTGGAAAGTGGTGCAGATGATTATCTGACTAAACCTTTCTCTCCAAGAGAACTAGTCGCACGTATCAAAGCGCTATTACGTCGCAGCAAGCAAGAAAATACGCAAGATATTATTAAACTCAATAACCTCATGCTCGACACAAGCTCGTACCGTGTAGAAGGAAATGGACAAACCATTGATCTTGGTCCGACTGAATTCAAACTATTACGATTTTTCATGGAAAATCCCGATCGTGTTTTTAGCCGGGAACAGGTGCTAAATAATGTCTGGGGTGATAATGTCTATGTTGAAGAGCGCACCGTAGATGTTCATATTCGTCGTCTGCGTAAAGCACTGGAAAAAACACATCACGAGAATATGGTGCAAACCGTTCGCGGTGCAGGTTATCGTTTATCCAATAAGTAGATAGTACATGTCCCCTCATCAAAAAAATGAAATCACTTCCCTGCTCGGTATTATTACTACTAGTGCGTTGATCGGTGCTTTGTTTAATCAAACTCTTCTTTTTATCGCTTTAGCCCTTTTTACTTATATTGTATTTATGTTGCGTAATGCTTTTAAGTTACAAGACTGGTTAGAACAAAAAAAAGACCTACCAGATGCCTGGGGTTATTGGGGTGAAATTTTTAATGAACTCCATCTGCTCGAAAGAAAGAAGAAGAAACAACAAAAGCTTTTATCTGTCGCCCTGTCTCGTTTTAAAAAAGCCGCAGAAGCCTTGCCTGATGGTGTTGTCATTCTGAGTCAACATAATTTTATTGAATGGGTTAACCCTGTTGCCAGCTCACTACTTGGAATTAATTACCCGCAGGATACCGGGCAAAAAATTAACAACCTTATACGCCATCCAGATTTTCAGCATTATCTATTAAAAAATAATTTTAGTAAAACCATGACGTTTCCTGCACCAGAAAACGCAGATAACACCTTAACGATGCAGATCATTCCCTTTGGTTATAAGCAAAAAATGCTTTTTTGTCGTGACATAACCCACATTAGCAAACTGGAAGAAATGCGAACAAACTTTGTTTCTAATGTTTCGCATGAAATGCGTTCGCCTCTCACCGTGTTAAGTGGTTACCTGGAAATGTTTTCAGACAAACCACCTAAAGATGAAAAAAACTTTAAATTAGCCATAGATAACATGTATCAGCAAGCCATCCGCATGCAACGACTTGTTACTGATCTATTGGCTCTATCAAAAATGGAAACTGCACCCGTTGAACATACAGCATTAGTTGACGTTTCTACCTTGCTAATTGCTTTAAAAGAAAATGCCGAAGTACTGGGCCAGAACAAGCAGCATATAATTACCATGAAAGCTGATGAAAAACTCAATTTACGTGGTAACAATGACGAGCTACATAGCCTCTTTTCGAATCTTATTAACAATGCTGTTCGCTATACACCTAAACATGGACACATTACTATCTCCTGGCAAATATTAAATGATGAAGCCGTTTTCTCCGTTTCAGATGATGGTCCAGGTATTGCCTCTCAACACATCCCTCACTTAACTGAACGCTTTTATCGTGCAGATGTTGATCGCTCACGTGAATCTGGCGGCACAGGCCTGGGGCTTGCGATAGTAAAATATGCAGTTGAACGTCATGATGGACGCTTGGAAATTCGCAGTACTTTAGGTAAAGGCTCAACCTTTACCTGTTATTTCCCAAATCAGCGTTTTTCTTCTTAATTTCTTCCTACTGTCATTGCGACAACTGTATGGCCGGTACCGGAGTCACTTTTTTTCGACAATTTAAGTTGTATACATACTCATACTAAAACCCAGGTATATAACTCCATAATTAAAGTGACTCCGGTACCTATGACTTATCGCAATAACAACATTATTAGCCCGTCATCAAACTGTCACATTAAGGTCATATCATTGTCATATTCAAATAGCAGAATACAATCACTTTAAAAATAATTGTAATACTAATATTTAACTAATTAATTCTTTTACGGAGAATACTATGAAATCTAAACTAATCCAGACTATTGGCATGAGCGTGCTGGCAGTCAGTTTATCTTCGATTGCAACTTTATCTTATGCTGGTTCAAAATTAGATAAAAAATTACCTGAATACCAAAAAGCAAGTGGCGTAACGGGCAACCTTTCAAGCGTTGGTTCTGACACACTTGCTAACTTAATGGCATTATGGACAGAAGAGTTCACACACCTTTATCCAAACGTAAATGTTCAGGTTCAGGCTGCCGGTTCTTCTACTGCACCACCCGCTTTAACTGAAGGTACTTCAAACTTCGGTCCTATGAGCCGTAAAATGAAAGACAAAGAGCTTCAATCTTTTGAAAAAAAGCACGGTTATAAGCCAACAGCAATTGCAGTAGCAATCGATGCATTAGCTGTTTACGTACATAAAGATAACCCAATCAAAGGTATGACTATTGCTCAAGTTGATGCGATCTTCTCTTCTACACGTAAGTGTAAAGGTAAAAAAGACATCAAAAAATGGGGTGATACAGGTCTTAAAGGTTCATGGAAAAACAAAAGCATTCAAATATATGGTCGTAACTCAGTTTCTGGAACATACGGTTACTTCAAGAAGAAAGCTTTATGTAAAGGCGATTACAAAACAACTGTAAATGAGCAGCCTGGTTCTGCATCTGTTGTTCAGTCTGTATCGGCTTCTTTAAACGGTATCGGTTACTCAGGTATCGGTTATAAAACTTCAGGCGTTCGTGCTGTAGCATTAACTAAAAAAGCAGGTAAGCCTTTTATTGCTGCTACACCAGAAAATGCTGCTAACAAAACTTATCCATTAGGTCGTAAATTATGGGTTTATGTTAACAAGCAACCAAACCGTCCATTGTCTCCAATGCAAATGGAATTCATCAAGATGGTTTTATCTAAGCGCGGACAAAAAGTTGTAATCAAAGACGGTTACATCCCATTAAGTGCCAAGCAAGTTAAGAAGCAATTAGCTAAATTAAAATAAGCACTTCTTCTTAAATTAAAAAAACCCAGCCTTTGTGCTGGGTTTTTTTATGCCTGGATTTATTTATCTTCGATATTTGAAATCATATATTCTCTTTGTAGGTTCGAATTCATTCGAATGCAGAAGTTAAAACAACTACTGTGGTTGATATTTATACCGCGCTCGAATGGCTACTCAATGGCTTCCTTGCCATCGCAGCATAAGTACATCCATGTACAAAATTTCGAACCTACTTAAATAAAAAACCCGGTCCTTGTACTAATGCCGTTCAGTTAAGAGCATAAAAATTAAAAAAATCAGTTCCCTCCCCTTCAAGAGGACGAGCCCATGGACGGGCGAAGGTACGACTCCATGGATGGAGGAGCTAGAGCAACGCAGGACGCAGTTGCCGAGAACAAAGCATTAGGGCAGGACGCCCGTAAGTAGGATAATGCAGGAGCAGTTATCGAGGAGCAATTGTCGAGGGCCAGGGAGGGGTGATTTATAATGATCCCTTCCCCCTAACCCCCTCCCTGAGGGAGGGGGAATAAAACCAAATCCTTAAGTTAACGGCATTGTCCTTGTACCAGATTTTTTATTGCCAAAAATTATGACTAATTAGTCCACCCTTTTTTCTCAGTATATTTTGAATACCAGAGCAAAAACATTGCCACTATCATCGGCAAAAGCATTGTCATAAAAATATCAAAGAAACTGAAGTTGATTGCCGAAGTGGCTATGTTAAAGGTATGGATCATCGTAACAACCATGCCGACCATTGATGCTATAAATAAATAAAACGCAATCGATTTCCTAAACAAAAGCAGAAGGCAGCCCAACGCGCCCCCAAAAACGGCTAAGGCAAAACCTGTTGTAGCCCATATGGGACGACCTTCGATAATCGCACGATGTGTTTCAGGAAAGGAGGCAACAATATCCGCACTCATTTGCACAAAAAAATTTATACCGCCCATAATATTCCAGGTTAAAAAATAAATACTAACTAACCAAAAACTCCAGTGAACACGTCTTTCAGTCTCTTTGTTCATACTCTTTCCCTGCTTACCGTTATTTGTTTATTAATAATAGGCAATATCCTTACTTGGGGCTATTACAAAGGTATTAAATTTTCTCTTTCAAGCAAAATATAACCGATGTATGACATATAATTGTCATATAGGGTAAAAAGTCATTTATTAAAAATAATGCCAGGCTAAATCAAACAATAAAAGACTTAATTATCATACAGTTATGTATTGTCACATTACTGTAATATTCACCCTTTATTATTCAGCTATGACAAATCCAAGCAACACAGCTCCTATACAGGCACGCACACTCACCACTAGAATGGATCGCAGTCGTGCGATAAAAAACCGTATCACCAGCATTAGTATGGCGGTCGGTGGTGTCAGCGTGATTTTGTCGATTGTTTTAATTTTCTTCTATCTCGCCTATGTAGTTTATCCATTATTCCTTTCTGCAGAAATGGAAAAATCAGCCAGTTATCCTTTACCTGCAGCTACACAAGGTAAAACACTCCATCTGGCAATAGAAGAACAAAATCGTATTGCAGTCCGTTTTACTGAACAAGCTAAAGCAATATTCTTTAATATAAAAAATGGCGATGTTGTTGAAAATATTGATATAGCATTACCTAAGAAAACAAACATCAGTAGTTTTACCACAAGTCGTATCGCGAAAGGTTTTGTTGCTTTTGGTTTAAGCAATGGCCAGGCTGTTTTTGCACAGCACAAATATAAAACACGTTATTTAGAGGAAGGTAAAAAAATTATTCCTTCTCTCATCTACCCGCTTGGCAAATCTCCCATTGAAATGGATGAATCAGGCAATCATGCTTTAACACATATCGCATTAATGCATGATGAAGAAAAAGCCACATTAGTCGCGTACACCGACGACAATCGCCTGTTATTAAACCAACTTATCTTTGATGACGAACTCAGCGATGAAGAAGATACTGAAGAAATCAGCTTTGACAGCACCTTAATTGAAATTCCGAATATCCAGTATGTTACTAAACTCCTTATCGACACGTCACAAAGCTTGCTCTATGTTGCACACAACAATGGCGAAGTGAGTTTAATTGAGATTAGTGATTTAAATGATATCCAGGTACTTGAGCGTAAACGTGTTGTTGCTGATGGAGCAGAAATTACCAAGCTCACTTTTTTAACGGGCGAAATTTCACTCCTCATTGGTGATAATAAGGGAAACATCAGCCAATGGTTTCCAGTACAAAAAGAAACTGGCCTGACGCTTTCTCATATTCGAGATTTTGACAGTGAACATTCTGCAGTTACCGATATTGTTACCGAGCAGCGTCGTAAAGGTTTTGCCGCGATTGATGATAAAGGTCAGCTTGCTTTTTATCACTCAACCGCACACCGTACCTTATTACATGAAGCCATTAGTGAATCACGTTTAAACTTTTTAGCCGTATCACCTCGTGCAAATACCTTTATAACCGAAGATGATAAACAACAAATTCAATTATGGCATGTTGATAATGAACATCCTGAAATGTCCTGGTCAGTATTATGGGATCAGATTTGGTATGAAAGTTACCCCGAACCTTCTTATACCTGGCAGTCATCATCAGCAAGTAATGACTTTGAACCTAAGTTCAGCTTAATGCCTCTTGCGTTTGGTACGCTTAAAGCTGCATTTTATGCGATGTTGTTTGCTATGCCGCTCGCCATTATGGGCGCAATTTATACTGCTTATTTCATGGCTCCTAAAATGCGTACTTACGTCAAACCAACCATCGAAATTATGGAAGCCTTACCAACGGTTATTCTTGGTTTCCTTGCTGGTCTCTGGTTAGCACCTATAATTGAAAGTCACCTGCCCGGTGTCTTTAGTATGTTGATCATTTTACCTGCGGGCGTTTTACTTTTTGCCTTTGCCTGGAAAAATTTACCAAAAGACATACGTACTCGCGTTCCCGATGGCTGGCAGGCAGCGTTATTAATTCCTGTTTTATTGTTTACCGGCTGGTTATCCATGGCTTTGAGTTTACCAATGGAACAATTCTTCTTTAATGGCGATATGAAAATGTGGTTAGGAGACAGCTTAGGCTTGCATTATGACCAACGTAACTCATTAGTCGTTGGTATCGCGATGGGGGTTGCCGTTATTCCAACCATATTTTCTATTACTGAAGATGCGATTTTCAGCGTACCCAAAAACCTTACCTTTGGTTCTCTTGCGTTAGGTGCAACACCGTGGCAAACATTAATTTACGTTGTTATTTTAACCGCAAGTCCCGGTATTTTTTCTGCCGTGATGATCGGCATGGGTCGTGCAGTCGGCGAAACCATGATCGTACTAATGGCAACAGGTAACACACCGGTCATGGACTTTAGTGTTTTCCAGGGCATGCGTACCCTTGCTGCAAACGTTGCGGTTGAAATGCCTGAAGCAGAAGTTGAAAGTACACACTACAGAATTTTGTTCCTTGCAGCCCTGGTTCTATTTATCTTTACCTTTATGTTTAACACGGTGGCTGAAATTGTTCGCCAACGTCTCAGAAAGAAATACAGCAGCTTATGATTAAGAAATGGTTTAAAACAGGTGATCCGTGGATTTGGCTTAATGCTGCCGCCGTTAGTGCCAGTTTAATTATTGTCATTGGCTTGCTGCTTTTAATTGCAGTTCAAGGCTTATCACATTTTTGGCCCAAAGCTGTAATGCAAGCGCAATACATCCAGGCTGATGCAACAGAATCGAAAGCCGCATCAATTCGTCTTATTGGTGAAATTCATAACGATGAAGAAGTCAGCATTGAACAATTAAATGCTATTGGCATTAATATAAAGACAGATAAAGAAACTGTGACACGTCTTTTAATTAAAACCGGTAACCGCGATGTGAGTGGTGCTGATTTTAAATGGATGTTACAGCCCTATTTAACCGAAAAAAAATACCCTGAAGATATTATCGTATTAGAACGTCGTGAATGGGGCAATTTTTATGGTTATCTTAAAACGATTTCTAATAATGGAAAGATCATCGCCAGCGGAGCTGATGCCTGGCCAGAACTTGAAAAACGTTTGCA
>JAUVEN010000014.1 GCA_030594815.1 Gammaproteobacteria bacterium
GGGTAATAATGCAACTTTTGGTTTTGTTGTTACAGATGATGGAGTTGTATTAATTGATTCTGGTGGCAGTTTAAAAGGTGCTAAAGCACTGCATAAAATAATCAAAGGTGTCACGGATAAACCGATTCGCTATGTGATTAATAGTGGAGGTCAGGATCATCGCTGGTTTGGTAATGATTATTTTAGCTCAATAGGTGCAAAAATTATTTCCAGCGAAGCAGCAAAAAAAGATCATAAAGCACGCTCTGGTTCGCAATGGTCAATGCTTGAATCGCGTCTTGGAAAAGAGGGCATTAAGGGTACGAAAGAAAAATTTGCCGACATCACCTTTAAAGATGATTATAAATTCACCTTAGGAAAAGTTAAGTTTGAAATTTATCATCGAGGTCAGGCGCATACGCCAGGAGATGCTTTTATCTGGTTACCACAAAGTAAAGTGATGTTTACCGGTGACATTGTTTATACAGAACGTATGTTGGGTATTGGTGAGCAATCAAATTCTAAAAGCTGGTTACATGTTTTTAATAGCATGGCAGGGTTTAAACCAAAATATCTTGTTCCAGGACATGGTTCGCCAACAACCTTAGATAAAGCGATTAAAGATACCGGAAATTATTTATCTTTCTTACGCAATACGATCTCACTGTTTATCGAAAGCGGTGGTGGCGCACATGAGATCAGTCGAATTAATCAAACGCGTTTTAAATATTTAAATAATTATGATTCCTTGAAAGGTCGTAATGCGCTGAAGGTTTACACTGAGCTTGAATGGGAATAAGTAGCTATTGAATAGATTATTTCCGATGTCGGCATGAATAAATTATGATGTGATAGCGGGTATACCATAAAGGAATGACCCAACTAAAAAGAAAAAAGTAAGGCCCACAGAAAGCATATGTTTTAGTTTATAAAATATTATTTGTTGCGCCACTCTAAATAACCATAAGCCAGATATTAGCGCTAGCAATGAATTACCCAGCGGAGTGTTTAATAATTCCTGAGTGTGTGCAAATGAAATATAACTGAATATAAAAAATATAAAAGTAATGCTGATGTTTAAAACTTGTATTGTTGCTTTGTTGACATAATTAAGTGGTTTCAGTGTTTCGGGCCATTTAAATAAGCGCCAAAACAGTATGTGAAAAATAATGAGTACAATGTTGTATATCCCGCCGGCAATAATAAGTTTTTCATTTATTTCTTATTCACACAACGATTAAGCTCAGTTATCTGCCATGTTAGCTGTTACCAGCTTGAGTAATTTCATGTAATAAGAAAAAGTTTTCATTATTACCACTAATACCTCTATATACGCCTTTACCACCTATGACATGAAATGCAACGGCTGCCATTGCCCACCCCGCTTCTTCTGTTGCTGACCAAGCGCGATCCGTAAGGAGTTCAATATCATTTATTTCACCAAACTTTCTGACTTTTTCAATTTCTTTAGTCAGGTGAGGTAATAAACTCTCATTACCCCAACCCCACATCCATGACTCTGAGTTAGCTGAGTAAGAGCCTATAAAACTAACTTTAGCAATTAACTTTTTATTGCCGTTTACAGAAAATATTATTTCAGCTGTTTCTTGATCAAAATCCCAACGCTCGTAGTTACCAATGCCATAGATCTTACTAATAGATTCGTTTTGACTTTCTAGTTTATCTATACAGTCTTCAATAAAATCATCAACATTATCAATTTTATTTTTAGTAAATAACTTAGAGAACATTGTTTTTCCTTCACCACAGCGTGGGTCTGTGTTGAGCTGCTTGTTGGGCATTATTATTTAACGAACGCTTATGCCAATTTTGGAATTCTTTTGGTGCAATTCCAAAACACTTGATTTACCGTTACTTTCACATAACGCTTTGCTGTTGACCATTTGTCTTTATAGTTATTTTGATTATTAATTATCTCTGCATGACCATTAACTCGCAAACGTAACGCAGATGAGAAATCAATAAAAAGAATTCCTATATTTGGGTTTACTAATATATTTCCTAGTGAGTTATACATTTTGTTACCACTATAATCAGGAAAAACAAGTGTTTTATGATCTACAACAATGACTGCTGGTTGTTGTTTCCCTTCATTGCTTTCTTCTGTACCCCTAAAACTGCAATCACAATTTCCATCATTGTCAGATGTTGAAATAAAAAAGAATTCTCTGCCCTCAATAAAGAAAGCTTTATCTTCATCAATGGTTTCTCGATATAAATTATTGACAGCAGAAACAGCACGATCTGACCACTCGGTTTTATTATTGAATGTATTCTGAGCTTCAAGTTCACCAGAGTGAAATATTTGAGTAATTTTTCGATTCATTTAGTCTGCCCAACGTTTGAGTTGTGGGGTGCGTAGCGTAGCTGAGCAATCCCGCACGAACGATTTGTTATATGGCTACTGATAGGTAGCGCCATTGTGTTTAAGCCAACCACCTACATGTTTTCCTCTAGGGTCATTATTCAAAGGGGTCGGTGACAAATAGTAGTACTAGTGATTCTCATTTGTCACCGACCCCTTTTATTAATTTTCTTGTCAGGTTTATTTTTTTCTTATATTAAACCCATTATCACCAATAAAAAGTTCAAAGCTATAGCGTTTACCAGCTTTAACTTTTGTTTTAATTGACTGTTCACCAACAACCATACCATATGAAGGCGTTAACTTTAGCTTCATATTTCCTGCCTTACGTTGCCAGATTAAAGATTTTCCGCTTGTAACCTCACCAATGATTTTCCCATTATTGTATTCAAAGGGGTCGGTGACAAATAGTAGTACTAGTGATTCTCATTTGTCACCGACCCCTTTTATTACTTAAATGTTTATTATTTCTTAGGTAATGGCCCGCCATACTTTATATGTGTGGAATTACCTAAGTCTTCTAGTGCATGAGATATTGCAGCCAACCTTGGCTGAGAAATAGTTTTTAATGATTTCATGCTTATACTAGTTTTTTTAAATGGGTATATGCATTTTAATTGATTCAACTTAATGTGGCTGCATAAATTATAATTTTCTTCCCGACATGCTACAACGTAAAAGAACAAAGGGCCAATTAAGAAGCTTACTGATTGTGTATTACGTTCCAAGCCTTTCATATCACTTAAAGGCCCAGACTCTGAAAGCGCCAAAGTCATACTATGCCTATGGTAAGCGGCTTCGCTATCGGTTTCATGACGAGCTATGTAAACTCGAAAGTAGCTTGGAATTTTACTGTTTTCATAAAAAATCCTTCGATCATCAGCTGGTGTTGCCTGTGTACCATCATGATCTTGTTCAGCTACTAAGACCTTCATGGCTACCCATCGGGCTAGCATTGCGACTTGTTCGCAATTAAGTGTCATTTCTTTATTTTGTATAACTGACAAAATAAATGGCTTAATTGATTCTTCTAATTGACTCATCCAGCCGTTATTGCATTCTACGCAGACAACTCTAAATTTCTTTGTAATTAAATTGCCTGATCTTTCGGTTTTCTTTTCTAGTTCTGGCTTAGACTTTACTTCGCCAGAGTAAACTTCAGCAGTATGTTTGTCTGTGTCTGATTTGAAAATGTGATTGCTAATCCAGTCTGGCCAGAAGTGTTCTTTACTTAAGCCTTTTCCTTCGCAAAAAATGCATGTCCTTTGAGTCATATTCAATTTTCAGAGGTTTTTTGATTATTTTTTACATTTAACAGTTAATTAGACGGCGAGCGGTATATCACATAATATGCTGCTCGCGACATATTGTTTTGAATGAGTAATTAACAATGTTCTTTTTTATAAATAAAATCAATTGTTTGTTGGGCTTTATATGTATTTCTTTAAATACAAAAGGCTGTATTTAGGTGGCAAATGTTTCTCTAATGAATATTCTGTTTGGCAGTTATGAGGTGAGGGAAGTTCTTAAATTAAGAATTATAATTAGTGGCTTGTATGCCTAAGTAATAATAATATTCTTTATTGTATGTTTTTAACCCGTAACTTCCAGCGTACCTTTTTACTGTTTTTAGCGATGCATATTTAGCGATCTTTTTGTTTTTTAAATTATTAAAATCGAAACCTTCTTTTAATAATCGATCATATTCTTTAGTAGATAGTTTTTTAACCACTTTAGTTAAGTCGACATTTTCTTCAAGAACCAGCCATAAGTATCTTGAGTTTTCTTTTAGCTCTTCAATAATTGAACGGGCATCACCTTTAGATTTAGATTTCCAGCCCGTAAATGCGCTTAAAGTACTTTTAGCGGTATCGAAGGCTTTTAACAGTGCGGGTATATTCTCAATCATATTTATTTTTACTTTATGTGTTTTTGCGTTGTTCCGTAACAATTGCTATATTTTCTCATTTTTAATTATAGAATGACATTTTTTAAAAGAGCTAAAAATGGCTTTTTTTCATTAAAATTGATTGAGATCAAACCTTATTTATCTGTACTCATTTACATTAACCCTATCTTAAAAACGTCATCATTAGAGGAAAAAATCTCAATGAAAATTACTTATTTCTCATATAAAAATTTACTGGCAGCGCTGGTGCTAATGGTAGTTTCAACGAGCAGTTTTGCTGCTGATATTACCGCTAATAATGCTCGTGTCCGAGCCGTTCCAGCAGGCCAGGTAAACAGCGCGGCTTTTATGATGTTAAAAAATGATTCTTCTGAAGATCGTTTGTTGGTTAGTGCGCACAGTAATATTAGTAAAGCGGTTGAGTTGCACACCCATAAAAAGGAAGGTGGAATGATGCGTATGCGCCGTGTTGATTCTATTGCAATAAAAGCGGGTAGCAAGACGGTTCTACAACCAGGTGGTTTACATATTATGTTTATTGGCCTTAAGCATGGCTTAAAAGCCGGTGAAGAAGTTGAACTTCAGTTAGTTTTTGATAATGGTAGTAAGATTGAGTTGAAGGTGCCTGTTAAAATGGTTGCTGGTATGCAAAAGAAAATAATGCATCGTTAAGTAAAAGAGTCGGAGTTTTTATAGATGAAAAAATATAGCAAAGGCAATGTAAATATTATATCGCTGGGTTTTAGTGTCGTGATATTACTGGTTGCTGGTTATATCTATATGTTATCAGAGGAAAAAAAATCGACTGAATATTTATCCGATATACACGAAGCATATAAATGTTTAGGTGGTGATTTTGTTTTGCAATCAGCAAAAGGCCCAGTGCCTTTAGCTGATTACAGAGGAAAAACGGTTGTTTTATATTTTGGTTATGCTTCTTGTCCTGATGTATGTCCAACAAGTTTAGGTTTATTATCGTTAGCGTTACGGAAATTAACGCCAGCAGAATTAAAAAACATTCAGGTAATGTTTATTAGTGTCGATCCTGAACGAGATACGGTAGAAAAACTTAAGTCGTATGCTAATGCCTTTCATCCTAATATAATAGGGATAACCGGTAGTGCAAAAGAAATAGCGGCTGTTGCAAGGCGTTATGGTGTGATGTATGCGAAGGTAGAGATGCCTGATTCTGCATTAGGTTATTCTGTAGATCACTCTTCTCGTTACTATGTCGTTGGAAAAGATGGTGCGGTTAAAAAGTTCATTGAGCATGGCACGAGCCCTGAGGAGATTGTTAAGAGTTTACGTTCAGTGATGTGATCAATCTAAGCCTGTGATAGATTTAAGCTCGTGACAAGTTTAAGTTGTAACGAACTCAAATAAAAAAAGGGAAAAGAATTTCTTCTTTTCCCTTTATCAAATTTTACTTCCCTTACTTTATAATTATTATTATATTTTTATTACGTTACGGTAATGCTGGTGCGTGTTGTGCCAAGCACCTCTCCAGTTACCCAGTGGATGATATCTGTTTCGATTAGATAAGTTCCTCGTTCGGTCGGTTCAAAGATAATATCATAACGTTCAGCGGATGCCGCACGAATTTCTGTGACACTGACAGGTTTCGGTAAGGGACGACCATCGGATGCATAAATTTTTCCGCTTAGGCCGCCAAAACGAATTTTCTGTGGGTGATAACCGGCACAAATATATCGCGCCAGTAATTTCTGACCGCGTTGCACAGTGGCTGAAATGGGTGGTAAGTTCATTGCTGAGTTACCACTGCCATCAACTCCGGTAATGACAAAGTAATCCGGATTCAATTCATTTAAACCAACATCGCCACCACAGGTACCGGCATCCCATGGCAAATTATGCCAGCTGGAATCTATTTCATCTACAACCCAGAAGGCTTCAACATCATAGCTAGGTCCACCTGAAAATAATGTGCCTGCACCTTCAGGCGGATCAACAATTAATGCACCGTACATACCCATTTCTGCATGTAAAACGGTGTTGGTATGACAGTGATAAAAATAAGTGCCTGCATGTGCTGGTCGCCATTGATAAGTATATGTGCCGTTTGCGACATCATGCGATAAGTGACCGACACCATCGCTACGATATTCAGGTTCGATACCATGATGATGAATAGTGTGTACCCACATCATGCCGACATTGAGATTACTGTGAACAATATCGCCTTCAGTGACACGCATTGCAGGTGAGGGGAAAGTGCCGCCACCCATACCGCCGCCATCCATTCCCATATTGCCACCACCATCGGTGAAGCCCCACATGTTGACGGTATTACCATCATCCATGGTAAGAGGAATTTGCATATCAATACCTAAGTTAAATGTGACATCGGCATTGGTTAAGCCGGGTGTTGCAGGTGCAGCAGGGTAAATATAACAAGCGCCACCCATGCCTCCCATACCGCCGCCATCTCCACCACCGTCCATTCCACCGCCATCTGTGGTAGTTGTATCCGTCGTCGTTGTTCTTCTCATTCCCATAATTGTTCCCCTTTCTTATTCAAAGAAAATGTCAGTGAGTGCACCAAACATGTACAGACCACCGCCTGCTGTTTGTGACATTTCTGTGTGTAGATGCATTGGATACACGCCTGTTGAAACAGGTGGATGAGCATCAGGTGGAGGATCAAACGGGAAGATGGCATCAAATTTACCCATGTTGCCTTCCAGGTAGATACAATCTTTTGACCAAATATCATCGCGAATCTGGCCATTATCCGTTAGCCAATCCATGTGGTTTCCATGAGTATGAACGGACTGTTGGCACATACCTGCATTCAATACGCGAAGTAAAGTGCGATCACCAACATGGCCATGTAATGCTGAAAGGGGATCGTGCATTGCATCAACGCTGGGATCTCCATTTCCTGTCGAACCCGGTGGGCGGCCACTTAAACCATTAATGGTGAAGTATCGCGGACTATAAGTTGTGCCTGGAGTACGGCGATTACGAATCGAGTTATGCCACACAGGATCGATATCATGGAATAACCAGAAGTGCTGTTGAACAAAAGTCGGGCTGCCGTCATAAACTTCGTTGCTGCTGCCTTTTGGCATAACCGCGAAGCCACCATGCAAACCAACTAAACGGTTATAGGGTGCATTACGTGCATCGTAGTACATGTAGGTACCGGCTTTGTTGACCTGGAATTCAATCGTTTTGGTTTGGCCACCATAAATCCGGCCGCTATCTACAACACCATCTATTTTAAAACTGTGACTGGTACCCAATGTATTTACTATTGTGATTCGAACGGTATCCCCTTCTTGTACAATCATTTGTGCACCGGGAACGGTAAGATTATTCGTACTTGGACTGTATCCGCGAAAATAAACATCAACACCATCAGGTTGAGTAATAAAACCTTCGGTGATATAAAAAGTTTGGCTAATTGTTGCTGCTTCTGCGCGCGGGATCCAACTGAGTAATCCCGTACTTCCTAGTAATGCGCTTGCGATCCCTGCACTACTGAATTTAAGAAAAGTCCTTCTGTCTATTCTTTTATCCATAGCACTGTCTCCGACATATTGTTGTTAAGAACGTGAGGGTGGGGGGGTATTTATTTTTATTTAGAACGTGAAGGAGTATGCATAAAACTAATGGCCAAATAAATCACCTTAATAAGCGTAAAGGAATATTATTAAATTTTAATAAATTCGCTAACCTTATGATTTTGTTAGATAGATCAGTTTATTAGATATTAATTATTGAATATTTGAATATATAAATTAGATTTTTTGAAAGGTTTTGTTATGACAACTTAATAGAGGGGAGTTGTAAACGCTCAATTTGCTCACGCAGGGTGATCATTTGATCTTCCCAATAGCGAGGGCTGTTAAACCAGGGAAAGTGTTGTGGAAAGGCGGGATCATCCCAGCGTCGAGCCAACCATGCGCTGTAATGAAGTAAGCGCAGGGTGCGCAACGCTTCAATCAGAGATAGCTCGGCAGGATCAAACTCAAAAAAGGTTTCATAGCCTTCCAGGATATGCCTGAATTGAATGCTCATTTCGTCGTTTGTACCTGAAAGTAACATCCATAAATCCTGAACAGCAGGCCCCATCCGGCAATCATCCAAATCGACAAAATGTGGCGCATCGTCTCTCCAGAGCAAATTTCCGGGATGACAATCCCCATGTAAGCGAATATTGCGAGGAAGGATGGCTTCATAACGTTGCTCAACTAACTGTAAGGCTTCTTCGGCTGCATGTTGATAGTTAGCCCTCACTTCTGGTGAGATAAAGTCGTTATCTAATAGGTACTTGAGTGAGTCATAACCAAAATTTTGCACCGTGATTTTAGGACGATCAGTAAAAGGACGTGTTGCGCCAACAGCGTGTAATCGCCCAAGAAAACGCCCAAGCAGCTTAAGGGTTTCTGGTTGCTCAAGTTCTGGAGCTCGACCACCCTGGCGGGGAAAAACGGCGAAGCGAAAAGAGTTAAATTCAAACAGTGTTTTACCATTAATCGCGAGAGGCACAACAATGGGAATTTCCTGCTCTGCAAGTTCTAGTGAAAAAGCATGTTCTTCTAAAATCGCCGCATCTGACCAGCGATTAGGTCGATAAAATTTGGCAATAACAAATGTACCATCTTCTAAGCTGACCTGGTAAACCCTATTTTCATAGCTGTTGAGCGCTAATAAGCTGCCTGTCGGTTCAAATCCCACATCTTCTAAAGCATCAAGAATACAATCGGGTGTGAGCTGCTCATAAGGGTGTGAAGTATTTGGTTTGTCTGTATTTATGCTGCCGCTCAAGAAAAATTATTCCTTTATGAATTAGCCAATGTTTTGGTTTTTTGATTTCGCTTAAACAGCTTGCAGAGAAGCGAAGAATCAGTATTGGAGATTGTTTCACAATATGACGGCAGTGTTAATGAATAAAAATTTACACTACTTTTTATAATATTGTGTTTCAGATTTAAGCGGGTATATCGAATGAGATAGGGGAAAATAGGGAAAGATTTAAATGGTTACGAACACACCGATGACAGCTTTAAGAGATAAGCGCTGTGTCAGGTATAAACATAATTTTATTCAGGTGCGAATCGGTGCTCTTCTATTGTACATCCGTAGCCATACAATTTGATATCAGCGCAGGGATTGGCTCGTACGCATTTGACAGTGAAATAGAGGGCTTCTTCTTCTTTGACTCTCACCTCAAACTGGCTGCCTTCAGGGTATTCTTCTTCCATTAGCAGTAACATCCCTGCTTCACTAAAATCTACCATCGTTGCAGCTCGAAATTCCTCATCGCTGTCACAACGAAATTCTACACTTTCCCCAATAGCCATCCGTTCAGCACATCGTTGTTCCTTAACTTGAGTATTTAACTTTGACATAAAAAATTCCCATTCAAATATTAAGATATAAAAAATAATTATTGTTATTTAGTTAACATTTTTAGTTAAAAGTCGGAATGAAATCAAGTGCTTTGTAGGAAAAAGACTATATTTTGCCAGAATATCGTAAATTGTTACTATTTGCATAGGTATATAATGAAGTTCTAATATAAGGTGTGCTCTATTAACATAAATTGTGGTGTGACTTTACTGACAGCAAGAACTATAAAATCAGGAATAAGCTTGCTGAAAATAGTCCATTAAGGGTATGAAATATTGCCTTAAGATGTGCTTACGAAAAAATTATTCCTTTCTGTTGTCTGACTGTCTGGCATGGTAAATTACAGCCTTATAAATATAAGTATTGTACGCGACCGAATTAGGAAAAAGCATTAAATGAGCACAGAAAACCCCCTATTGGCTATGACAGAGTTACCGCCTTTTCAGCACATTAAACCAGAACATGTTGAGCCTGCGATTGAAGCGATTATTAAAGAGAATCGTGAATTGCTTGAAACGTTATTAAAAGATAACGAGCATTACAGCTGGGATAATTTAATCCAGCCATTAGAAGACATGGATGATCGTTTGGGACGTATGTGGTCACCCGTGAGTCATATGAATTCTGTGGTGAACTCGGATGAGTTGCGTGATGCGTATAACAATTGTTTACCACTGTTGAGTGAGTACAGTACCGAGATGGGTCAAAACGTTGAGCTGTATGAAGCCTATCAGGCCATTAAAGATTCAGCAGAATTTAAAAAGTTAGACGAGGCACAAAAGAAGATCGTTGATAATGCATTACGCGATTTTCATTTATCAGGTATTGATTTACCAGTCGAAAAGAAAAAACGTTTTCGTGAAATTCGCCAACAACTTTCGAAGTTAACAAGTAAGTACGAAGAAAATGTTTTAGATGCAACTCAAGCATGGTCTAAACATATTACAGATAAAAAACAGTTAGCCGGTTTACCAGAGTCTGCATTAGCAATGTCCAAACAGGCGGCTGAAGCAAAAGAATTAGATGGCTGGTTGTTTACCTTAAACTTTCCTTCTTATTATGCGGTAATCAGTTATACAGATGATCGTGCTTTGCGTGAAGAAATGTATCAAGCCTATGCTACTCGTGCTTCAGAGCAAGGACCAAATGCAGGTGAGTATGACAACAGCGAAGTAATGGAAGACATTCTTGCCCTTCGTCATGAGCTTGCACAGCTATTGGGATATAAAAATTATGCGGAGCGTTCACTTGCAACCAAGATGGCTGAAAATCCTGATCAGGTACTAAGTTTTTTACAAGACCTGGCTAAACGTTCAAAGCCAATGGCTAAACAAGAGTTATCCGAGCTTACCGGTTTTGCAAAACAGGAACATGGCGTTTCAGATTTATCCGCCTGGGATGTCGCTTACTACGGTGAGAAGTTACGCAAGCACACGTTTGATTTTAGTCAGGAAGATTTAAAACCTTATTTCCCGGAAACAAAAGTTATCCCGGGTATGTTTGCGGTTGTTAAACATTTATATGGTATTTCTATTAATGAAGTTGATGCTGGTAAAGTAGAAACGTGGCACGACGATGTTCATTTCTATGAAATTCGTGATGATAAAAATGAACTACGTGGACAGTTTTATTTAGATGTTTATGCGCGTGATAAAAAACGCGGTGGTGCATGGATGGATGATTGCATGGGTCGTAAACGTAATGTTGATGGTTCTGTGCAAATTCCTGTTGCGTATTTAACCTGCAACTTAACGCAGCCGATTGGTGATGATCCTGCTTTATTTACCCACGATGAAGTGACGACCTTATTTCATGAGTTTGGTCATGGCTTGCACCATATGTTGACCAAAGTTGAACATATTGGTGTGTCTGGTATTAATGGTGTTGCCTGGGATGCGGTGGAATTACCAAGCCAGTTTATGGAAAACTGGTGTTGGGAACGTGAAGCGTTAGACTTAATTGCAGCACATTATCAAACGGGTGACGCAATTCCAGAAGAGCTCTTTAATAAAATGTATGCTGCGAAGAATTTTCAGGCAGGTATGCAAATGGTGCGTCAAATTGAATTTTCTCTCTTTGATTTTCGTATGTATTTTGAATATCAACCAGAGTTTAAAGGAACAAACAGCATTCAGAAAATTTTAGATGAAGTGCGTAGAGAAGTTTCCGTCATTACGCCACCATCGTATAACCGCTTTCAACATGGCTTTTCGCATATTTTTGCTGGCGGGTATGCTGCCGGTTATTACAGTTATAAGTGGGCCGAAGTTTTGTCTGCAGACGCTTTTTCCTTGTTTGAAGAAAAAGGTATTTTTGATTCAGAAACAGGTAATGCATTTTTAGAATGTGTGCTTGAGCAAGGTGGTACAAAAGAGCCAATGGAGCTGTTTAAAAAATTCCGTGGTCGCGAACCGGAGATAGATGCTTTGTTACGCCATACTGGTATCGCTTAATATAAAATAAATTTAGTATTTATAAATATTGGAATAAAAATGAAAAAAATAATAATTTTTTTAACGTTGTTTATATCGTTGACAGCGCAGGTACTTGCTGAGAAGCGTTATGTTACAGATCGTATTTTATTGGGCATACATACAGAAGCTGATGAAACCAGCAAGCTTATTAAATCTGTACCAAGTGGTACAGAGTTAGAAGTTTTAGATAAAGAAGAAGGCTTTGTTAAAATCAAACTTGATGATGGTACCGAAGGTTGGGTGAGTTCAGGTTTTGTTATGAAAGAAACACCAGCGACAAGAAGATACGATGTTTTGTCGCATCAATATGAGCAAACAACACAAGCGCTGGATAAATTAAAAGTTGATTTCGAAAAGAACAAACGTGAATTGCAAGTTCGACGGGATCAGGTGTCTAATGCAACAACTACCATTCGTGAATTAAAAAAACGTAAAAATGGTGGGACGGTTGTTGTAGATCCTGAGACAGAAATTAAATTAGCTGCTGCTTTAGAAAAAGTTGAAGCGTTGAAAGTTAAAGTTACCGAGTTAGAAAAAAAACCTGAGCCAAAAATGGATCTTGATTCGAAAAAAATATTCGAAGAATTAAAGGAAGTTAAAGATCAAAATGAAACAATGAAACAAAGTATTGATGTTGCACTGGCTCATTTAAAAGGTGAGCGAATTCCAACGCCAGAAGAACTTGCGAGTATTAGTCCCAATTTTCCTGCATGGTACTGGAGTTTGTTAGCTATTATCTTATTGGTAGGTGTGATTACAGGTTACTTTATAATGGATTACCGTTTTCGCCGACGGCATGGTGGTTTCCGTATTTAATATTAAAACCTAACGCAAAGGCGCAAAGGACGCGAAGGATCGCAAAGAAAAGAAAATTCTTATAAGTGAACTAAAATTATATAGTTGTGAATGATAGTTAATTACATCGAAATTATATTAAAGTAAGTAGCGGCAAAATTATTAAATATTTAAAATATTTCCTTTGCGTCACTTGGCGTCCTTTGCGCCTTTGCGTTGAATTTTTTGACTTTGAATTAGGCTGTTATGAAATATAAAGATTTACGTGATTTTATTAAGCAACTTGAAGACAAGGGTGAGCTTGTTCGTGTCACTCATGAAGTGGATCCTAATCTTGAGATGACAGAGATTTGTGATCGTACTTTACGTGCTGCAGGTCCCGCTATTTTATTTGAAAACCCCAAAGGTTTTGCTACTCCTGTATTGGCTAATTTGTTTGGTACGCCCAAGCGCGTCGCGATGGGCATGGGTGAAGAGTCTGTTGAAGCTTTACGTGAAGTGGGTGAGTTGCTGGCATTTTTAAAGGAACCGGAACCCCCCAAAGGTTTAAAAGATGCATGGGAAAAACTTCCGGTCTTTAAACAAGTTTTAAATATGGCACCTAAGGTAGTCAGTAAAGCGGCTTGTCAAAAAGTTGTATTGGAAGGTAATGATGTTGATTTATCCAAATTACCTATCCAAACATGCTGGCCGGGTGATGCCGCACCATTAATAACATGGGCATTAGTTGTTACTAAAGGACCGAATAAAGATAGACAGAACCTCGGTATATATCGCCAACAAGTTATTGCGAAAAATAAAGTTATCATGCGCTGGCTCGCCCATCGTGGTGGTGCGTTAGATTATAAAGACTGGCAGGAGAAACATCCGGGTGAACCTTTTCCGGTTGCAGTTGCACTCGGTGCAGATCCGGCAACAATTTTAGCAGCCGTGACTCCTGTTCCAGATAGTTTATCTGAATACGGTTTTGCCGGTTTATTACGTGGTGACAAAACTGAAGTCGTTAAATGCCTGGGCTCTGATTTACAGGTACCCGCTTCAGCAGAATATGTCCTTGAAGGTTATTTAATGCCAGGTGAAGAGGCAGACGAAGGTCCGTTTGGTGATCACACCGGCTACTATAATGAAGTTGAAAGTTTTCCTGTTTTTACTATTGAACGTATTACTCATCGTAAAGATCCTATTTATCATTCAACCTATACCGGACGTCCACCCGATGAACCTGCGATCTTAGGTTTGGCGTTGAATGAAGTGTTTGTTCCTATTTTGAAAAAACAATTCCCGGAAATTGTTGATTTTTATTTACCACCCGAAGGTTGTTCATACCGTATGGCGGTGGTGAGTATGAAAAAACAATATCCAGGCCATGCAAAACGCATCATGTTAGGAGTTTGGTCTTTCCTACGGCAGTTTATGTACACTAAGTTTGTTATTGTTACTGATGATGATATTAATGTGCGTGACTGGAATGATGTGATCTGGGCGATGACAACACGAATGGATCCCGCTCGTGATACAACCATTATTGAAAACACACCCATTGATTATCTTGATTTCGCTTCACCGGTTTCTGGTTTAGGTAGCAAAATGGGAATGGATGCGACCAATAAATGGGAAGGTGAAACCACTCGTGAATGGGGTGAGCCGATTGTTATGGATGAAAATATAAAAAAACGTGTCGATGAAATGTGGGATGAATTAGGTATAGATATTTAAAACTAGTAAAAAAGTTTAGCCACGAAGGACACAAAGAGCACCAAGAAAAACATAAGAAATAAACCACTGAGGGCACAGGGGAAGGAATATTATATTTTGTAGGTCAGTCTTCAGACTGACGACACACTATAACGGAGCCACCGAGCTAAAGTATACAAAAAATATTTTCTCGCAAGTTTAGTATTCTTCGTGTTTAAAGATTTTTTACTTTCGTGCTCTTTGTGTCCTTCGTGGCTAAATTTATTTTTGCAGATATAAGCGAGATAAAACGTGCGTAAGATAATGATTCTAAATTCGAAAGGCGGTTGCGGCAAAAGTACTATTGCAACTAATCTTGCAAGTTACTATGCTTCGTACGAACAGAAAAATGTTACCTTAGTCGACTTTGATCCTCAGGGCTCCAGTCTGGATTGGCTTAAAGCGCGGCCACGAAATGTCCCTGAAATAACAGGCATCAATGCAACTAAAGAAGCCGTGCGTTTTTCTAAAGATACTGAAATTGTGATTATGGATGTGCCGGCACGTGTTGAAGGACGTGAACTGGCAAATTTAGTTAAACGTGTAGAAATAATTATTATTCCTGTTTTACCTTCACCTATTGATATTCGCGCAGGTGCAAATTTTATAAAAGAATTATTAACCAGTGCACGTGTTTCACGTAAAGAAACAAAAGTGGTTGTAATTGCAAACAGGGTTCGTGAGAATACTCTAAGTTATCATGCTCTATACGCTTTTCTTAAAAGTTTAAAAATCCCTTTCATTACTACTCTACGTGACACGCAAAACTATATTCATGCTGAAGATAAAGGTGTTGGTATTTTTGAAATGGCACCATCAAAAGTCTGGCAGGATCTGGAACAATGGGATCCATTAATTAAATGGTTAAGAAGTAAACGTAGTCGTGCTTCTTGAGAAATAAACTATAATAGTATGAGGAGCATCAAACGGGAATTTCTTATGCGAAGAATTAATATTATATTTATATTTTTAATGCTGTCAGCGTGCACCTCGATGGTGAATGTAGACTATGATAGAAGCACAGATTTCTCGTCCTATAAAACATTTAGTGTTGATACCAGGCCGGTAAGGATTTCAACAGATACACGAGTCAATAGTTCATTTATGCAACAGCGCGTTGTGAATGAGCTTAACGCAACCTTAACAAAAAATGGGTTTCAAAATATAAAGCAAAATGCTGATTTTAATGTTAAGTATTTTCTGGATATAAAAAGAGAAATAGGCTCACAGGATTCTGGTGCTGTTTCAATTGGTTTTGGATCATCAAGTCGCCATTCTGCGATTGGTTTAGGATTTAACATCCCTATCGGAGAAACAGCGAGTATTGATTATCTGGTGTTAACCATTGATGTTGTTTCTACAAAAACTAACAATTTACTATGGCGTGGCTCTTTAGGTTATTCGCTTTATGAAGGTGCAAGCCCTGAAACATACACTAAACTGATAAATGAACTTGTCGAAGAAATACTGAAAAACTTCCCGCCAAAATAAAAAAGAAGAAATTGTTTTTGTAGGTCAGACTTTAGTCTGACGCTATGCTAAAACGAAGCCACAACTCTTTTTATTAAAAGAAGTGCTAATCGAAAATAGCAATAGATGTACGGTCACCGCGTTGGACTGGCAGCTCTATGGCGTCCATGCCATCGCTGCATAAGTATATCCTTGTACGTAAAGTCCAACCTACAAACAGCTTTTAAGTCCTTCTTTCAGACTTGGATAGATAAGCTCAATTTCAAGCTCATTGATCATTTTTGAGTTATCCATTTTTCTCGATTCTTTTAAATATGAGAGCATACCCTGACTGATGGTTTTTTCTGCTTCATCCCAATCAACTAAAGGTGGCCGCTCTAAATTACAAAAATCTGCAATGGTATTAAAGTACTCGGTCATATTACTGTTTGTGCCATCACTGACATTGTAAATCTCACCGGCAGTATCTTTTACTGCCGCAGCAACACAAACCTGGGCTAAATCATCGGCATGTATTCGATTAGTCTGTGGTGATAGGTTTTCATGCAACATAGGAATTTTATCTTTTAAACGTTGCAGCGGCAGACGACCTGGGCCATAAATTCCACCGACACGTAATACCGTAATGGGAACAGTATTTTGTTTACCCCATTGCTGTAATTGTTGTTCAGCATCATAACGACGTTTTGCACGATCGACTTGAGGATTAGCGGGTGTTTGTTCATTTATAAGTGCACCACCCTGGTCTCCATAAACTCCCGAAGTACTGATGTAAATGAGGTGGGCGGGTAAATGATTCACATCTAAATTTTCCAGGAACTGGTTCATGCGCGTGTCATTTACTCCCTTAGATGGGGGGGGGGCAAAATAATAAAGTAAGGCTTGTTTGCTGGGCAGGTTAGTTAGACTTTGTGCATCGTCAAGATCAGCCTGCCAGGTATGAATATGTTGCTGGCGGAATAAATCAATAGAAGATTCACTTCGAGCCAGAGCAAAGACAGATTTTGACGCATTTTTCCAGATTTTAGCGACACGTAGGCCAATATCACCACAGCCAATAATAAGTATATGTTTAAAAGGTTTATCTTTATCGATCATTAGGGGATAATTCCGCGTCCAAAATTAAGTTGAGTGTTTTAATGAGTTATTCAGTACGTATTGAATCCAGTGACCACACATTTACCGTTGACGAAGGAGAATCTGTACTCGATGCCGCACTTCGTCAAAGTATAGCATTGCCCTATGGTTGTCGAGGCGGTGCTTGTGGCGCCTGTAAAGGCCAATTACTTGAGGGCAGTATTTCTTATACAAACGGTTTGCCTGACGGAATTTCTGCTGAAGAGCATGACAAAGGCTATGCTCTTTTTTGCATGGCTGAAGCAACATCAGATCTAGTGATTAAATCAAAAGAAGTTAAAGCAGCGGATGAGATAAAGGTGAAAATTTTGCCTTGCCGTGTACATGAAAAAGTGCAACTCAATCATGATGTTGTTTTAATAAAGCTGCAGTTGCCAAAAACAGAACGCTTACAATTTTTCGCTGGCCAGTATATTAATTTTTTGCTTAAAAATGGTAAGTATCGCAGCTTCTCGCTAGCCAATGCTCCTCATGACGATGAGTTTATCGAGCTTCATATTCGACATGTCCCTGATGGTGTTTTTACCAGTGAAGTGTTTGATGAAATGAAAGAGAAAGACATGCTTCGTATCGAAGGTCCTTTTGGTAATTTCTATTTACAGGAAGAGTCAAAGCGCCCGATTATTTTGATGGCGGGTGGGACAGGTTTTGCACCGGTAAAAGGTATGATTGAACATGCATTAAAAGTGGGATTAGAACGGGCCATTCATCTGTATTGGGGTGTGCGTGCAAAAGAAGATTTATATATGCACGAACTTGCTTTGTCATGGACCAGGCAAAATCCACTTATTCAATATACACCGGTACTATCTGATCCTGCTGAAGCAGATAACTGGACGGGGCGTACTGGATACGTACATACTGCGATAATGGAAGATTATCCAGATTTAAGTCAGTATGAAATCTATGGTTCAGGCCCACCGGTTATGGTTTATGCCGGTAAAGATGAATTTGTAAAAAATAATCTGGACTTAGATCATTATTTTTCTGATGCCTTTGAATATCAAAAAGATTAGCTCTTTCGTGCAGCCAATTACAAGACTGTAATTGGCGAATAAACTAGTCTAATATGTAGTTAATGCATATTAAAAAGAACGATCTCCTCCCTTCTACTCGCTGGTCAATTGTCTACATTGTCGTGATTCCTATCGTTGTTTGCATTTTTGCGAGTTGGAATGCTTATCAGCGTATCAGTGAATTTGAGCAAGCACATTATCGTGTTGCTAAATCAACAACTGAAATTGTTGCAAGTGAAATCAGTAAACGTATAAAAGAGCGTCAACGTAATCTAAGAGTATTTGCTAAGCGTGAAGAAAAATTACTTCATGATATTAGTCGTTCACCAGACAACGAAGCATTAAATAAAGAACTCAATAAAAAAATAAAAGATTCATTTCCAAACTACTTTGCTGTTTCTCTTGCTGATAGAGAAGGTATTCCGATTATTGATGATTTTGATGGCTTTGTCGGTGAGTTATGTAAGGAAGATCTGAAGCTTCACGCTCAAGGCTTGCCACAACCCATGCGTGTTCATCCTAATACTCAGGAGTATCATATTGATATCATCGTGGCATGGAATCGTGATGACGGCAAAGCAAAAAATGAAACAAACGGTGGCCTTTTATTCGTAAGTTTTGTGCCCGATTTTTTATTTCGTTTGCTTGAACTGTCAAATGCCCCGCGACATGAATTAATGCTGATTAACCATACAATAAAAAACCTTATTGAGGTTACTGAAAGTGGTACAAGAATAAAACTGGACCGAAATGATTATCTTCTAACAGAAGATGAAAAAGAACGGATATTATTTTCCAGTCCAGTTGAAAATTCAGCGTGGGACTTAGTTGCGTTTCGTGATGAAACTTTATTCTCTGAATATCGAATACATATAATTAACTTCAACCTATTACTATTAGGGTTTTTTATTTTTGTCAGTATGCTTATGGTTGGCTTACTTCTTCGTATTGAAAAAAGAAGAATTAGTGCTGAAGAAACGAAAGAAGAAATGTTCTCGCTCTTTAATCATGACCTTCGTGCTCCATTGAATTCCATATTTGGATTTTTAGAAATATTTACCACTACGGATCTTTGCATAAAAAGTCCGGAGAAATGTAAACATTTAGCTAATAGAGCATTTGATAACAGTTTAGTTATGCGTGAAATTATTGATGACATATTAGACGTGCAGAAAATGGATGCAGGTGAAATGTCTTTTGATTTTGGCGAGATAGAAATCATCTCCGTCATTAAAGACACTGTTGAAATGAATGAGTCACATGCACAAATGAATAATGTTAAGTTACTTATGTTAAACGATGAAAGTGTTATTTATATCAAAGCAGATGAACGTCGTATCAAGCAGGCAATTACAAACCTTTTATCAAACGCGATTAAATACTCGCCTGAAAATGAAACAGTAACCGTGGGTATAGAGAGGAAAAATACTGGAGTGACTATTAGTATTTCTGATAATGGTCCTGGAATAGAAAAAGATTTTCAGGATCAGGTCTTTAATAAATTCGCTCAATCTAAATCAAAACTTACACGACGTGTAGGTGGAACAGGTTTGGGTCTTGCTATTGTTAAGCACATCATAGACGCTCACAAGGGTAAAGTTACTTTTAAAACAGATCCAAATAAGGGAACAACATTTATAATAAAGTTAGATTTTTAGTAGATTTATTTAAGACTTTTCAGTGGCTGGTAGCGGGTTATTCTTTCTCATATTATTAGTAAGAATATATCGAAGCATTAGTATGAAATAGAGATGACTCCGGTACCTTTAATTAAGAAATAAGCCTTTTTTGAAATATTCGGCTGCCAGCTTAGGCTCATTAAGGTATTCCATTAATAAACCTAATTCTTTATAAGTTTCCGGGAGTTCCTTATTTCCAACACTTGCTTCAAGGTAAGCACGCGCTTTTCCCCATAAGTCGTTATACATGCACAAGCGTCCTAATGTTAGTAACAACAGAGGATGGTTGTCATGATCTTTTGACAGTGATTCAGCAAAGATTAATTGTTTTTCAAGTTGAGATGATTTTACCAATCCATATAACTTAATAAGTGATGGGTTCCATTCTTTGCGTAATACATTTCTAAGAATAATTTCTGCTTCGTCATTTTGTTTGATTTGTATCAGCTTATTGCAATATATTTCAACCAGGCAACCGTCTTTCTTTAATTCACGTGATATGTTTTGCCATAATTTCCGCAGAGCATCTGCCTCTTTATCAGAGTTGATTTTCTGGAAAAGTTCTTTATAGGTTTCACATTCTATTTCCAGTAATTTCTTTTCGGGAAAAACTTTATGTTTATGTAATTGTGGCAATAATTTTCTCAGATCATCCCAGCTCTTTAACTGTTGGTATAGCTGGCTCAGTAACACCATAATATGAGTGTGTTTTGGCGATAAGGTATGAAGGTGTACCAGTGCTGCTAAAGCTTGTTCATTCTGGCCATAGGCAAATTGTAATTCAGCATGTGTTAAGCGCACTGAAAAATCAGCGTCAGGCATACTTTTGTGTGCAAGTGACAGATAGTGATCGCGACGCTCAGGAGCATTTTGTTTTTGCGCAGCTTTTGCGGCAGAAAGGTAATTTAATAAAGGCATGTCACTATATTTAACGGATTTTGTTAATAAACGTTCAGCTTTTTTCCACTGGCCCTGAGATAAATTAACCAAACCCTGTAATGATATTTTTCGTGCTTTTTTTGCTTGTGAAGATTGACGCCATTTCTTTAGTTGTTCAGGCATAGTCCATGTATTAATAATAAAACGTACCAGAAAGTATCCAAAAATATAGCTAAACAAAAGTAAAACTAAAAAGAGTGACAGGCTTATTTCTAATGTAGTGTAGCCTCGACCAACGAGAACATAACCTGAGTCATCGTGCGCAAGTAAGCCAGCAGCTACTGCAATAAATATGATGGCAAAGAAGCTAAATAAATACTTCATGATTTTTCTTCAACCTTTACAACCGGTGCCACAGGTAATTGGCCTTGAGTTCGGTATTTTCTAATCGCAGAAAAGGTTGATGAAATATCGGGTAATGTTGGATCGATATCAAATTTTTGAAGCTCTTCAATACTCGCGAGCATGTTACGGGTAACGTTATGCTCAGTGTCAAAGTATTGGTTGACCCATTTTTTAGTTGTTGCTAAGCGTTCCTGGTAAATTTCATTATGGCCATTCAATAATGCTAAGCGTGCTTGCTCCAGTAATAAGGCAAGATTTTGCAGCAGAAAAAAATGTTGATTAGGTGCAAGTAAAGGCTCTAGCGGTTTTTCATGATTACGAATAACAATAAGACTTTTGAGATCTTTCCAAATGGCAGCAGGGAGATCTTTAATACCTTTAACTTCAGAAGATGCTGAAGTTTTTTCTATTTGATTTAATTTGTATGTTTTTGGATCCGGAGTATTTAATGGCAGGTTTGGAATATTACTACTCATAGCGCTAAGGCTAACGGACAAACCGGCTAAGTCGATAGTTGGAATATTGTTTAAGATTTGAAGATCTTTCGCTAAAATTTTTCTGACATTTAATAATGCAGGATCGGCAACTTCAGCCAGACGAGCATCGGCTGCTTTTAAAGCAACGGTTGCTGTAGCGATATCTTTTTCAAGTAATAAACGATGGTTTGCTACCTGAACTAAATATTCTGCTTCCGCCATTAACCAGTCATTACGTAGATGTTCATTATTACGAACAATATTAGTTAAATTATTGCGTAGATTTTCCTGTTCGTTATGAATATTTTGAATTTGTTCCTTATTTTGCGCTGTAAGTTCCAGCTGTTGTGTTTTTATCGATGAAATTTGTTGCTCAATGTTTTGAGATGTTATTTTTTGCTTAATAGTGTTTGTTTGCTGACCTTCCCATAAAAGATAAAGACCACCCGCAGTTGCCAGGGCAACAAAAAATGTAAATATGTATGAGCCAGCGTTAGATGTTGTTTTTGTTTTAACATTATCTTTTTTCGGCACAGAGGTTTTATCTTTCGATTTTTTATCGAGTGATTTGTCTTTAGTTTTCTCTGTATCAGCAGGTTTTTTTTCAGCGTCTGTCATGATGTTTCCATTATGTATATATTCTTTATGACAATAAATTATTTAATTTTAATGATTCAATGATCGCGTCGTCACTTGCTTCATTTGCGATGAATAAATTACCACTAAATTTTGCATCTTTTGCTATTTTAACAAGGCGCTGATTAATCAGTAATAAAGGTACTTGCAAAAGCAGTGATAATACCTTTACTGGTGTTAATTCAAGTAAGTTTTTCAGGCTTTCAGCACTAGTAATGACAATAGCGGCTATCTGATTATTCTGCAAATATTGTTCTAAATCTGTGGTATTTGTCGCAGGTTTGATTCGTTTATAAACATCAAGATATTCAACAATTGCCCCACGTTGCTGCAATGTTTCTTTTAGGTGTTCTCGCCCACCATTTCCACGAATAATCAGGATATGTTTTTTATCAACACTTTGCATGGCCGACGTTGCAAGCAAACCTTCGCTATTAAAATTTTCCTGAGGGCTAATATCAGGCAGCTTGCCAAGGATATTATTTAACGTTTTTGCACTGCCCTGGCCAATGGTCGCAAGCAAAACATTCTCGGGTAATGTTGTTAAATTCTGAATTTGTTTAAGGCCGTGTTCAACCGCATTGGGGCTAATAAAAATAACAATATCGAACTGCTGCAGGTGTTGAATTTTTTCTTTATTTTCCTCTGTAAGCTCAGAGGGAATAATTTCTAATGTGGGAAACAAAAAGGTCTCACCACCCGCTGCTTTAATGCCTAGCGCTAGCTTACCGGATTGATGTGCCGGACGGGTGATCATGATATTCCGTATCATTTTTAAGTCACTTATGAGTTTTCATATAACTCATTTAATATTTTATCGGCACCACGTGAGAGTAAATCTTCAGCCAAAACAGTACCGAGTTCTTCAGCATTTTCAGGAGGGCCAGCAATCTCTCCGCGTATAATATGTTTACCATCTACCTGTCCTACTAAACCACGTAGTAAAACGATACCGCGATCATATTCAGCATACCCAGCAATCGGAACCTGGCAACCACCTTGTAGACGTGCGTTCATAGCACGTTCTGCCAGTACTCGAATTTGTGTTTTATTATCATTGAGTGGAGCAATAAGATTATGCACCCGTGCATCGTTAGTACGGCATTCAATGCCGACAGCACCTTGCCCAATAGCCGGCAAGCAGACATCTGTGCCAATGAACTGGGTGATGCGATCATCAAATTTGAGGCGTTTTAACCCCGCTGCAGCTAGAATAATGGCATCGTATTCGTCATCATCAAGTTTCCTGAGGCGGGTATTTACGTTGCCACGCAAATCAATAATATTAAGATCAGGTCGGAGTGCAGCAATTTGAGACTGGCGGCGTAAACTCGATGTGCCTAAACGGGCACCTTGTGGTAACTCTTCGAGTGTTTTGAAGTTATTGGAAACAAAGGCATCGCGAGGGTCTTCACGCTCACATATCACGGCGAGATGCAGTCCAGCAGGGAATTCAACAGGCACATCTTTCATTGAATGAACCGCAATATCAGCTCTGCCTTCAAGCATGCCAGTTTCGAGCTCTTTAACAAAAAGGCCTTTGCCACCAACCTTTGCCAGTGGGGTATCAAGGATTTTGTCGCCTTGAGTGACCATGGTGACCAGCTCAATTTTTAATTCAGGATGGTGTTTTTTCAGCAAATCACTAACATAGTTAGCCTGCCATAAAGCAAGGGGACTCTTACGTGTTGCGATTCGTAGGATTTCTTCAGACATGGAAAACTCTCTGGGTTATATGGGTATAAATATAATTTATCGAACTAATTTAAGTCAATATTGTAAAACACTTATAATACACGAAATAATTACTTGGCTCTTGATCAATACAGGTTCAATCATTATCAATTGTTGAGCCCATGGGAGAAGATTTTTAATGTTTTCATTTACTTCAAAAAAGCTTAAATCACTTTTGCTAGTCGCGATTGCCGGTTTATCTTTGCTCTGGATTGTTGATGGTTCCGCCGAGAGCTCACCTGCATCTGTCGCTAATCAAAGCATAGATTCTTTACCGCATGTCGTACTAAAAGAGGGCCTGAATTTAACAGCAGATGCTACGGAATCAAATAAAAAACAAATTCCTATTTTAATGTTTTTCTCCATGGAACATTGCCCTTTTTGTATGGAAGTACAAGAGGATTACCTGAAACCAATGTTACGTAATTCAGAATATGACGGTAAAGTGATCATTCGTAAAATGAGAATCGACAGCACAGATAACCTGCGTGACTTTAAGGGCAATGAGCGTGACCCCGGTGAATTTAGTGATGATTATAATGTATCAATGGTACCTACGTTAGTGCTGGTTGATGCACAAGGTAACACAATTGCACCAGCCATTATTGGTATAGCGAACTCTCATTATTATAGCTCTGAACTTGATGCTGCTATTGAAGCGTCAACACAGAAAATGCGAGCAATTGCCAGACGTTAGACATACGTCGTTATTTCTAATGATATGTTCCCTCCTCCTAGCCCGCTCCCGGAGGGAGGGGGAAATTCTTAATCTTTTGATTTAAATTATATTTAAAGAGTTTATCGATCAATATGAAAAAAATCGTACTATTATTTTTTCTCTTCTTTGCTTCGCTACAAACTGTACTCGCGCAGCAACTCCCTGAATACAGTCTTAAATATGATCCAAAGCGCAATTCTTTTCAGGATGGCCGCGATGCAATTAAGTTGGCAACACAGACTAATCGCAGAATACTTATTGAGGTGGGGGGTGACTGGTGTAAATGGTGTCATGTATTAGATCGTTTTTTAAATGAAAATCCAGATATTAAAAAAGAATTACACCAAACATTTGTTTTTCTTAAAGTGAATGTTAGTGAAGAAAATTATAATGAAGAATTCTTAAAAGTCTTTCCTCGACCTTTGGGTTACCCACATATGTATGTTACCGAAAAAGATGGCAACTTACTTTTGTCTAAAGATACAGGGGATTTCTTCGTCAATAGAAAATATTCAGCTAAAAAATTCAAAGCCTTTTTTAAACGTTGGTCAACAAACAAGAAGATAGCAAATGGTTCAGTCAACGTCATTAAATAGACGCAGGTTTATGCAACTATTAGCAACTGTTGCAGCTGCATATCCCCTTTCAGGTTTATCTGAAAATCGTCAGCAAGCATTAGTATCTAATCATGTAAGTAAAGAACCGTGGGTGACAATTTCTTCGGTACAGGAACATTTGTTTCCAGCAGATAAAAATTCCCCCGGCGCGAGTGATATCAATGCTTTGCTATATTTACAAAATATGATGGCAACGCCTGACTTTGATAAAGAGCGAGCTGAGCTTATTCATAATGGTGTTGGCTGGTTAAATGATCTTGCAAAACAACAACACTCAAAAACATTTATTCAGCTTGATAGCACTACAAAAGAAAATATATTGAGACGTGTAGAAAGTAGTAATGCGGGATCACGCTGGCTCTCCACACTTTTAACATATTTAATTGAAGCATTGTTATCCGATCCGGTTTACCAGGGAAATCCAGATGGAATTGGTTGGAACTGGCTACAACACCAACCTGGTTTTCCCTTGCCAACTGAAAATAAAAAATATTTTAAAATAGGAAAAAATAGATACAGGCACACTAAAGCATGAGCAAAGATTATGATGTTTGTATTATAGGTAGTGGTGCTGGTGGCGGGCCTGTCGCATTAGAGCTTGCTAAGGCGGGTAAGTCGGTGCTGGTATTAGAAAAGGGCCCTTGGTTAACCGAAAAAGATTTTTATAAAGATGAATTAGCCTGTTGCCGCCATAGCGTGTATACCCCGCAATTAGCTGATGAAAAGCATGTTATAGAAGAACAGTATCAGGATGGAAGCTGGCAAGGAGAATCTACAGAAGAGTCCGGTTGGGATTTTTGGAATGGTAATGTAGTCGGTGGTTCATCTAATTTTATGAGTGGTTTTTTTTACAGGCTTAAAGCAAAAGATTTTCATTTACTTTCGGAATTTGGGCCTATCAAGGGTGCTAATATTGCAGACTGGCCAATCAGCTATGATGAGCTGGAACCGTACTATACAAAAGCAGAAACAGAAATAGGCATATCAGGTCAGGTAGAACAGCATCAGCACCAGGAGCCTCGTTCAACGAAGGACTTCCCTTATCCACCAACTTTTGAACACCCTATTGTGAAGCATATTGATAAAGCTTGTGAGCAACTGGGGTTTACATCATTAAAAACACCAAGAGCTATTTTATCAAAACCGGATATGGGACGAAAAAGCTGCGAGTACTCAGGCTATTGTGGCAGCTATGGTTGTTCAACCGGTGCGAAAGGAAGTTCACGTGCAGCTTTATTGAATCGCGCAATAAAAACAGGAAACTGCAAAATATTACCCAATGCTAAAGTTGTAAAGATCGAAAGTGACAATAAGGGTAACGTGACATCCGTTAAATATTTTGATGAAAACAATATAGAAAAATCAGTCAGCGCAAAAATAGTTGTTGTCGCATGTCAGGCGATTGAAACCAGTCGTTTGCTTTTGACTTCTACAGGGCCTAAACATCCAAATGGATTAGGTAATAACAACAATCAATTAGGTAAAAATTTATTGTTCTCAGCGGGTGGCTCGGGCACTGGTGAATTTACCTATAGTAAGTTAGATAAGTTAACTGCAGATCAGTTAAAAATACGCGGTCCATTTGTCAATCGAAACTTACAAGATTGGTATTTTATTAATGATAAAAAAATGGGTGGTTCAGCAAAGGGGGGCACGATAGATTTCTTGTTACGCCACCCGAACCCGATAAGTAAAGCAATGCGCCTAAAACGAGATGATAATGACAAATTGGTTTGGGGCAATGAACTTAAACGTAAAATAAAATCTGCATTTGTATCGACTCAGGATTTACGTTTTGAAGTTTTTAATGACTGGCTGCCTACGGATAATTGTTTTGTTAGTTTAGATCACAAGGTGAAAGATAAATGGGGCTCGGCTGTTGCAAAAATTCGTATTGGTTATCATGAGCATGATTTAAAAGTTGGTGAATATTTAAGTCAAAAGGCCGTTAAAGTTTTGCAACAAATGAATGCCGATAATATTCGTTATAATGTAAGTGGTTCTCCTCCAGCCAATCTTGTTGCGGGTGGTTGCCGTTTTGGGAATGATATTAAAACATCAGTTTTGAATAAAGATTGTAAAGTACATGATGTCGATAATCTTTATGTGACCGATGGAAGCTTTATGCCTACTGGTGGAAGCGTGCCTTACACATGGACAATTTATGCTAACTCATTTCGTGTGGCTGACATTATTAAAAAACGGGTATAGGTTAAAAGTTATTTTGAGGGCATGCTAACCGGCCCCAAATAACTTTCGTACGCGCTCAAGTAATACTTGTTGTGTAAGCGGTTTAGTGAGTAAATTCTTTTTAAGATTTTCATCTACCGAATCTGAATTAATTTCATCAGAAAACCCACTGACGAGTTGTATTATCACAGACGGATATTTTTCTTGTACTATTGTTGCCAGTTTGAAGCCATCCATATTTGGCATAACGATATCAGAAAGCATTAAATTGACATTACTCGCCTCCAATATTTTCAAAGCTTCTTCTCCGTCTTTGGCACAAAATATCTGGTAACCCTTTTGTTGTAACATTTCAGAAAGTAACGTCAGTAAAGCAGGCTCATCATCGACAACAAGAATTGTTTCTTTGCCACTTAGATTGATTATAGCCGAGGGTTGTTCTATTTGTTTTTCTTCACTACTTCCCTGGTATCGCGGGAAATAAAATCTAAATTGAGCACCATGATTAATTTCTGAATAGACAATGATTTGACCACCACTACGTTTTACAAAACCATATACCTGGCTTAAGCCTAACCCGGTACCTTGATCACCTTTGGTCGAATAAAAAGGATCAAATATTTTTTCTTTTGTTTCCTCATCCATACCGCAACCCGTATCCGTAATACTAAGAGTGGTATAGTCACCAGTTTTCAGCCCTAATAGATCTGCATTGTATTTTTGTAAGTTTTGATTTTGGGTTTGTATAATGATTTCACCGTTGCCTTCGATAGCATGCATTGCATTAATAATAATATTAAGGGTGGCATCTTCCATGTCATTACTATCAAGCCAGACTGGCCAGAGATCTTCGTCTAAATCAAACTTTAATTTAATTCGTGCAGTGAGTGTTTTCTCTAACATATGTTGTTCATCGGACAACAGCATATTGAGATCCAGAACCTCGGCATCAGCACTTTTGCTGCGTGAAAAGCCTAATAATTTTGAAGTTAGTTTTGTACCACGTTGGGCTGCATGTTCAATTTCTTTTACGTACTCGTTTAAATCAGGCTGATCATTAAGAAAATCTCTTAATAAATCACAGTAGCCAAGGATAACACCAAGCATATTATTATAGTCATGAGCGATACCTCCGGTAAGTTTACCGAGTGCTTCCATTTTTTGTGAACTGCGCAATCGATGTTCATGCTGCTTACGTTGAGTTGTATCGGTAGAAATAACGCCAATGGCATAAATATTCTTATTATTATCGAGTAATGGAAATTTAGTGGAGATATAGGAAAAGACATTATCATAAGATTTGATTTTTTCCTCCGATTCAAATGTTTCACCATTATTTATAACGGCTTCATCGTTGAGCGATATGGAGTCAGCAATTTCTTTAGAGAAAACATCAAATGATTTTTTCCCCAGAACATTAATTCTTTTTACATTATAGAGTTGTTCAAATTTTTCATTAATAAAAATAAAGCGACCTGATTTGTCTTTAATATAAATAACAGCAGGGGAGTGATCCATCATCGCCTGCATATCGCGCTTGTTTTTTATACTAGAAGAAATGCTTGCACGAAAAACCAAAAATAAAGTGAGATTGAATAATATTAAAAAAGCGGCTAACCAAATAACCGGAAGTAATAATTTCTGATAGAGGATATTAATTGGAGTATAGATAAAGGTGTAATATTCGTAAATCGGGTTATAGCTAACGTTAGATATTATAGAACCTTTACTATGATGTGTTATAACCGTTGTAATGTTTTTATTGTATTGCTCTGGCAAGTTGAATGTTGGATCGTTTAGAAAGTTGTAACTGTCTCTTGCAACAGGTTTGTTATATGTTTCTGCGTAGCTGGATTTTTCAATACCTGAAACATATTGTCGATATAAATCTTTTCTGATTATGATGGCGTTCATATGATCGGGCAGGCTTTTTTCAGACCAGATACTTTTTGCAGTATCAAATCGAAGGCCGGCAGACATTACAGCGGCAATCTCACCCTTACTATTTTTGATACGATAGCGTAGTGGAATAAGCCATTCATTTAATGCTTTCATATAAAAGGTTCGACCCATAACCATATTATCTGAAACCAGGGCTTTCTTAAAAGAAGTTGCTGTTTCCGGAGTAGTTAATAAGTTGGGTATATTCTTACGATCGATAGTAAAACTGGTAGTTTTGAGCTGACCTGATAAATCCGCAAGACCAAAACCGGCAAGTTCGGGATTCTTTTTTATTAAGGAATTGAGGAGATGTTTTGCCTGAACAGGTTTTTGAAAAGCATCTAATTCTATAAGTCGTTCACCAATTATATCCAGTAAAGTCTCATTTTTACGTAACAGGGAATCAAGGGAGTGAGTAAAAATGTTATTAGCATATTCTAATTCAATGCGTGCATCATTTTTAATATCTTTCCACTCGACATAAATCATCGCCGATGCTGTGATCAGGGAGGAAAAAATAATAAATATATATATCCGCCATAGGGGGGTAAATGAGCGCATGAATTAACTATAAATGAATTAAGCTTGATTATAAATATGTTTTTTTTAAATTCGTGATGGAGATGTAGCTTGAAACAAGTTAAGCGAGTTTATAATTGTTGACTAATAAACAATACGTAAATAATAGCTAAGAGCAGCGTAAAATTAGAGTTCTTAGTTATAAATAGCTATGACTTATTTAGTTTCTAATAAGGAAAGTATTAAGTTCTAATGGAGTGCAATTTTAAGTTAACAATATCGAATATGTTAAACCTATAGCAGCACATGCCCCTATCACTTGAACAATCCCGACCTTATACTTAAATAAAGCAACAAAAGCTACTGCACCAATAATTGCGGAAACCCATTCAAAGTTTGCATCAAAGCCTTGTGGCCAAAGAACATGGTAAGCAAAGAAGGTAGCAAGGTTTAAAATAACACCAACAACGGCGGCAGTAATACCTGTTAAAGGTGCTGTAAATTTCATATCACCACGCGTTGCTTCTACCGCAGGGCCACCGAGTAATATAAAAAGAAAAGACGGTAAAAAAGTGTACAAGGTTGCAACACTGGCCCCGGCAGCACCGGCCATTAAAAGTGCATCAGGGCCAAATATTTCTTTCGTCCAACCACCAACAAAACCGACGAAGGCTACAACCATGATCAGTGGACCCGGAGTCGTTTCACCTAAGGCAAGACCATCAATCATTTGAGTTCCGCTTAGCCATGCGTATTGTTCAACACCTCCCTGGTAAACATAAGGTAAAACGGCATAAGCGCCACCAAAGGTAACCAGTGCGGCTTTGGTAAAGAACCAACTCATTTGTGTAAGAGTACCTTGCCAGCCATAAGTTAAAGTTAGCGCGATCATTACTGCGCCACCAATGGATAATCCAATTAAAATGAAAACAATAAAGCGACTCCATTTAAACCTGGCATGCTCGGGTATTGGAGTGTCATCATCAATAATAGCCGGGCCAAAAGATTCTTCGGAACTGCCATGTCCGCCACCCGCCTTAAATTTATCGGGTGCATATCGTGAACCGATATAACCAATAATACCGGCCATTAAAACGATGTAAGGGAAGGGTATATTAAGGGCAAAAATAGCAATGAATGCTAAAACCGCCATGCTACGCAATACGTTATTTTTTAATGCGCGAGAACCTATGCGGTATGCGGCAAAAACGACTATGGCTGTAACGGCTGGTTTAATACCATATAAGACACCTTCAACGGCAGATACATCACCAAAGGAAAGGTAAATCCAGGTAAGGGCAATAAGGATAAATAGTGAAGGTAAAACAAATAAAACACCTGCAGCTATGCCACCCCAAACGCCATGCATCAACCAGCCAATGTATGTCGCTAGTTGTTGTGCTTCTGGTCCGGGTAGAACCATTGTGTAATTAAGAGCATGTAAGAAACGATGTTCAGATATCCAACGGCGTTTTTCAACCAGCTCCTGATGCATCATACTGATTTGACCTGCAGGGCCGCCAAAACTTATAAAGCCAAGTTTTAACCAATAAACAAAAGCTTCTGCAAATGAAACCGGAGCAGGTCGCTCGAGTGAATTTTCCATATAAAACTTTCCTTTAACACATAATGTTGTTCAGTTAAGGTGCTATTTTTTGTAGGTTCGAATTCATACGAACGCGGTGCAAGTTTTAACCTCGGCGTACGAACAAATTCGTACCTACATTTTTAAATGTATAAATTTATTATTATATTTTTTGTACAAACCAGTTATAGCTTGCGATGCACGTTACTGTGTTTTCTACATCTTTAATTTCAACATTGACAGAAATGGATGCGCGTCCTTTTTTCGCAAACTGCGTGTTAAATTTTTCTTGTGTTTCATCTGAAATAGATGGGTAAGCAATAATTGTTTTAATAGCGGGTTTCTTAAACTTAACAGTGGCATCACGAAGAACAGGAATCACTTTACCGACAAGTTCAGGGAATAATGTTTGTAGAAATTCTCCGCTTGCAGTTTCGGCTAAGGTAAATTGTGCACTTGCATGCATTGTCGCTAAATGATTATGGGTGTCATCATTAAAAGCTAGTTCAAGCTTCCCATCGACTGCTTGTGTTATCCCTACTTTTTTAACGAAAGGTATTTGTACTACGTCCATGCTAAGCCTTTTTTATTTTGGTTCTTCTTATTATTACCATTAAGACAAAGAGTATACATGCAATGGCTGTTGTTGCCGGAAATAAAAGTGTTGTTATAGAATAGTTTTCTAATGCGACAATAACAATGATATTGCGGCTTGCCATTAGGTTAAAAAAGGTGAGTTGTTCTTCATAGGGCTGGTTGTAAGATTTTCTAAAGGTTGGCACAAAACCAAGTAGATCAACGGTTGTTAATATGATTACGGACCATAAGGGATTAGAAGTGAAATACCATAAAGGTAATGAGGTCATTGCGAGAATAAAAAATAACCAGTCAATATTTGAAATCATACGATTGGATTTTTTTGTATACGCTAAAAAGGCGACGTAAAGAGTTATAAGCCCGGAAACACCGATTGGCCATGCACCGGCACCACCTTTATCAGTTAGTGTTGCAAGAAAAACAATAAAGGTAACTGAGGCCCATATGATCCAGGAAAAAGCGTGCGGTTTTGTTTTACCCTGGTGAATTGAGAGGATATAAGGAATAAAGGCAATAAAGGTTATTGCGATAGCAATGGCACTGAATATTTCTTTGTATATCAGAGCCATTAATAATTACTCAGACATTTTTTTCATTAAACCTACCGCCATCCAGATCAACATCAATGCTGCAGAAATAAGTGCAATCCATAAAATCCAGTGACGCCAGTTAATTTCTTTTGCTTTAGGTTCTAAAGCTTGCTTATTAATAGCACGCATCGTGTCTGTTAATAGTAGAGCTATACTAATCATATTGGCGTCCGAGACTGCATTATTTGGAACATGAGGTAGTAGTTGGTTTGCATTAATATTTACAGGTTTTACCTTAGCACTACCCCAGACAACACGATAGGGTGCTTGACCACGCGCAACAAAAACAAGTTGCTGTGGATACCATGCTAATTTTACTTCAGGTGTGCCAGAGCCAATTCCTCCACCTTGTTGATCAAATCGTAACAGCCATTGATTATCCCGGTTAGGTGAAATATTAATTTTAGTTTTTTCTATATCGGTTCCATTTACTGACAAACGATAAAGTAATGTTGAACCACGATGTCGCCATGGTTGTTCAGTATTTGTTCTGGATAATACACGAACCATAACAACCGTATTATTTTCAGGAAGTTTAATCTCTAACTGGCGGGCCAGTGATTTTAATTGATTTTGAAAAGCATACTCACCGGCCGTAGCTGTTGCATGAATAGAAATGTTTTTCCAGTTTTGTTTTTTATAAGTGGATGATTGAGTATGTGTTACTTCAATACTTTCTATTTCCAGACCGGGTTTTTGATCTTGAAACAAGATTTGTAAGTAATTTGTTTTTGCTGAGTATACGTTAATGGTATTTTCTATTAATCGATGGTTTTGGTACGAGAGATTAACCAGTGTTTTTCCACTGGCAACAAGTCGCCAGCGTTCAAGGTTGCTACTTTTAGATACTTTTAATTTTCGAATAAAAGAAGCGTTGTCAGAATTTTTCCAGGTAATCTTTAATTCATTAACAGGTTTTTTCCATTCACGTAAATCAATAATATAACCCGCTAAACGATTATTTTGTTCATCATTAGGTAAACGGCTATGAATATCAATGACTTCACCTTGCGCGTTTCGTTTTATATTTAAATGAAGATTAGAAATAGATTGCCCGGTTTGTTGATAGAGAGGATAAAAGGGCATATTTTTTGTTTCAGTTTTTGTACTACGTTGTATTGCCGTGCTGCGTAATCCATGAGGAACAATATGGCCATTACCGTTTAATACTCGTAGATCACCTAAATCAGGCCGGCTTATACTTTCATAAACGACAGCAGGAATTTCAAGTTCATAATAAGGCGTATTTCCATTTGTTTGTGTTTCTGCAATATAGGCAAAATCTTGCTCAGACAAAGCCAAAATAATTTTTGGCAGGGTAATTAATAAAAAGAGAAGTGTTAGCTTATTCTTCATCTTTTGTTTCCTTATCTATTTCTTGTTCGTCAACAGGAGGCACAGGTGAAAAATAACCCACAACGAGTAACAGTAAACCCACTGACATAAATGAAACAATACGTTCAACCGTACCGGTATTGGCAAGGTCAAACATAAAGAGTTTTACAACCACGGCAGCCATGACTATTGCACCTGCTATCCAGATACTTCTCATCTTTTTACGTGCACCCATGATCATGCAAGAGAGGCCCGTGACACTCCAAAGAATGGCAACACCTGTTTGCACCAGTCTTGATTGGGTCATATCTGATAGATCAAAATCGATATGCCACATATGATGAGCGAGTCGTAACCACATGGTGTTTAGCCAAAGGAAGATACTGATAGCCAGTAGCAATTTACTGTAATCAAAACGCCAGCGTTGTTTACCCCAGCCTTCAAATTCAAGCGGTAACCGTTGCCAGTAGACTAATGCTAAAAATTGAATGGCTAAAGTAATATCAAGCGGATTTATAAACGGTACGTATTCGAGTGGTGCTGCTCGACCATCATTAAATATATTCATTAAAACAAACCAGCCCCATACGCCAAAAGCAACAGGTTTAACCGCGACAGCCTGGTATTGCATTTTATGTTGTGCAACAGGCCACACAATATTTTGACCGTAGCGATACATAAATATCATAAACAAAGTTGGTATTAAGCCTGTCATCATTAGCGGCCATGTAACTGCACCGTGAACATAGTGATCTACTTGCCAGGTGGCCTCAATAGTCATAATTGCAACAATGAACCAGAAGCCAGCCGTATGTAGCCAATTAGTGTGATTCGATTCTTGCGTATCATACTTTTTCAAAATCCAAAGATGCGAGGCGAAGGCAATCGTCCAACTTATAAAGTTCCAGTCAGCAAAAGGATGATCATTTTCAAGTAAAACAAAGGGAATTAATAAATATAAAACGGGTAACAAGGCTAGGGCAGGAAGACGAAGTTCATCCCAATCCAGTTTTTGTTTAAGCCATTGCAGCGTAACTGCGGTAAAAGTTGCAAATAATATAAGACTAAAAGCTGAGTTTACGGATGAGATATTATGATCGATCTCATTAATACCTGCACCAACCCACCAGGTTAATCCCCAGGCAAGAAATGGAATGGATAAAGATTGTTCTTGTGGAATTAAACGATGTTTACCCGATGTTGATTTATGAATATTAACTTTCAACTGCCACGCGACAAAAAGACCGGATAGAGCAATAATTAATGCGCCAATGTAATTGCCATTGAGTATAAAGAGAGGGCTACCACTGGAATAAGTGATGGAAGAAAAATAGGTATAGGCACTGGCAAGCTGTAAAGCATAACCCAGTAAACGCGGTAATAGACGAGATTGTCGTGTACCTACCCACACTGCGGCAGCACCTTCTAATGCCCATGTGCCTGCTGTCCAGCTAGCATCAAGTGCAAAGGGTACGGCGAGTGTGGCAAACATAACACCAAGCACCAAAAATGCCTCACAAATAAGTCGAAATTCGGAGGTTAAACGTTGCCATAAAATAGATGCTAAACCGATGTAAAATGCAGCAAGAATTATACTGCTCCAGGCCAGAGCATATTCAATGTGATTCACCATGCCCGCTTGTAATCCGAAGCCAACAATCGGTACACCAAAGATTAGGGTGCTATCGACATAGCCTTTAAGTTGCACCGGTTGACGAATGGCAAATAAAACAGAAATAGCGACATACAATAAATAAAACGCAATGAGGAAAGGTTCCGCTTTTGAAAAATCAGCGGGAGTATAAGAATTTACTCCCCATGCAGTGGCAACAACAAAAGTAAATAAGAATCCTAAGACATTTAATAAGCGCCATGACTTAAACCAGGCGATGCCAAAAATACCAAAATTAAGAACAAGGTAATAACTAAATAAAGCCACATAATTGCCACTGCCGGTAGACGTTAATATGGGGGCAAGAAAGCCACCACTTAATGCAAGAACAGCAAGTGCACGTGAGTTTTGTAATACGGCAAGAGCAGCAGAGAAAGCAGCGAAAACAAACAAAATGGCAAAAGCAAACGTTGGTGGCAGTAAATCATAAAGGCGTAAAGCAGAAAAAACAGTGAGGTATAAAACTGCTAATGCGCCACCCTGTAATACAAGTGCATAGGCTGTTTTTTTCTCGCGTAAACGCCAGCCTATACCTAACATGATGATACCAATGAGTGCGATGCCCGCTAAGCGTAACTCAATCGGGAACACACTTCGTTCTGCTGCATACTTTACTAAAAATGCGATACCAAAAAATAATACCGTGACACCCACTTTTACGATGATATTGCCCGTGGTGAAAAAATGTTTAACCCAGTCGACAGCGGCTTCAACAGGTTGTGGTAACGCTGCTGGAATATAAGGTTCTTCGGACCATGAATTATTTGCTGCAATGGGAATGGGTTTCTCGATGTCACCAATGGAGCTGTCATCTGATTTGCTGGTATCTACAGTTTTATCCGTTGTCGTGTTAACCGCAATAGGTTCTTTTGTTTGAGTCGCTTTAGGCTTATTGGCAATGTTTTGTTTGACAGTTTGCGTTGTTATTTCTTTTGCTGTTTCAGGTTTAGTTTGAGCAAATGAATTAATACTGTTTTTGAGATTAGATAATTCTTCTTGTAATATTTTAACTTTATTATTCGTAGTTATCCACGCGCCAATAGCAAAGCCAGCCAGCATGCCATAAACCCATCCACCATCACGACCCAGCATAGAACCAATAATTAAACCTGCTATTGCTAATACAAAATGCATAACACTCCCCTGATTAATCCTTTAGCTGAGAATCGTATAATTTATTATAGTTTTTTAGCCTAAAAATTTTCTTACCGCAGCGACATGACGTCGGCTAACTTCAATTTTCTCATCTATATCTTTTAGCTCGGTTAAGTAGCGACCTTGTTGATCTTTACGTATTGCTTTTAGTTGTTGTTTTGCTACCAGCGCATTGCGATGGATTCGAATAAATTCATCACCAAACCGGGACTCAAGACTTTTTAATGATTCTTCAATCAATACTTCGCCTTCATGATATTTTACCGTGACATATTTTTGTTCTGCATGAAAATAATAAATATCATTAAGATCGATTTTTCGTACACCGCTGTGAATGCGCACACTTAGGTATTGTTCTTTGGCTTCATTGTTTTCGTGTTGTATGTTTTGTAATTGAACACGGTTAAGTCGATTTGCGGAATGTATGGCTTTATTCAGTTTTTCTTTACGCACTGGTTTTAATAAATAGGCAATCGCATGAGAGTCAAAGGCTTTAAGTGCATACTCATCATAGGCAGTGGTAAAGATAATTGCAGGTGGTGCTTCTAATTCAGAAAGTTTATTCGCTGCTTCAATTCCATCCATACCGGGCATACGAATATCCAGTAAGACAATTTCAGGGTTGTATTTTTGAGATTGTTCAATTGCGGTTAAACCATTATCCGCTTCAATAATTTCATAGTCCTCATTCAACTCATCAAGTTGACGATGCAAACGTTCACGAGCGAGCTGCTCATCATCAACGATCAAAATCTTCATGGGCTTCTACCTGTTTGGGAAGTTCATAAGGAAATTGCAGTGATACCTGATACATATCTTCTTTTTCCGATACCTCAAGTTTTCCACGATGACCATAAAGTGCTGTTAAACGTTCGCGTACATTCTGTTGTGCGAGCTGGTTACCATGTTGACGCTGTGTTGAATTTTTATCGGGTAATGAATTTGTTAAAGTAAACTCAATTTGTTTATTGTTAAGCTGACCTTTAATTTTAATGCAGCCACCTGTCGTTTGAGATTCTATACCGTGGTAAATTGCATTTTCCAGTAAGGGCTGTAATAACAAAGCGGGTACCAGGGCATCATCAGGCACATCTAAATCCCATTTCACTTCCAGGCGATCACCTAATCTAAGTTGTTCAATTTCAATATAACGATGACAAAGTTCCAGTTCTTCTTCTAACGGTACTTGTTTACGAGCATCACTTAAACTGACCCGGAATAAATCTGCCAGATTTTCAACGGCCATTTCTGCTTTTTCAGGATCGCTACGGGTTAAGGCGGCAATGGTATTCATGCTGTTAAAAAGAAAATGCGGTCGTATGCGAGATTGTAATGCTTGTACGCGCGCTTCCGTTTCAGCACGAATATTTCGACGCCATTGATTCTGGATATAAAAATAACGAAAAACAGGTCCGGTTAAAATAGCGCCGATGGCGATGTTGCGGAGAAAAAAGTGTAAATGCCAGCTCGGTGGATATAGCTCAATTGAGTTTGCGTAAATAAAGTAATAGGTTAGCTCGGTGATAATTGCGATAACGCTTAAAACAATAATATAACTGATGATGCCCGCTTTTATATTTGAAAAATGGGTTAGATAAGGACGAAATAAACAAAGAATCGAGCAGCTCGCCAGTGCACACCACTGCACAAAGAGTGAAATCAGCCCCAGTTGGTACCAACGCTGTGTGGCGGGAATATCCATGGGGGCGAGGGCGAGAAAAAAGGCAAAAAGTTCAGCAATAAACACCACAAAAAATACTGCGCGTATACCGCATAAATTAGGTAAAAAAAGTGTATCTATATTGGAATCTGTTTTTTGCAAAATGTTTTAGGCTTTTTTATCGTTAATATAAATTAAGTATAACTCTTCTTTTATATATACACGCTGGGCGTCAAGCGGGCAACACGT